>JAHECB010000028.1:7110-26156 GCA_024641925.1 Betaproteobacteria bacterium
GCATCCCGGCCAGCAGTGCCGCGCAAGCCGGTGTCCACCGGGCGCTGCCGGGCCACGCCGTCCACCACCACCAGCACATAGGGCTGCGACTGTTCGTAGCGCAGGGCCGAAACCGGCACTACCAGTGCGCGTTGGCGGCTCAGTTCCACCGTGGCGCGGGCAAACAGCCCCTGGCGCAGACCGGATGCCGGGGCCAGCGACAGGTAGGCCTGCACGCTGCGGGTGCCGGTTTGCGCCACCGGGTTGATGCGGGCCACACGAGCGGCTACAGGCTGGGACAGGCCGTCAACCAGCACCTGGGCCGACTGCCCCAGGCGCAGCGACACCACGTCTTCGGGCGGCACCAGCGCTTCCAGCTCCAGCTTGGACAGGTCGACGATTTCCAGAATGCGGGCGTCGACCCCCACCCGTTCACCCGCCTGCACCAGGCGCTGCGACACCAGGCCGGAAATGGGTGCCGTGATCCGTGTGTCGCGCGCGGCCTTGCGCGACAAGTCGGCTGCTGCACGCGCGCCCTGCAGGGATGCCAGGGCCGCGCTGACATTACTGGTGGACGCGTCCAGCGCCGTGCGTGAAATGAAGCCCTGATCCACCAGCGCCTTGTTGTTGGCCAGGGTACGCTGGGCAATGTCCAGTTGCGCCTGCAGCGCCACGGCCTGTTCTTCGGCCTGGCGCACCCGCAGTTCGTATTCCGTGCCGTCCACCACGCCCAGCAGTTGGCCGGCGCTGACCTGTTCACCTTCACGCACGGTCAGGCTCTTGAGTTCACCCGCAACCTTGGCTTTGACAAAGGCGCTGTTGACCGCCTTCACGCTGCCCGTGACGGACAGGCCTGCGCCCAGATCAGCCCAGTGCGCCCGGGCCAGATCGCCCCCGGTGAGTTCGATGGCCACTTCGGCGGCATTGGCGCCGGTTGCGGGTTGGGTGTTCGGCGCCTGGGCGCCTTTTTCTGCAGTCGGCCGTTGGAAATGCCCACGGGCCAGCCACGCGGCCACGGCGACCAGGGTCAGCGAGGCCATGAGCCAGACCCAGCGTTTTGAAGAACGGTTCAAGATATCGACGGTTTCGAAGGAGATGGAAGGTGGGCCGGTGCGGACGTGCGAACTTCCAGCCCGCGCAGCACCAGGTCCATATGGGTTTGCAGCATGAGCTGAGGGTCCACCTCCACACCACCATGCACGGGGCAGCAGCCGAAGGAGTGACGGTGGATGGCCATGAACATCAGCGGGGCGATCAGCACATGGGCCACTTCGTGCAGGGGCAGGGCGCAGAACTCGCCCCGGTCGATGCCGCGCTGCACGGCCGTGGTGATCAGGCTGTCGGCCGGCAGGATGACTTCGTCGGTGTAGAACTGCGCCAGGTCGGGGAAGTTGCGCACTTCAGCCAGCACCACCTTGTGGATGCCGGCCACCGGCGTGTCGCCTACTCGCGCCCACCAGGCCTGCATCAGCAAACGCAACAGCTCGGCGCTGCTGCCTTCAAACTGCTGGGCCAGTTGCTGGCCCTCGGCGATCAGGCTGCCCAGGTTCTGGCGCACCACCGCTTTGAACAGGTCTTCTTTGCTGGGGTAGTAAAGGTACAGCGTGCCTTTGGACACACCGGCGCGTTTGGCCACCTCTTCGGTGCGGGTGGCCGCAAAACCCTTTTCGACAAACAAGGCCAGGGCAGCGTCCAGCAACTCTTGCGGCCGTGCTTCCTTGCGCCGCTGTCGTGCTGCCTTGGGCGCGCTGGCGCTGGTTGAGCTGGTGGGGCCTGTGCCGTCAGGTTTATTGGGGTCGGTTTTGGGTTTCAGTTGCATATTAATGACTCATGGGTCATTAATATAGAGGCCGGCGAGCGGCCCGGTCAAGCCGATGGTGAGGGCCGGCCTGCGGCTGTGGTTGATTTGCCAATTCCGGCGCTGCTGACCGGCGCCGCATGCTGGCGCATGCGGACATGCCATAGTGCGGGGGGGCAACTAAGGGGAGGATTCGTTCATGGCACACCGCCTGGTTCGTCGTGGCGTGCAGCAAGCGGGTCGCCGGGTCACCAGCGGCCTGGAGCTTGATCCTGCACCGGGCCCCGTCCTTGGCCGACGCGCGATCGGCCTGGGTCTGGCAGGCTGGGTTCTGGGTATGGGCCTGGTCGGCTGCGCGCAGTTGCTGGCGCCACAGCGCATCGTCCTGAGCGAAGCGCAACTGCAACGCCAGTTGCAGGCTCAATTTCCCATGGACCGGCAATTGCTGGACTTGTTCGAGGTACGGGCCAGTTCTCCCAGCCTGCGCCTGTTGCCCGACCAGAACCGGTTGGCTGCGCTGGTGGACATCAACGCTCGCGAGCGTTTGCTGGGCTCGCGGGTTGTGGGGCGACTGGACTTCAACGCCGGTGTGCGCTGGGAGCCGTCGGATCTGTCGGTGCGCCTGGACCAGGTGCGGGTGGAGGACCTGGCGCTGGACGGCGACGTGGCCGCTCCGGCAGGCAGCGTCAAGACGACGGGGCTGCGCCGGACCGCGATGGAGCGGGTGGCGGCAGCGCTGGTGGAACGGGTGCTGGAGGGCATGACGCTGTACCGCGTTCCGCCCGAAAAAATGGCGCAGTTGCAGAAGGCCGGTGTGCGCCCCTCGGCCATCGACATCACGCGCAATGGGCTGGAAATCACGCTGCAGCCGTTTGGCAAGTAGCCTGCGGGGCGGACAGCGCCAGCGACGCTGGCCTGAGCGCTATGATTTCATGCCGTCGCCGCGCAGCCCCGCGCGGCGCATTTTTTTGGGATCTCGACTTTGGACCTGATGGAACTTCTCAAGGCCGCCGTCATGGGTGTGGTGGAAGGCCTGACCGAGTTCCTGCCCATCTCGTCCACAGGCCACCTGATCCTGGCCGCCTCGCTGCTGAACTTCACCGGTGAGAAGATCAAGGTCTTCGAGATCGCCATCCAGACCGGCGCCATGTTTGCGGTCATCTGGCAATACCGCGAACGGCTCAGCCACACCGTCAGCGGCATCCGCACCGATCCCATCGCCCAGCGTTTTGCCCGCAATGTGCTGATTGCCTTCATCCCGGCGGTGGTGCTGGGGCTGAGCCTGGGCAAGATCATCAAGGCCAAGCTCTTTCACCCCGTTCCGGTGGCCACGGCCTTCATCGTGGGCGGCCTGATCATCCTGTGGGTGGAGTCCCGCCATCGCAAGAAATTTGGTGCCCTGGACCGTCAGGGCAACCGCCGCGCCCGTGTTGAGACGGTGGACGACATGACGGCCATGGACGCACTGAAGGTGGGGCTGATGCAGTGCCTGGCCCTGGTGCCGGGCACCAGCCGGTCGGGCAGCACCATCATCGGAGCCATGTTGTTCGGCTTTTCGCGCAAGGCCGCAACAGAGTTCAGCTTCTTCCTGGGCATTCCCACGTTGATGGGGGCTGGTGCCTATTCGGTGCTGAAAAACCGCGAACTGCTGTCGGTTGCTGACGTGCCGATGTTTGTGGTGGGTCTGGTGGTGTCGTTTTTTGCGGCGCTGCTGTGCATCCGCTGGCTGATCCGCTATGTGTCCACCCACGACTTCACGCCCTTTGCCTGGTACCGCATCATCTTCGGGGGCGTCGTGCTGCTCACGGCCTACCTTGGCGTGGTGGACTGGAAGGACTGAAAGCGCGCGGGTGCGCCCGGTACCGGCGTGCTCAGCCGCGCCGGAAGATCAAGTCCCACACGCCATGCCCCAGGCGCTGCCCGCGTTGTTCAAATTTGGTCAGGGGGCGTGACGCGGGGCGTTCGCAAAAGCCCTCGTCGGGCGCGGTATTGGTCAGGCCCGGTGCGGCGCTCAGTACCTCCAGCATCTGTTCCGCATAAGGCTGCCAGTCGGTGGCCAGGTGCAGCGTGGCGCCGGGCTGCAGGCGGCTGACCAGCAGCTGCACCAGGGCCGGCTGGATCATGCGACGCTTGTGGTGGCGCTTCTTGTGCCAGGGGTCCGGAAACCAGATGTGCACGCCCGCCAGGCGCGCTGGCGGGATCATGTGGGTCAGCACCTCGACCGCGTCGTGTTGAACGATGCGAATGTTGTTCAGCTGCTGTTCGCCGATCAATTTCAGCAAGGCGCCCACGCCCGGTGGGTGCACCTCGACACCCAGAAAATTGGTCTGCGGGTGGGCTTGTGCCACCGCGGCCGTGGCCTGGCCCATGCCAAAGCCGATTTCCAGCACCAGGGGCGCTGCGCGATCAAAGGCCGCGTCAAGGTTGGCGGGGGTTGCGCTGTAGGGCAGCACAAAACGCGGGCCCAGTTCCAGCAGCGCACGCTGCTGGCCGGTACCGCTGCGCCCGGCACGCACGACAAAAGTGCGCACCGGGCGGTGCAGCGGCGTTGCAGGCGGTGTGGATGTGGGGTCGTCGCCCGTCAGGGCGGGCGGGGAAGTCGTGTCTTGGGGGTCTGCTGTGCTCATCGCGCGGCGATTGTGCCCGGACGACGGCGATGAAGCCCGAGACCCGCGCCGCCCGCCTGGTCAAGCTGGTACAGGCCTGTTCCGAGGGCCTGCGCCTGCGTTGAATCAGGGTTTGATGTAGGCGTAGCCGTCGCCCTGGCGTTGGATCAGTTCCACCACACCGGCTGGTACATAGCCAATCTTGGGCAGCATGTCGTCATAGGTCAGCTTCTGCGCCTTCATGGTGTTTTCGCAGGCTACCACCTTGACGTTTTTGCCCAGGGCATCGGCCACCCGTTGTGCCACCGGCGAGCCGGCCTTGAGCATGCCAATGCCGGGTCCATAGACGACGATCTCGGCGGTGACCTTGTCTTCTCCCAGGTCCGACTGCACATTGCGCACGTTGTTCAGCGTCAGGTTCCATTTCATGGGGTCGTTGTCACTGACCTGGAACACCACCTTGCTCTGGGCCCAAGCGGCGCCGGAAATCAGCATGGCGGCGCCGAACACGGCCAAGGCCGTCCAGCGAGATCCTTTGTTTTGCACGTTCATCGTCAACTCCATCTTTAGATAAGCGATGACTGATATTGATCGATGCGCGACTGTCCCGCCACAGGACATTCCCTATCGCGACCTGACCCGTTGCGCAACAAGCGTGGCCCTCGATCACGTAAACTCCGTTTCGCTGCGGGTGTAGTTCAATGGTAGAACGGCAGCTTCCCAAGCTTCATACGAGGGTTCGATTCCCTTCACCCGCTCCATGAGTTCGCCATGACACAAGCCCCGATGTCGCTGCTCGGACTGGGGACTGACCCAGCACTGATGCAGTCTTTGGCCGCGTCGGGTTGGGCCGTGGCCAGCAGCGACCAGTTGAACCATGACCTGCCCGAAGATGCGGTGCTGGTGTGGGCGCCAACACCCCAGGCGTTGACCGAACTGGTGCAGCGCAAGGGCCTGATGGCATCGGCCCTGGACAGCGCCTGGTTGGTGATGACGCCGGTGCAGGACCAGGCCACCGAAATGCAGTTGCTGGACCGCGGTGTCGAATGCATCCTGGCGCCCAGCGACGCGGCCACGTTGTCGGCGCAACTGCGGCATGCCGTGCTGCGCAAGCGCATCGAACGTGCTGCACGCACCGCCTACGCGACCGACCTGGCCACTGGCCTGCCACACCAGGCACAACTGCTGGAACACATGACGCAGTTGCTGGCGCTGCGTGAACGCGAACCTGCGCCCATGGTGCTGCTGGTGCTGCAGGTGGACGGCCTGGCGCAGGCCGCTGGACGGCTGGGGGCCGAGTCGGGCAATGTGCTGCGGCGCAAGGTGGCGGTGCGGCTGCGCAGCGGGCTGCGGGCCAGCGACGTGGTGGCGGCCATCGCCAGCGACTCTTTTGGCGTGCTGCTGGGCCACCTGGAAAACAAGGGTGACGCCGACGGCGTCGCCGCCAAGCTGGTGCGCACGCTGCAACTGCCCTTTCTGGTGGCTGGCCAGACCTGCCGGGTGCAGGCCACAGTGGGCATGGCGCTGTACCCCGACCATGGCAAGGACGCGGAAACGCTGCTCAAACGTGCCTGTGCGCAGGCTGGGCAGGTGGCGGTGTTGGGGGCGGAGGGCTACGCGTCGAACGTGCGGCGCCTGGGCGGCGACGCGGCCAACGACGGCGCAGACTGACCTGGCGTGCGCTGCACGGGTGCAGCGCACGTCTTGGGTCTCCAATGCAACCGGCGCCGTGTTCGCGTCGAATCAGCCCCGCAGCTGCGCCAGCATGGCGTCGCTGACTTCCAGCCCTTCGGCCTCGGCCTTGCGGCGCAGCACTTCGCGTCGGGCACCTGGCAGCCGCACACCGTCGTCGGTCATCATCTCGGCCACCAGCACTTCCAGCCGGTCGAGGTAGTGATCGTTGCCGGCCAGTGCGCCGGGGTCGATGACGATGAAGGCCTGCCCGATGCGCGGGCGGTTGCCTTCGTCGACAAAAAAGGTCGACGCCTCATACCCGAAGTTGGCGCCGATGACGGCCGTTACCAGCAGTTCCACCACCAGCGCCAGCATGGCGCCCTTGGGTGAACTGACAGCGCCCACCGGCAGCATCGACCCCGATAGCGCGGCCTTGGCGTCGGTGGTCGGCTGGCCTTGTGCGTCCAGCGCCCAGCCAGCCGGAATGGCGCGGCCTTCCTTGGCCGCCAGCATGACCTTGCCACGCGCCACTTCCGACAGGCTCAGGTCGATCATCAGGGGGTCGCCGCTGCGGCGCGGAAATACCGCGGCCACGGGGTTGGTACCGAAGATCGGGTGTTTACCGCCGGCCGCCGGCATGGCCGCGGGCGAGTTGGCAAAACCCAAACCCACCATGCCTGCGGCTGCCACGGCGCGCAGGTGGTCCACCACGACGCCGCAGTGGTGGCTCCGCACGACACCGACCACCGCCACGCCCTGGGTGCGCGCGGTATTGATGGCCTCCGAAATGGCCAGATCACAGGCGGGAAAGGCCAGGCCTTCACCGGCATCCACCACCAGCGCGGCGCCCTTGCGGCGCAACACCTGGGGCACGGCCTGGCCGACGGCGCGGCCATTGCGCAGATGCGTGCTGTACTGCGCTACGCGCGACAGGCCATGGCCACCCTGGGCCTGGCTTTCGGCCAACACCAGCGCGCGCGCGGTGCTTTGGGCCATGGGTTCACTGGCACCCGCGCGCTGCAAGGCGCCGGCTACCAGCGCTTGAACTTCTGCAACGGGCAGCTTCACTTCAGCGCCTCCAGCACTTTTTGTGCAATCAGTGAACTCACGCGCTCGTTGGCCTCGGCGGTGACACCGGCCACATGCGGCGTCAGAACAAGGTTGGGGCAGTCCTGGAAGTGGGGCGCTGCGGGCAAGGGTTCGGTGTCAAACACATCGATGGCGGCACCCCCCAGGTGGCCCTGCTTCAGCGCGGCGGCCAGTGCCACTTCGTCGACGATGCCACCACGCGCGGTGTTGATCAGCACGGCGCCTCTTTTCATGGACGCAATGCGCTCGGCATTGAACAGGCCGCGGGTGCTGTCCACCAGCGGCACATGCAGGCTCACGGCATCGCTCATGCTGATGACTTCTTCCAGCCCCGCACAGCGGGCATGGCCGTCTGCAAAGGCCGGGTGATCGCCGTCCATCAGGGCATCAAAGGCCACTACCTGCATGCCCACGCCACGGGCCAGCTTTGCGGTCAACTGACCGATGGAACCGTAGCCCACCAGGCCCAGCGTCTTGCCGCCGGCTTCGCGGCCTGCCGACAGTGCATTGCGCGGCCAGGTACCCGCCGCCACAGCCGCCGTGTGCTGGTAGGCGCCCCGCAGCAGCAGCATGGTCGTGCCGACCACGTATTCCGCCACGCTCAAGGCGTTGGCGCCGGTGGCGGGTATCACCTGAAGACCACGCGTTGCGCAGCCTGGAAGGTCGATGTTGTCCAGGCCCACACCCAGGCGGCCTACGACCTTGCAGACTTTCAAGGCGGCCAGCAGGTCACCCCGCACCTGCGTGCGGTTGCGCACGACCAGCACATGGGCGTTGGCGGCTTCTTTCAGCAAACGCGCAGGATCGTCGACCAGCTTGGGGTCGTACAAGACATCGTGACGCGCGCGCAGGCTTTCAACGGCAGGCTCGTCCATGAATTCGCAGATCAGGATGCGCATGGTGTGGTCGGTCGGGTGATGAAAAAAGGGAGGTTCAGCGACGGCGGGGTGCAAGGTCAAAGCCACGCCAGCAGTGCTTGTCGTGCGCTCAGGGCAGCGGCACCTGCAGCACCAGTTTGAAGAGTGCATACAAACCGAGCAACAGCGTTGCACCGGCCAACCCATAGATCACCGAGGAGCGCAAGGTCCAGCGGTCGTGGTTGGCCACCAGCAACAGCAAGGCAAAGGCCAGCGCGCTGCTCAACAAAAAGCCCAGTGGCCCCAGCATAAACGCCCAGGCCAGCATCACGGCGGCCACGCCGGCGCGGCGCAGGTTGGAGCCCTGGACCGGTGTTGATGCCTGTGTACGGCCCAGGGCAAATAGCACCAGGTAGGCCACGCCCAGCATGACCATCAGGCCGCCGATCGCGCGCGGGAACACGGCACCCAGATCGGAAAAATCAGCGGCCTGGCTGAAGGCCACGGCACCCAGCAGCACCAGCAGCGCACTGCCGATGGCCCCTGCCAGGTCGCGGGTCGGTTTGGCTGACCGGCTTGCTTCAGACACGGGTGGCCCCTTCGGATTTTTTCTGCCGGTGTTTCAGCCACCAGGGCCAGGCCAGACCCAGCACGATGAACGCCATGATGGCCATGGACAACGGCCGGTTGAAAAATTCGCCCAGTACGCTGCCCCGTGCGCCGCCGATCAAATGGCCCTGCACAAAACCGCGTTCGGCAATCGAGCCCAGGATCAGTCCCAGCACGATCGGCGAGGCTGAAAAACCCAGCCTGGCCAGCACCCAGGCCGCCACCCCCAGCACCACCATCTGCTGCACTTCGTGGATGTTGTTGTGCACCGCGAAGCTGCCCAGCACGGTCAGCAGCGCAACCCCCGGCACCAGCACGGCCTTGGGAATCTGCACGATGGCGCGGAAGGCAAAACGCCCGATCAGCAGCCCCACCGGCAACATCAGCAGCGTCGCCAGGATCAGGCCCCAGATGAAAGTGTAGACGATGGGTGCCTGTTCGGTGAACAGCGTGGGGCCCGTGCGGATGCCCTGCACCAGCAGGGCGCCCAGGATGATGGCATCGGGCGGTGTGCCCGGGATGCCCAGCACCAGTGTGGGGATGAAGCCGCCGCCCACCGTGGCGTTGTTGGCTGATTCGGTCGCCAGCACGCCGTCGGGTTCGCCCTTGCCGAAGTTGTCGCGACGCGGCGAAACACGTCGTGCCTCGGAGTAGGCCACCAGCGACGCGATCGACCCACCGGCGCCCGGCAGGATGCCCACCACCGTACCGATGATGGAACTGCGGGCCAGGTTGACCTTGGACTGCATCATCAGCGCGATCGCCTCGCGCAGCCGAAAGCCCGCCACGCGCTGGGCGGTGTCCAGGTGTTGCCCCGGTGCAGCCACCAGTTCAATCAGCACCGGAATGCAATACAGGCCGATGAGGGCCGACACCACGTCGAGGCCGCCGAGCAGCGACTTGAATTCGCCCACGTAGCGCACGTCGCCGCCCACCTCGGCGACGCCCACCATCGACAGCAGCAGACCCAGGCAGCCGCCCAGCAGGCCCTTGATGGTGCTGCCTTCACCCAGTGAGGCGATCAGCGTCAGGCCGAAGATGGCCAGCCAGAAATACTCCACCGGGCCGAACTTCAGCGCCACGGTGGCCATGGGCGGTGCCAGCAGCAGCAGGAAACCCGCGCCCACCAGGCCCCCGATGACCGAAGACAGGCAGGCCAGCGTCAAGGCCAGGTCACCCCGGCCACCGCGGGCCATGGGATAACCGTCAAACGTGGTGGCGATGGACGAGGGTGTGCCCGGTGTGTTCAGCAGGATGGCGGCATAGGCGCCGCCGTAGATGGCGCCGGTGTAGATGGCGCCCAGCGCGATCAATGCCGACGACGGCGGCATGGCAAACGTGAACGGCACCAGCACGGCCACCGCCATGGTGGCCGTGAGGCCGGGCAGGGCACCGATCACGGTGCCTGCGGCCACACCCGCCAAGGCAAACAGCAGGTTCAGCGGTGTCAGCGCCGACAGCAGAAATTCAAGATTGCCCACGGCGTTGTCGGTGCTGCCTGCTGGTTTGTTGCTTACTTCTTGGCGATGCCCATTTCCTTGGCCAACGCTTCATAACGCGCCTTGATGTCGGCCTGGAACTTGTCCATCTCGGCCGGGCCCACGTTCAGCAGCGCAAAACCGCCATCTTCCATCTTCTTGACGAAGTCGGGGTCGGTGTTGATCTTGGACAGTGTGTCGGCCAGTTTGGCCTGCACATCAGCCGGTGTGGACTTGGGTACGGCCACGCCGCGGTAGGCGCCGCCTACCAGATTGAAACCCTGTTCCTTGAAGGTGGGGCAGTCCGGCAGTTTGGGGTGCCGTTTTTCAAGCGCCACGCCCAGGCAGCGCACCTGTGCGCCCAGTTGAATCTGGATGGTGGAATAACCCCAGCTGCCTGCCACCTGTTTGCCCAGCAAGGCGGTGTTCGAAGGCCCGGTGCCGCCGAAGGGCACGTAGGTGGTCTTGATGCCCGCCATCTTGTCGAACTGCTGCTGCGCCAGATGATTGGCCGAGTTGGTGCCCGATCCTGACAGGGTGGTGGCACCCGGCGACTTCTTGGCTGCGGCGACGAAGTCGGCCAGCGTCTTGATGGGGCTGTCGGCATGGACCAGCAGCGCGTCGGGCGTGAAGTGGAACCAGTACAGCGTGCGGATGTCGTCGGTCTTGTAGCCCACGTCCTTCTGCAGTGGTTGCAGCACGATGTGCGGCAGGTTGCTGCCCATCACCGTGTAGCCATCGGGCGCCATGCCATTGAGCTGCGACCAGCTGGCCGCACCGCCGGCACCCGGCTTGTATTGAATGGCCATGCTCTGCCCGGTGAGTTTCTTGAACACGGGCTCTTGCAGTCGCGCAGAAATGTCGGACTCACCGCCGGGGCCAAACGGAATGATGTAGTTGACCGTCTTCTCGGGATAGGCGGCGCTGGCTGCTGTAGCAACCGCGGCCATCAGGCCCAGCGTCAACACGTTGCGGTGAATGGTTCGGTTCATGGCAAGACTCCTGTCAAATGAACGGGTAAAGGGCAAACAGATCAGCCCATGAGCCTGCGGCAACAACAACCGTTTGTCATCGGCGCTTACCCCGAAGAGCAATTGCAGCAATGTGTGCAAGCGTCCGCGGCCAGTCGTACTGGCCGCGGAACCCGTTGAGGTTGGCGTTGACGCTGGCGCTTACGCGCTTTCGTACAGGCGCGTCAGCACAAACTCGCGGTGGCCCAACGCTTCAGCCGCGGTCAGGCGGCCGTTGGCCGTGCGCAGCATGCATTCCAGCAGTTGGTCGCCGGCTTCGTCCAGCGAGATCTCGCGTTGCAGCAAGCTGGAGCTGTCCACGTCCACGTGTTCGCTCATCAGGCGCACGGTGCGCGGGTTGGCGCAGATCTTGATGACCGGCAGGATGGGGTTGCCGATGACGTTGCCCTGGCCCGTGGGGAAAAAGTGCACCGCATAACCGCTGGCCGCACACAACGTGACCATTTCAGCGGCAGCAGACGAACTGTCCATGAACCACAGGCCCGGATGCGTGGGCATCTCGGCCTTGTCGATGACACCGTCGACGGTGCACTTCTTGCCGATCTTCTGGATGTTGCCCAGCGCTTTCTCTTCGATGGTGGTCAGGCCGCCGGCGATGTTGCCCTTGGTGGGCTGGCTGTCGGACAGGTCGCTGGTCTTGTGCGCGTTGATGACGTCCTGGTAGCGGTTGAACATGTGCATGAACTGTTCACGCACCTTGTCGGTCTTGCAGCGGGCGGCCACGATGTGCTCGCCGCCGGTGAGTTCGGTGGTCTCGCCAAAACACAGGTAGTTGCCCAGCTTGTGCAGCTTGTCAAAGGCATTGCCCACGGTGGGGTTGGCGCCGCAGCCGCTGGTGGTGTCGCTTTCACCGCATTTGGTGCTGACCCAAAGTTCCTTGATGTCGCATTTTTCGCGCTGTTTCTCGCTGGCCCACTGCACGTATTCCCGCGCAGCCTTGCTGGCTTTCATGATGGTTTCATGGTCGCCATGGCCTTCGATGCCAAAGCCCACCACCGGCTTGCCGGTGGTCTTGATGCCGTCGACGACCTTTTGTGTCCAGCCGTCTTCGATGCCGATGACCACGACCGCGGCCACATTGGGGTTGCAACCGGTGCCGATGAGCGTGCGGAAGTGCAGATCAAGGTCGGCGCCGAACTGCAGGCGGCCGTAGGGGTGCGGAATGGCCAGTGCGCCCTTGATGTTGTGGGCCACGGCTTCAGCGGCTGCATTGGACAGATCGTCCAGCGGCAGGATGATGACGTGGTTGCGGATGCCGACCCGGCCGTTTTCGCGGCGGTAGCCCATAAAGGTGGTTTTTTTGCTGACGACGGACATAGTTTTGCTTTCAGCTGAATGAGGTGTTGAAGCGAGGCGAAGAAAGCGCCCGCGCTTTGACGTAAGTTCTGTTCAAACGCGCTACATGGTGTGGTGCAGAGGGCGTAGCGAGCAAGCCGCAGGCCAGGCGCGACCCGGAGCAAGGCGCCCGCCTTGCGAGGATCGCAACGCCGCATGCGGCTTGCGCAATAGCCCCATGCACCACAACATCACCAGCGTTTGGTTTTGATGTTGTGCACATGGGCATGCTCGCCCGCCGAAATCGCCTTGACGACCTTGCCCATGTCGATGCCGTATTTCATGACGGTGTCGCCCACGGCCATCTTGCGCAAGGCTACCTTGTGGCCGATGGGGATGTCCTGCTTGGCCGTGACCGAAGTCATCTTGTCCTCGTCCATGATCCAGCCCTTGAGCTTCATGCCGGCCTTCACGCCTTCAACCACGACCACGGCCACGCTGTCCTGGCGGTCGTGCAATACAAAGTGAATCATTGATTTGTGCTCCTGTTCGGTCCGCGGATGATGGGGGCGCAAAGTTTTTTGGCGCGGGTGCAGACCGGATCGGCAGTATCACGGATGCATGGCACTGCGTCAAAGAGGTCATATATATGATATGGATGACTGAATCCGATTTCTCTATCTTGCTTCGACTCGGTCAGGGGTTTGTCCTGATTTTCCGAGCCGACTTGCTGATCGACCACCCGCAGCGCCTGTGCATGCTTGTGAGCCATGGAACATGAAAACACCGCTTGCTGTTCTACCCATCGGTCGCGACCTGGGCGGCCTGCCGCTTTACCGTGCCGTCAAGCGCTCGCTGCTGCAGCGCATCGAGTCGGGCGAGATGGCGCCGGGTCAGGCCATGCCGAATGAGACCGAACTGGCGCTGCGTTTTGGCGTGTCTGTCGGCACCCTGCGCCGGGCTGTTGACGACCTGGTGGCCGAACACATCGTGGTGCGGCGCCAGGGGCGCGGCACGTTTGTCGCCACACACACCGCTGACCGCTTCCTGTTCCAGTTTTTCCACGTTGAACGCAGCGATGGCCTGCGGGAGGCGCCGGTGGTGGAACTGGTGTCATTCGAGCGCACCCGGCTGGACGATGAAGCCGCCGAGGCGCTGGCCTTGAAGCCCGGCCTGCAGGCGCTGGCCATCGACCACCGCCTGCGCCTGCAAGGCAAAGCCGTGGTGCACGACCGCGTGGTACTGCCCGCGCACCTGTTCCGCGGGTTGACTGAAAAGCGTTGGCGTGACCGTCCCGGCACCGTCTACCAGCTGTACCAGTCAGAGTTCGGCATCACCGTGGTGCGGGCGCAGGAGCGCCTGCGCGCCGTGGGCGCTGACCGCACGGCGGCACGTGTGCTGGGCGTGGCGGCGGGCCAGCCGGTGCTCCAGGTTCGCCGCGTGGCGCTGGCGCTGAATGGCTTGCCGGTGGAGTGGCGCATCAGCACGGTGGTCACCGCCCAGCATGACTACGTGAACTTGCTGTCACGACATGAAGTCCGGGGCTCCGACCGCTGAAGGCAGATTTCAGCGGCGCGGGCGAGGATGGGTGCTGCTCAGTCTGCGGCGGTGCTGCCGCGGGACACCAGGGTCCACGGCAGTGACGCCGCCTCGGCAGGCTTTCCCATGCGGATGGCGTCCAGCAATGCCTGGGCCGTGTGCTGGCCGATGGCCAGCCGCGGCAGTTGCACTGACGAGAGCGCGGGCGTCAGCTGTCGCCCCAGCGCAAAGTCCCCGAACCCCAGCACGGCCAGGTCTTGCGGTACCCGCACGCCCGCACGCTGGGCCTGCAGCATCGCGCCGCAGGCCAGGTTGTCGTTGGCAAAGGCGGCTGCCGTGGCGCGCGGCTGCCTTGCGGTTTGCAGCTGAGCCATTACGTGCCGTCCGGCCTCAAAAGCGTCACCAGGGGGCGCGACCAGTACCGCCACCTGCGCGCCGGCTGCGCGCGCTACCTGCTTGAATGCCGTTCCGCGTTCGTGGGCGCGGTAGTCCTCGCTGACGCCGCTGTCCACGTAAGCCAGGGTGCGGTGACCGGCTGCCAGCAGGTGCAGTGCCATGGCGCGGCCCACGTCGGCATGGTTGAAGCCGATCTGCGTGAACGGGCTGGCCTTGGACGCAGGCCGGGATACGCGGTGGTCCCAGATCTCGATCACCGGCGTGCCGGCGTTCCGGGCGTCCGTCATCAGTTTCAGCGCGCCACTGGCGTGCCGCCGACCGGTCACCACCACGGCGGCCGGATGCCAGCCCAGCAGGGCGCGCAGCAGTTGCTCCTCGCGCTCCATCGAATAGCCGGTGCTGGCAATCAGCAGTTCGAAACCGGCGGCTTGCAGGCCGTCGCTCAAGCCTTGCGCCGTTTCGGCAAAGATCGAATTGGCCAGATTGGGCAGCAAGGCCGCCACGATGTTGCTGACGCCACTGGCCAGCAGCCCGGCCTGTTTGTTGGGCACATAGCCGCTGCTGGACAGCGCTTGTTGAATGCGTGCCGCGGTGTCGGGCGCCACCACCGAGGCGTCGCGCAGGTAGCGCGACACGGTGATCGACGTGACACCCGCTGCCAGCGCCACCTGCCGCAGGGTGACCCTTCCATGGCCCCGTCGGGCCTGGCGGGCAGTGGTGCCTGCAGCGTCGGTTGCGGTATCGGGTGGTGAACGGGACATCGGGTAATTCTGGATGGACTGAGTCGTGCAGTACCGGTTATGTTAGCGGTAACGTCGAAGTTCTGACATCCCCATCAACCCGATGACCCACGCCAAGCCCCTGGCCGAATTGCGCAGCCGCCGCTGGTTTGCCGCCAACGACATGCGGGGTTTTGCGCACCGTCAGCGCATGCAGCAGATGGGCTTGCGCCGCGAAGACGTGATGGGCCGGCCCATCGTGGCCATCGTCAACACCTGGAGCGACCTGTCGCCCTGCCACGCCCACCTGCGCGACCGCGCCGAAGCCGTCAAGCGCGGCGTGCTGCTGGCCGGCGCCATGCCCTTTGAGCTGCCGGCCATGAGCCTGGGCGAGGTGATGGTCAAGCCCACCACGATGCTGTACCGCGACTTCCTGGCCATGGAAGTGGAGGAACTGTTGCGCAGCCTGCCCATCGACGGCGCGGTGCTGCTGGGCGGCTGCGACAAGACCACACCGGGTTTGCTGATGGGTGCTATCAGCATGGGCATCCCGGCCATCTTCTGCCCGGCCGGCCCGATGCTGAACGACCGCCACCAGGGCAAGACGGTGGGCGCTGGTACGCACACCCGACTTTTCTGGGACGAACTGCAGGCCGGCAAGATCGACGCCGCCGACTGGGTGAAGCTGGAAGCGCGCATGACGCGCAGCCCCGGCACCTGCAACACCATGGGCACGGCCAGCACCATGACGGCCATTGCCGAGGCGCTGGGCATGGCGTTGCCGGGCAGCACCAGCATCCCGGCGATGGATTCGTCGCACCCGCGCATGGCGGCGAACTGCGGTGAACGCATCGTGGCGCTGATCAGCGAAGACCTGACGCCTCAGCGCATCCTGACGCGCGGCGCTTTCCTGAACGCTGCCGCGGTGCAGATGGCGCTGGGCGGCAGCACCAATGCGGCTGTGCACATCATCGCGCTGGCGCGCCGCGCAGGCGTTGAGTTGAACCTGGCCGACCTGGACGCGGTGGCGCGCCGTGTGCCGGTGCTGGCCAACATCTTCCCCAGCGGTGACCGGCTGATGGAAGACTTTTATTACGCCGGTGGTCTGCCCGCGCTGATGAATCGGTTGCAACCGCACCTGTCGCTGGGTGAGCTGTCCGTGGCCGGCGGCACGGTGGGTGATCACATCTCGACGGCGACGGTGGTGGACGACGAGGTCATTCGCCCCGTGGACCAACCCATCAGCGACAGCGCCCTGGCGGTGCTGCACGGCAACCTGGCGCCCATGGGCGCGGTCATCAAGCCCAGCGCGGCCACACCCGCCTTGCTGAAACACCGCGGCCGTGCCTTGGTCTTTGACGGCCAGCCGCAGATGCTGGCGGCCATGGCCGACCCGGCGTTGGACGTGGACGCCAACACCGTGCTGGTGCTGCGCAACGCCGGCCCCGTGGGTGCGCCCGGCATGCCGGAGTGGGGCGCCTTGCCATTGCCCAAGAAGTTGCTGCAGCAGGGCGTGCGCGACATGGTGCGCATCTCCGACGCCCGCATGAGCGGCACGCATTACGGCACCTGCGTGCTGCACGTCAGCCCGGAAAGTGCCGTCGGTGGGCCGTTGGCGCTGGTGCAGACGGGTGATGTCATTGAGCTTGACGTGGCCGAACGTGTCATCCGCATGGACGTGACCGACGACGAACTGGCGCGCCGCCGCGCCGCCTGGCAAGCACCCCCGCGTGTTTATGGCCGCGGCTGGGCGCAGCTTTATCAACAGCATGTGAACCAGGCGCATGAAGGTGCAGGGCTGGACTTCCTGCAAAGCGGCCCCGACACGCCGGAACCCGTCATCTACTGAATCGCGAAAGTGAAGCCATGAACCCCTTCCAGACCCTGCTGGCCCACCGTGCTACCAAAGTACCCATCGGCACCTGGATCATGTCGGCCAGCCCCATCGTTGCCGAGGCCGTGGGCACCGCCGGTTTTGACTGGGGTGTGATCGACATGGAGCACACGCCGCTGGACCTGATGGACCTGGTACACATGCTGCAGGCCGTGGGCAACACCGGCATGGCGCCGCTGGTGCGGGTGCCCTGGAACGACACCGTCAACGTCAAACGGGTGCTGGACGCGGGCGCGCATTCGCTGCTGTTCCCGTTCATCCAGAACGCCGAAGAAGCGGCGCGAGCGGTGGCCGCCACCCGCTATGCACCCGAAGGCGTGCGCGGCATGGCCGGCATGAGCCGCGCGTCGCGCTTTGGCACCACGCCCAACTTCTTCAAACAGGCCAATGCCAATGTGTGCGCCGTGCTGCAGATGGAAACCGTCGAGTCCATCGCCAGGCTGGAAGAACTGGCCTCTGTGCCGGGTGTGGGCGCGCTGTTTGTGGGGCCGGGCGACCTGTCGGGTTCAATGGGTCACGTCGGCAACCTGACCCATCCCGATGTGATGAAGCAGATGGAAAGCGCCGGCCAACGCGCCAACAAGCTGGGCATGCCCATCGGCACCGTGGGTGGCACGCCCGAGGTGGTGGCACAGTATCGGGCCATGGGCTACGACTTTGTGGCCGTGGCCTCTGACCTGGGTTTGCTGATGCGCGCGTCCATCGCCGCCGCACAGGCACTGCGGGCCATCGACGGGGCGGCGCCTGCTGCGCCGGCGGCCAAACCCCAGAGCGGGTACTGAGCCATGGCTGCCGTCGAACTGCAAGGCGTCACCAAGAGCTACGACGGCAAGACCACCGTCGTGCACGGTGTCGACCTGGACATCCAGCACGGCGAGTTTGTGGTCTTTGTCGGCCCCAGCGGCTGCGGCAAAAGCACGCTGCTGCGCATGATTGCGGGGCTGGAGCCCATCACCGGTGGCGAGGTACGCATCGATGGCAAGGTGGTCAACGACCTGCCGCCACGCAGCCGCGACATCGCCATGGTGTTCCAGGACTACGCGCTGTACCCGCACAAGACGCTGTACGAAAACATGGCCTTTGGCCTGCGCTTGCGCAAGACACCCGAGGCCGAAATCGACAAACGTGTGACCGACGCCGCCAAGCTGCTGCGCATCGACCACATGCTGCAGCGCCGGCCGGCGGCCCTGTCGGGCGGGCAGCGCCAGCGGGTGGCCATCGGCCGCGCCATCGTGCGCGAACCCAAGGTGTTTCTGTTTGACGAACCGCTGTCCAACCTGGATGCGCAGCTGCGCAACGAGATGCGCAGCGAAATCAAGCGCCTGCACCAGCGCCTGGGCGCCACCATCATCTACGTCACGCACGACCAGACCGAGGCCATGACACTGGCCGACCGCATTGCCGTGCTGTCTGGCGGTCACAAGATGCAGTACGACACCCCCGACGCCATCTACAACCGCCCCGCGGCGCTGTTTGTGGCCGGCTTCACCGGTGCGCCGCCCATGAACCTGGTGGACTGCACCCTGGCCGGCGACCGTGCCGACCTGGGCGGTGCCACCATCCAGCTGCCGCCTGAACTGGCGCGGCGCGCGGCGGGCCTGGGCAAGCTGAAATTTGGCGTTCGGCCGGAAAACCTGGGCCTGCAGGCAAACACTGTCAACGCGCAGGCGGTGCCGGCGGTTGTGTCCCTGCTGGAGCCGCTGGGCGCAGAAACCCTGTTGACCTTGCGTGTGGGCCACAGCGAAGTGGTGGCGCGCGCGCCCGCGTCTTTCAAGGACAAACCGGGCACGCCGCTGACGATCTGGCTGAGCCCCGAGCACCTGCACCTGTTCGACGCCGAGTCGGGAACGGCCATCTGAATCCTGCCGTCACATGAACCCTGCTGCCATCCGCTGATGAAACACTGAAAACGGTCATTCACAAGCCGTTGTCCACCTGTTCAAGACCAACCCCCAAGGAGACTGCACCATGTCCCGTCGTTTTTTGTTGGCCGCCGCGATGGCCGCCATTACCCTCACTGCCGTGCCGCTGGACGCTTTTGCACAGACCAAGCTGCGGGTGTTTTCAGGCGGTTCGGGCCAGCGCCCCGACCTGATGCGCAA
>JAHECB010000274.1 GCA_024641925.1 Betaproteobacteria bacterium
TCTTCACCAATCGCGGCAAGTGCTACTGGCTGAAGGTCTACGATGTCCCGAGCATGTCCCGGCAGAGCAAGGGCAGGAATATCGTAAACCTGCTGAATCTCGGCACCCAGCAGATCGGGCCGCTGCAACCAGGCGCTGCGCATGGCGGGCTTGAACCAGCCTGAGGCCGACAACAGCAAACCACCCGCCGCATGGCGCCAGGCACCCACCAGGCACGGCAGCATGGCCACAAGCCGCGCCGCGTTGCCACCGCCGCGCACACGCTGCATGCCGTAATTCAGGCGGATGGCGGCTGGCCGCGTGCTGCCGTATTCACGCGCCAGCTCTTGAATTTCAGACACCGTGATGCCGCACACAGCGGCTGCACGTTCGGGGGGCCACTGCAAGGCCCGTTCACGCAGTGCCGGCCAGCCCTGCACATGCTGCGCCAGGTAGTCGTGGTCCAGCAGGTCCAGCCGCAGCAGCTCGTGCATCAGTGCCAGTGCCAGCGCGCCGTCGGTGCCAGGCAGCAAAGCGATGTGCTGGTGGCATTTTTCGGCCGTTTCGGTGCGTCGCGGATCGATGCAGATCAGCCGTGCACCGGCCCGCTTGGCCTGCTGCGCAAAGTTCCAGAAATGCACGCTGCTGGTGATGGGGTTGCTGCCCCAGATCAGGATCAGCCGACTGTTCGCAAACTGCTCCACGTGCATGCCCACCTTGGCGCCGTAAGTCGCCACCAGGGCGTCGCCACCGGCCTGGCTGCAGATGGTGCGGTCCAGCAGGCTGGCACCCAGACGGTGGAAGAACCGCGCCGCCATACCGTCACCCTGCACCAGACCCATGGTGCCAGCGTAGCTGTAGGGCAGCACGGCCTGGGGGTCGCGCGCTGCAATGGCTTTGAGGCGCGTGGCGATGGCGTCCAGCGCCTCGTCCCAACCCACGGGCTCAAACCGGCCTTCACCCTTGGCACCCACCCGTTTCAGGGGCGTCAGCACCCGATCGGGGTGGTAGCTGCGCTCGGCGTATCGGCTGACCTTGGTGCACAGCGCACCGTGCGTGGGCGGGTGATCGGGGTCGCCAGCAACGCGGATGACCCGGTCGTTTTCAACCGTGATGTGCAGCGCGCAGGTGTCGGGGCAGTCGTGGGGACAAGCGCCCTGCACGACCCGGACGTCATGGCCGGCACTCGCTTTGGCTTCCGTGGATGGCTGCATGGCGCGCACTGTGCCACAGGCGGCACCGCCGTGATGCCTGGACCAGCCGCCCATCGGTCGACCGCAGGAGAGCGCAACGGCGGGCAAGCCACACTGGCACAAGGTTTGCTGCTCGACTTAAGATGGCTCCATCACAGGCCGTTCCCACGAGGTACCCCCATGAATCTGATCGAGCCCATCCTGGCGGATGCCGCCACCATCACTGCCATCCGACGTGACATCCACGCGCACCCGGAACTGTGTTTCCAGGAAAAGCGCACCGCCGACGTGATCGCCCAGGCGCTGACCGATTGGGGCATCCCCGTGCACCGCGGCATGGGCACCACCGGCGTGGTCGGCATTATCCAGAACGGCACCAGCAAGCGCGCCCTGGGTTTGCGTGCCGACATCGATGCCCTGCCCATGACGGAGCACAACACCTTTGCCCACGCCAGCCAGCATGCCGGCAAGATGCACGCCTGCGGACACGACGGCCACACGGCCATGCTGCTGGCGGCCGCCAAGCATCTGTCCAAACACCGCAACTTCGATGGCACCGTTTATCTGGTTTTCCAGCCCGCTGAGGAAGGTGGCGGCGGCGCCCGCGAAATGATCAAGGACGGCCTGTTCGAAAAATTCCCCATGGAGGCCATCTTCGGCATCCACAACTGGCCCGGCATGCCCGTGGGCACCGTGGGTGTGAACCCCGGCGCCATGATGGCCAGCAGCAACGAGTTCACGATCACCATCCGCGGCAAGGGCAGCCACGCCGCCCTGCCCCACCTGGGTATCGACCCGGTGCCCATCGCCTGCCAACTGGTGCTGGGCCTGCAGACCATCATCACGCGCAACCGCCGACCCGTGGACCCGGGCGTCATCAGCGTGACCAAGATCCACGGCGGCGAAGCGCTGAACGTGGTGCCCGATTCGGTGGCCATTGCCGGCACCGTGCGCACCTTCAACGTGGAACTCATCGATCTGGTCGAAAAACGCATGCGCGAAATGGCCGAGCACACCTGCGCGGCCTTTGGCGCCACCTGCGAAATCGAATTCCGGCGCAACTACCCGCCCACCGTCAACCACCCCGCCGAAACCGAATTTGTGCGCCGCGTGATGGCGACCGTGGTCGGCGCCGACAACGTCACACCGTTTGAACCCACCATGGGATCCGAAGACTTCAGCTTTTTCCTGCAGGCCAAACCGGGTTGTTATTTCATGCTGGGCAATGGCGACGGCGAGCACCGCGAAGGTGGGCACGGCCTGGGACCCTGCATGCTGCACAACCCCAGCTATGACTTCAACGACGACCTGATCCCGCTGGGCGCCACCGCCTGGGTGCGGTTGGCCGAGTCCTGGCTGGCGACACCACGCCCCTGACGGGCGATCCTTCGAGCAACATGCACTGCGGCAAGGTCTCGCCGGGCGGCGGCGGGTTGACGTGATGAGCATCGAACAGCACTTTGCACCGAGCTACGCCGAAGCCCGTGCCAAGTTCCTGGCAGCTTGCGACAGGCACGGCTTGGCGGTGCAGTCGCATACCCACCCCTTGCTGGGGCGCGATGGCGAAGCCCTGGCCATGGACGTGGCCAGGCGGGGCTCGGCCGATGCCAAGTCGCTGCTGATCATCAGCAGCGCATGCCACGGTGTGGAGGGGTTCTGTGGCTCGGGCGTGCAGAACGCCCTGCTGGACCACAGCGGCCTGCTGCAGCAACAGGCCAATTCCGGCGTGGCGGTGCTGCTGGTGCACGCCCTGAACCCCTATGGCTTTTCGTGGTGGCGGCGCGTCACCCAGGAAAACGTCGACCTGAACCGCAACTGGCACGACTTCAGCCAGCCACTGCCGGACAACCCGGGCTATGACGAGATGGCGCACCTGCTGGTGCCGTCGGCCTGGCCGCCCAGCGCCGACAACGAAGCCGCGCTGCAGGTGCTGGCGCAGCGCATGGGCCAGCAGGCCTCGCGCGCTGCCGTTTCATCGGGCCAGTACACACACCCGGAAGGCCTGTTTTTTGGCGGCCACCGGCCCACCTGGAGCCACCAGACCTTGCGCCATGTGCTGCACGACCATGGCACACGCTGCACCCGCCTGGGCTGGATCGATCTGCACACCGGCCTGGGCCCGGCCGGCCATGGTGAACGCATCTTTGCCGACCGCAACGACGCGGTGTCGCTGGCCCGTGCCAAGCACTGGTGGGGCAAGGAGGTGACCTCGATCTACGACGGCACGTCGTCCAGCGCGCAGCTCTCAGGGCTGATGTTCAACGTGGCCTACGAAGCCTGCGCCCAGGCTGAAATCACCGGCATCGCCATGGAATATGGCACCTTGCCGTCCGAGCAGGTGCTCTTGGCACTGCGTGCAGAACAGTGGCTGTACAACCACCCCGAAGCCCCGGCAGAACAGCAGCAGGCCATCAAACAGCAGTTCCGGGATGCCTTCTACACCGACACGCCAACTTGGAAACAGCAAGTCGTGGCACAGGGCCTTCAGGCGGTGCAGCAAGCGTTGGCCGCATTGGCAGACTGATCGTATGGGTCGCGTGGTGGCGCGGAATGGGCTGGCATCCTCTGGCGCCTCGCCGCAGAAGGCCGCAGCGGCTGCAGGCATGGCTGACCCCTCGCTGCCCATCTGTTCAACCGGCTGAACGAACAGGCGCAGTTCCCATTCGCCCGATGTGCGCATCTGCCGCGTCGGCGAGGCGGCGGTCATGACCCGTGGCACAAAAGTCGAAACCGCCGGCTGTGAGGGGCGATCGACAATTGACGAATTCCACCGTCGCTACTGCATGAACCCCAGGGGCGTGCGACGCTGCGACCCACCCGGCAGGTCGCCCAGTTCAATGGTGGCCCGGCCTGCCAGCCGGGCATTGCCAAAGGCCGTCATCCAGGTTCTGCGCATGTCGCGTGGCGGCATCAAAGCCAGCCGCTCCAGCACCGCCTCAGACGGCTGCTCGTCAAAACGCTGCCCCCAGGCGTGTTCAGCCCGCAACTTGCCGTACAGCCGGATCGCGATGTGGCGCGCCGCATCTGCGCTGGGCGCGGCGACCTCAAACACATTCATGCGGTTCAGGATGGGCTCGGGAATCTGGCGCTCGTCGTTGGCCGTGGCCACCCAGATGACCTGGCTGGCGTCGATGGCCACCTCGGCAAATTCGTCGGTAAAGGCGCCGGCCGTGTCGTGTTCCAGCAGGCTGTACAAAGCGCCCAGCGGGTCGTAGGCGTGTTCCGCCCGTGCCTTGTCGATTTCGTCGACCACCATCACCGGGTTGGCGTAAGGGCCGTCCACCAGGGTTTCAAACACTTTGCCGGGCCTGGCGCCTTTCCATTGGCTGGACGCACCGCTGAGCACCCAACCAGCGGTCAGGCTGCTCATGCTGATGAAGCCCATGCCGGTGCCCAGCAACTGGGCCACTTCGCGCGCAAAGTGGGTCTTGCCGATGCCAGGCGGGCCCAGCAACAGCATGGGGGTGATTTCGAGTGCGTCACCGCTGTCCTGGCACAGCGCCAGCTGGCGCTTCACATCGTCCAGCACGTCGCTGAAATTGGGCAGGTCGTCGTACAGATGCTCCATGGCAGGCAGGCCACCGGGCTTGACCTGAAAGCGTTCGCCGCCCTTTTCGATCATGCGTTCGTAGGTGGCCCGCAAGGCTTCGTGGTCACGCTGCGGCAATTTTTCAAGCTTGTGCTCGACGTCGCCCGTGCGGTACAGCGCCCGCATGCGCGCCACGGGCATCGAACCCGAGGTCTGAATCAAAGCCGGTACGAAGTTGCTGCCATCTGCGCCCATGCATGACCTCCATCAACCGTCCTGCACGCAGGACCCTGCCTGCGCCTTCAGTCACAGCGTGCCACAAAGTTGCGGCCACGCAAACGAAGAATTGACCCGCAATTCGGGGGATGCCGCCACCGTCTTGTCAAGTGCCGCACGACTTCATCACCTCTGACCGCTGTTTGTCGTGAACCCGATGCCGTCTGTCGCATGCGGCTGTCCATGATGCAGTCGCTGCCCTACCCTTGCTGGCGCACTTGAAGAAGTGATGACAGCTGCGCTCGATGTTCCTCCTGAGACCCGTCCTGCGGGTTCTCTTGGCCCCGGCCATGCCGGGGCTTTTTTCTGCTTGCGACCACGCGCGTGGCGGGCCGAACGCCCCGATCGTCAATAGGTGCGCCCCTTCCGGTATTGCGCATGCTGGCGCCTTTGCAAGGGTGAAGCCTGCGCCAGCGCGGCAAACGACGCGCCCGCATGCGCGTGTGCAATGGCCAAGCCCAGCGCGTCGGCGGCATCCTTGCCGGGCAGGGCGGGCAGGTTCAACAGGCGGCGCACCATTTCCTGAACCTGCGCCTTGCTGGCCAAGCCGTGGCCCACCACGGCCTTTTTCATCTGCAGTGCGGTGTATTCCGACACGTCCAGTCCGCTGGTCACCATGGCGGCGATGGCTGCGCCGCGCGCCTGCCCCAACAGCAGGGTGCTTTGCGGGTTGACGTTGACAAACACGATCTCGGCCGCGGCGCAGGTGGGCGTGTAACGCTGGACCACTTCTTGCACACCTTCAAAGATGATCTTCAGGCGCAGCGGCAGGTCACCACGCGGCACCTCGGTGGTACTGATCGTGCCGCTGCCCACATAGGCCAGACGCGCACCCTGCGCTTCTATGACGCCGAATCCGGTGCGTTGCAGGCCAGGGTCGATACCCAGGATCAGCATGTCATACAAAGTACCAGCGAATGGCGTGGAAAAAGACCGGTGCGGCAAAACACAGGGGCGCCACACGATCAAGCAGGCCGACCGCACCGGTCACGGAACTGCGGTTGCCCCAGTAACGCACACCGGCGTCCTTTTTCAGCGCCCGCATGACCAGGTCGCCCAAGGTACCGCAACCCGCCGCTACCGCCGCTGCAAAGGCGGCCTGAGTCGGCCCCACCGGGGTGATCCAGAACAGCATCCCACCCAGCCCGGCGGCGGCGGCCACGCCCAGACCCCAGGCACGGAAGGAAAAGCTGCGGTCGATCTGCCTGGCCACCGGGCGGCGGCGCAACCAGCGGCTGGCCCACTCCTGAACGATGTGCGCCAGTGCCACCACCATGACCAGAAAAAACAGCAAAAACGCACCCCGCCCTTCAAAGCCGGCCAGGTTCAACAACAACAGCGCCGGGGCGTGGCTGAGGCCGTACACGCAGACCATGATGCCCCACTGGATTTCAGCGTTGCGCGCCAGAAAACGCTCGGGGTCGCCCGCCAGTGCGCTGACCACCGGGATCGTCAGAAACACGTACACCGGCACAAAGACTGTGAACATGTCGAAGGCGCGAAACCCGACCAGTAAAAACTGCACGGGCAAGGCCACAAAAAACGCCAGCAGCAAACTGCGGTGATCACCACGGCGTGTGCGCAACAGGGTGATGAACTCTCGCAGCGCCAGAAACGACAGCACCCCGAACGTCAGTGTGGCCCCCAAGGCGCCCGATATCCACGACAGCCAGAACACCACCGCGCCGCCCAACACGGCGCGCAGGTCGCGAG
>JAHECB010000275.1 GCA_024641925.1 Betaproteobacteria bacterium
GGTGCCCAGCCAGGCCAGTACGTCGTCACCCGCCAGCGTCGCGCCCAGCGGCCATCCCAGCAACACCCCCCATGCCGGCAAGCCTGCAAAGTAGGCCACACGCTGCCATGCACGCCAGTCTTGCAGCCGTTGCGGTGCGGCGAGCCAGCGCCGGCCCGCGTCAAACAGCAGGTGGATGACCACCACCACGGTGACGGAGATCACGAGGTTCTTGCCGTAGACCCGCAGCCAGATTCCGGCATCGCCCCAGACTGCCGCGGTGCGCGCAAAGGCTGCAAAACTCAGTACCGTGAACAAGGCGGCCACGCTGGCGCCAAACGCCGCCGTCAGCAGCCAAGCCCGCCACCAGGGGCCCGGTGAAGTGGCCGGGTCGTGGGTCAACCAAACATGCCACGGGTCACGCGGTGCAGGGCGCGGCGGTGTCGTGTGCTTGTCCATGGCATGGCAGTGTAGGCAGGGGGGTCTTGGACGGCTCCCCGCTGTGCGACCAATGGCAAGCTGGCGGGCTGGGTCGCCAGCCTGCGGGTGTGAAGCTGGCACGCTGTGATCACTGCACGCCGCTGCGGGCGGCGACGGCCTCGGTCGCGCTGCCTACAATCGCCGCGACTTCAGCCCAAACGAAACGGTGACCGACGTGCAGATCGACCCCAGCATCTTCAAGGCCTATGACATCCGCGGCATCGTCGGCAAAAACGTCGACGAAACCTTCGCTGAACACCTGGGCCGCGCCTTTGGCAGCGAAGCCTTGCTGGCCGGCGACACGGCGGTGGCGGTGGGGCGTGATGGGCGGGTGTCTGGCCCCGGCCTGGCGGCTGCGTTGATTCGCGGCTTGAAGAGCACCGGATTGGACGTGGTGGACATCGGCGCCGTCACCACGCCCATGTTGTATTACGTGGCCGCCACGCGCGGCAAACACGGGTGCCGAAGCGGCATCCAGGTCACCGGCAGCCACAACCCCAAGGACTACAACGGTTTCAAGATGGTGATGGCGAGCAAGGCCATTTATGGCGACGACATTCAGAAACTGCGCCAGCGTATCGAAACCGAGACCTATACAAAAAAGCGCGGCCGCAGCGCCAAGATGGACATAGTGCCCGAGTACAGCCGACGCATCACCAGCGACTGCAAGCTGGCCCGACCCATGAAGATCGTGGTCGACAGCGGCAACGGCATCCCGGGCGCCAGCGCACCGGCCATCCTGCGCGCATTGGGTTGCGACGTCATCGACCTGTACAGCAAGGTCGACGGCGACTTCCCCAACCACCACCCCGACCCCAGCAAGCCGGAAAACCTGGCCGACCTGATCAAGGTGGTCAACGCCACCGGCGCCGAACTGGGCCTGGCCTTTGACGGCGACGGCGATCGCCTGGGTGTGGTCACGGCGCAGGGCAACATCATCTACCCCGACCGCCAGATCATGCTGTTTGCGCGGGACATCCTGAAACGCCACAAGGGCGCACCCATCATCTTTGACGTCAAGTGCAGCCAGCGCCTGCCGGTGGCCATCCGCAAGGCCGGCGGCAAGCCGCTGATGTGGAAGACCGGGCATTCGCTGATCAAGGCCAAGCTGCGAGAAACCGGTGCACCCTTTGCCGGCGAGATGAGCGGCCACCTGTTTTTTGGCGAGCGCTGGTACGGCTTTGACGACGCCACCTACACGGCCGCACGTTTGCTGGAAATCCTGAGCCGCGAGAAGAACCCCAGCGCCATGCTGGACGCGCTGCCCACCAGCTTTTCCACACCCGAACTCAACGTGAACTGCGCCGAAGGTGAACACCACCGCATCGTGGCCGAATTGCTGGTACAGGTGGCCGATGGTCGGTTGACTTTTCCCGGCGGTGAAGTCGGCACCGTGGACGGCCTGCGGGTGGACTTTGCCGACGGCTTTGGCCTCATCCGCGGCAGCAATACCACGCCGGTGCTGGTGCTGCGATTTGAAGGCCACACGGAAGCTGCGCTGCACCGTATCCAGGCCCAGTTCATGGCCGTGCTGCGCAGTGTCAAACCTGACGCGCAGGTGGCCGCAGCGGCCCACTGACCGCTCTGCCCATGAAGGCCATGCTGGCCAGGCTGGCCTACAGCAGCCTGTTGCGGCTGGCCACTCCGCTGTACCTGGCGCGCCTGTGGTGGCGCGGCAGCCGTGAGCCGGCGTATCGCCAGAACTTGCTGCAGCGTCTGGCGTTTTACGCCGGGCCACCGCCACCGCCGGGCTGCTGGTGGCTGCACGCGGTGTCGCTGGGCGAAACCCGTGCTGCTGCACCCTTGGTGGACGCCTTGCGCCAGCAGCATCCCGGCCTGCGCCTGTTGCTGACCCACGGCACGGCCACGGGCCTGGAGGCCGGGCAGGCGCTGCTGCGCGACGGTGATGTGCAATGCTGGTTGCCTTACGACACACCCGGCGCCGTGCGCCGATTTCTGCGCCGTCACCGGCCGGTGGTGGGCGTTGTGATGGAAACCGAGGTCTGGCCGAACCTGTTGTTTGCGGCGCGCGACGCCAGTTTGCCCATGGTGCTGGCCAACGCGCGCCTGTCGGCGCGCAGCCAGCGCAAGGGCCAACGGCTGGCGGTGTTGCTGCACGCTGCCGTGGCCTGTTTTTCCAAGGTCCTGGCCCAGACCGAGGCCGACGCGCAACGACTGCGCGACAGCGGTGCGGCACATGTGCAGGTGCAGGGCAATCTGAAGTTCGACATCACGCCAGCGCCCGAACTGCTGGTGCGGGGCCGCGCTTGGGCCACTTTGCTGCCGCGTCCGGTGGTGCTGGCTGCTGTCACGCGTGAAGGTGAAGAAGCGGCGCTGCTGACGGTGTGGGCAGCCTTGCCGTCCACACCCGAAATGCCGCGCCCGCTGCTGCTGCTGGTGCCCCGACATCCCCAGCGTTTTGACGAGGTGGCATCGCTGGTGCAACAGGCGGGGCTGACGCTGTCAAGACGCAGCGCCTGGGTGACATCACCACCGGCGGCAGCGTGGGCCGCCGATGTCTGGCTGGGCGACAGCCTGGGCGAAATGCCGCTGTACTACGGCGCTGCCCAGGTGGCGCTGCTGGGCGGCAGTTTTGAACCGCTGGGCGGGCAGAACCTGATCGAGGCTGCGGCTTGCGGCTGCCCTTTGCTGATGGGGCCGCACACCTTCAACTTTGAACAGGCGGCACAGGGTGCGCTGGACGCGGGCGCTGCCGAGCGGGTGGCGACGTTGGGCGAGGCCGTGGCGCGCGCGCTGGTGCTGTGCAACGCGCCCCAGCGTCTGGTGATGGCGACACAGGCCACGTCGTTCGCTACACAGCACAGCGGTGCGGCGCAACGCATGGCCGCATCAATCGTTGCGACAGGTGTTGAAACACGCACTCCATAGGAAGCCATCGCGTCGACAAGACATTTGAATGTCGAAATACCCCCCGCATATCGGGGAAGGTTTAACCCTGACGCGCGTCGAGCCCATTGGCCGCTGCGTGGGCGAATCACCCAGTGCAGTCGACTTCATCGCGCCATCCATTGGGCGTAACAGCCGACCGCATCCGAATGGGCAACCCCTTCCCATTCCTCCGGACAGGGTCTACCATGATTTTCAATTTGTAGAAATGTAGTCGCCCGCGCAAATCAAAAGCTGCGTTTTTGGGCTTGGGCGTGTTGATCACGGTGTCGTGGCACCTTCTCGAAGAGGAATGCAGGATGAAGAACTTCCCAGCTTGGATCGTGGGGCTGACACTGTCAGCTGCACTGACAGCGTCGGCCTTGGCGGCCGACAACCGCAAGGTGCCGGTTGCCAGCAAGGGCGGTAAAGCCAGCTATGTCGTGCTGATGGAGCAGGCGCCGCTGGTCGGTTATGACGGTCGTGTGGCCGGCTATGCCGCCACCAAGCCTGGCAAGGGCAGCAAGATCAATCCGGCCAGTGCGCATGTCAAGAAATATGGCCAGTTCCTGAAAAACACACACAACAAGGCGCTGGCCGCGGCGGGCGCCGGTGCAGACAGCAAGGTCAACGAATACACCTTTGCCCTCAACGGTTTCTCGGCCATGCTGACGCCGGCACAAGCGCAGAGCCTGAAACGGCAACGTGGCGTGGTCACCGTGCGTCCCGACGAATGGCGCTACCGCCAGACCGACGCCAGCGGGGCTTTTCTGGGGCTGACAACACCCGACGGTGCCTGGCTGAACGGCTACACCGGCGAAGGCGTGGTGGTGGGCGTCATCGACTCCGGCATCTGGCCCGAGCACCCGAGCTTTGCCGACGACGGCAGCTACGCGCCCTTGCCCGCCTATGCCGGCGTCCCCTGCCAGTTTGGCAACACGGCGCACAACGCCAACGACGTGCCGTTCAGCTGCAACAACAAGCTGATCGGTGCACGCCAGGTGCTGCCCACCTACCGCGCGGTAATCGGTGCCGAAGCCGATGAATTCGACTCGGCGCGCGACGACGACGGCCACGGCACGCACACCGCGTCCACAGCCGCTGGGAACGCGGGTGTGGCTGCCAGCATTCAGGGTGTGCCGCGTGGCGTGGTTTCGGGCATCGCGCCGCGCGCGCGGATCATCGCTTACAAGGGGCTGGGCAATCTCGGGGGCTTTGGCTCCGACCTGGCTGCGGCCATCGATCGGGCCGTGGCCGACGGCGTCGACGTGATCAATTATTCCGTTGGCTCCAGTTCATTCACGGTCGGGCCGGACGATATTGCTTTCCTCTTTGCAGCCGATGCGGGTGTTTTTGTGGCCACCTCCAACGGCAACAGCGGCCCGAATCCCGCCACCACCGGTTCGCCGGCCTCGGTGCCCTGGATCACCAGCGTCGGTGCCAGCACGCAGAGCCGCTTCTTCGAGGGCTCGGTGGCGTCCAGCGCCGGTTGGCAGTTTTTCGGCGCCTCGATCTCTGGCGCCACAGCGGACTTGCCGCTGGTCGATGCTGATACCGCAGGCAGCGAACTCTGTATTCCAGGCGGCCTTGACCCGGCTGTCGTGACCGGCAAGATCGTGTTGTGCAAGCGTGGTGTCAATGCCCGTGTTGGCAAGAGCCTGGCGGTGCAACAGGCCGGCGGCGTCGGCATGGTGCTTTACAACGCGTCCGATGCGCAGGAAGTGAATACCGACACGCACTGGGTGCCCAGCGTGCACATCAACTTCACCGACGGCAGCGCCATCAAGAGCTACATCGCTTCGGCCGGGGCTGCCGCCACGGCACGCCTTGTCGCGGGCGGCCCGGTGTCCAAGCCGGCACCTTGGATGGCCGCGTTTTCGTCGCGTGGCCCCAACCGTCTGTCCGCCGACCTCATCAAGCCGGACATCACGGCGCCCGGCGTGCAGATCCTGGCCGGCAACTCACCATTCCCCGACGCGGGCAGCGTACCCGGAGAGCTGTTCCAGGCCATCGCGGGCACGTCGATGTCCAGCCCCCACATCGCCGGTGTGTTTGCGCTGCTCAAGCAGGCCCACCCCGACTGGAGCGCAGCCGTGGCCAAGTCGGCCATCATGACCACGGCCTATCAGCACGTGAAGAAGGAAGACGGCGTGACCGCCGCCGACCCGTTCGACATGGGCGCCGGGCATGTCAATCCCGGCGGGCCGGCCAACAAGGGTTCGGCTTTCCAACCCGGTCTGGCCTATGACGCCGGTCTTTTTGAATATGCCGGGTTCACGTGTGGCGCAGAACTGGGCGTTTTCTCGGCAGGCAGTTGTGCTTTCCTGGACTCGATTGGCGTGCCGTCGAAGCCGCGTGAGCTGAACCTGCCGTCGATCGGCATCCAGGGTGTCCCGGGCGTGCAGACGGTACGCCGCACCGTGACCAGCGTGGCCAAGGAAAACGGCTGGCGCGAATACGCGGTGTCGGTCAACGCGCCGCCGGGCTTCAGTGTCGCGGTCAGCCCTGCCAAATTGCGCCTTCGCAAAGGCGACACGGCGACCTATGAGGTCACGGTGACCAACGTCTCGGCCCCGCTTGGCATCTGGCGTCATGGTTCTCTGACCTGGACCGACAAGACGGGGCAGTACAAGGTTCGAAGCCCGATTTCGGTCAATGCTGCGCTGTTCGAAGCGCCTGCATCCATCGTCGGCAGCGGCGCCGATGGCAATGCCAGCTTCAATGTCTCGTTCGGGTATGAGGGGACCTATTCGGCCAGCGCGCATGGACTGGTGCCGGCCACCCTGACCGCGGGCACGGTCGACCAGGACCCGGACCAGACCTTCAACCCCAACGACGGCTACAGCAAGGCGCACACGGTCAATGTCTCGGGCGCGGCCTATCTGCGGTTCGCGATTCCGCCGGCCGCGGCGGCGCAAGGTGCTGATCTGGACATCTTTCTGTTCGACCCCAGCGGCCAGTTGGTTGCAACAAGCACCAACGGCGGAACCGACGAGGTCATCAACATCGTTTCGCCCGCGGACGGCACCTGGACGCTTTATGTTCACGGCTGGCTCGCGCCGGGGGGCGTTACCGACTACACACTCAGCTCTTGGGTCGTGTCGAACACGCCGGGGGGCAACCTGTCTGTCACATCGGCGCCGGCCAGCGCGACCCTTGGCGTCACGTCACCGGTCAATCTGGCCTGGACCGGTGCCGCCAGCGGCCTGAACCTGGGTGCAATCTCGCACAGCGGGCCCGCTGGGCGCCTGTCACTGACCCTGGTCGAGGTGGAGAACCCTTGACCTTGCCGTTGCCGCGTCAGATGGCCGGGTTGCCCCGGCCGGGCGATGCGCG
>JAHECB010000029.1 GCA_024641925.1 Betaproteobacteria bacterium
ATGGCGCCAGCGGCCAGATCACGCAGATCCTGGTCACGCACACACACCGCGATCACTCACCGCTGGCGCGCCTGCTCAGCCAGGCCACCGGCGCGCCTGTGCTGGGGCGCGTGGCTGCACACCCTCAATGGCAGGACAACAGCTTTGTGCCGTTGCGGCAACTGCAGCATGGCGAACGCCTGCCCTTGGGCCAGGACTGCACGCTGCGGGTAGTGCACACGCCCGGCCATGCCAGCAACCATCTGTGTTACCTGCTGGAAGAAGAGCAGACGCTGTTCACCGGTGACCACGTGATGCAGGGCAGCACCGTGGTCATCAACCCGCCCGACGGCGACATGGTGGCCTACCTGGCATCCTTGCAGGAGCTGATGGAGGAACCCTTGATCTGGCTTGCGCCTGGCCACGGCTTTCTGGTTGACCAACCCCAGGAGGTTTTGCGCAAGCTGATCGCCCACCGCATGAAGCGGCACGGCAAGGTGGCCGAGGCTCTGCAACAAAAGGGCTCAGCCAGCCTGGATGAATTGGTGGCGCTGGTGTACGACGATGTGCCCACCAGTCTGCACGGCATGGCGCGGCGCAGCCTGTTGGCGCACCTGCTGAAGCTGCATCACGACGGGCAGGCGCTGCAGTCAGGGGCGGCGGACAAGGATGCGGACGCCGGGCCTTGGCAATGGGTGGGTGCTGCCCACTGAATGCCGGCGGGCTGATGCAAAGGCCCAAAAACGCCCAAAAACGCCAGATAACGTTGGTCACCGCCAGGCAAAGGCGGGCTGGTCAAAGTGCACCACACGGGTGGGCCGGTCCAGCAGGCAGACCTCGCGAAACTGGTACAGAAACGCGGCGGTAGGGGCTGCAATCCAGCGGTCTCCCACCGGCATGCGCAGCACCGGGTGCTCGGCGCCCCGCACCTGGTTGAGCAGGGGCGCATCTGTGCGCAGGAATTCCTGCAAAGGGATGCGGTGGATGCTGGCCACTTCGGCCGGGTCGCCTTGGGCCTGTTGCGCCGCACCGGCCCAGACGACCACTGGCGTGATCACAAAGCCTGACCGCGTCGCGTAGTCGTCCAGCCGGCCCAGCACGCTGCCGGGGTCCAGCATCAGGCCCACCTCTTCGGCCATTTCACGCAAGGCGGCCTCTTCGGGCGTTTCGTCGGCATCCATGCGCCCGCCCGGCAAGGCCCATTGCCCGGCATGGTTGCGCAGCGTCAGCGCGCGGCGTGTCAAAAGCAGGGCTGGCGCCGTGCTCCAGTGCGGGTGGCGGGGCAGGCCGTCGATGTCGGCGCCCGGGCCTTCTTCGGTGATGGCCAACGCCACAGCGGCGCGTCGGCGGTCTTGTGTGGGCAGGGTGTGGACTGCGAGTGCGCTCAGCCGCTGGCTGACCCGCTCACGCAATGCCGGCCCTGCGGGCACGGGCTCTGTCACGCCCGCAGCCCGGCGCACAAGCGGCGCTGCAAGCCCGCGTCAGCCCGCATTCGGGGTGCCTGGGCCACCCAGTGCCGGACGCTTGGGCAGCCCACGGCCACTGGCCGGTGCTGCATCAACGCCTTGCCAGCGCCCGTCTACCAGCACCTGGTGCGGCCGGAACTGGGCCTTGTAGTTCATCTTGTCGCTGCGCGCGATCCAGTAGCCCAGGTACAGGTAAGGCAGCTTCAGGGTGCGGGTCTGCTCGATCTGCCACAGCACGCTGTAGGTGCCGTAGCTGGTGGACGGCTCGGGTTCGTAAAAGGTGTAGACGGCCGAGATGCCGTCGCTCAGCACGTCCAGGATGGACACCATCTTCAGCGCACCCAGGGTCGTGGGGTCCCGGGCTGAAACGGCCTCGGGTACCGGCTCACGGAACTCCACCATGCGTGAGTTGACGCGGGTCTGCAGCAGGAACTGGGTGTACTGGTCCACGCTGTCCTGGTCCATGCCGCCGCCGCTGTGCCGCCCGGCCTGGTAGCGCAGGTACAACTGGTAGTGTTCTGGCGAAAAGCCCAGGCGCAGCACCCGCGCCTTCAGGTGCCGGTGCGCACGGGCGCTGCGCTGCTGACTGCGCGACGGCACAAAGGTCTGCACCGGCACACGCAAGGGCACACAGGCCTTGCAGCCGTCGCAATAGGGCCGGTAGGTGAACATGCCACTGCGGCGGAAGCCGTTGGCCACCAGGCCTGAATAGGTGTCGGCGTTGATCAGGTGGCTGGGCGTGGCCACCTGCGAACGGGCAAAACGCTCCGGCAGGTAGCTGCAGGGGTAGGGCGCCGTGGCATAAAACTGCAACGACCTCAGGGGCAACTCGTTGGGATGGGTCACTCGGCTAGGGCAGGTTGGGCAGGGTGGCCGGACGGTGTGGCCGCGTCAACCCGCCTCAGCGGGGGACAACAGGCTTTCCCAGGCAGCGGCATCATAGGTCCAATTGGCCACCAAGGGCGCGTGCACGGTGGCCTGCAGATGGGCTTCAAACTGGCTGCGTGGCACTTCGTGCGCACCGAATGAAGCCAGATGGGCGGTGTTCTGCTGACAGTCAATGAGCGGCACCTGGCGCGCCCGGCAGGCGGCCACCAGGCCGGCCAGGGCAATCTTGGACGCGTCGGTGCGCCAGGCAAACATCGATTCGCCAAACACCATGCGGCCCAGGTTGACAAAGTACAAGCCGCCGGCACATTGGCCGTCGATCAGTGTTTCCACGCTGTGCACAAACCCGGCGCGGTGGCCCTGTACATAGGCCTGCACCATGTCGTCGACGATCCAGGTGCCGGCCTGCCCGTCACGCGGGGTCTGGGCGCAGGCCCGCATCACACCTTCAAAGTCGCCATCGAAGCGCAGCGTGCAGCCCGGCGTGCGCACAAAGCGGCGCAAGGTTTTTTTCAGCGAATGCGACAGGTGGAAGCCGGCGGTGGGCAGCACCATGCGCGGGTCAGGGCTCCACCACAGCACCGGCTGACCGGTGCTGAACCAGGGGAAAATGCCCTGGCTGTAGGCCTCGACGAGGCGGTGTGCGTTCAGGCTGCCTCCGGCTGCCAGCAGGCCCGGCGCGTCGCTGTCGGGTCCCAGCGCCAGTCGGGCGGGCGGCAGCGGCGTGTTGTCGTCGATCCAAAGCAGCAAGCAGCCCCCTCAGTGCGGCTTCAGCGCCCTGCCAGCTGCTGCCACAAGAAGCTGTATTCCAGCGCCATCATGGTGGCGCGCTGGCGGTTGTCCGCCGCGCCGCCATGACCACCTTCGATGTTTTCCCAGTACAGCAGGGGGTGGCCTTGCGCCATCATGCGTGCCGCCATCTTGCGGGCATGGCCAGGATGTACCCGGTCGTCGCGGGTGCTGGTGGTGAACAGCACCTTGGGCAGCTTGACACCGGCTTTCACGTTTTGATAAGGGCTGTATGACGAGATCCAGGCCCAGTCTTCGGGCTTGTCCGGGTTCCCATATTCGGCCATCCAAGAAGCCCCTGCCAACAGCTTGTTGTAACGCTTCATGTCCAGCAGCGGTACCTGGCAGACCACGGCGTTGAAAAGTTCAGGCCGCTGCAGCATCACCGCACCCACCAGCAGGCCGCCGTTGCTGCCGCCCTGCATGCCCAGGTGTCGGGGCGACGTGATCTTGTGCCGGATCAGGTCTTCGGCCACGGCGGCAAAGTCGTCGTAACTCTTTTGCTTGTTCTGCAGGATGGCGGCCTGGTGCCAGGCCGGGCCGAATTCGCCGCCGCCACGGATGTTGGCCACCACAAACACCCCGCCCTGGCTCGTCCAGGCGCGGCCGATGGGGCCGGAATACCAGGGGCCCTGTGCAACTTCAAAGCCGCCGTAGCCGTACAGCAAGGTGGGGTTGCTGCCATCGGCGCGTCCACCCTTGGGCCAGACCACGAAGTAGGGCACTCGGGTGCCGTCCTTCGAGATGGCAAAGCGTTGTTCAACCCGCATGCCGGTGGCGTCGAAGAAGCGCGGGCGCGACTTCAACGTGGTCGACTGGTCGCTGCCGGTCTGGCGCAACTGCAGGGTGTCGGGTGTCAGGAAGTCGGCCGCGTTCAGCCAGTAGGCATTGGCCAGCGGGTCGTTGCGCAGCAAGGGGTCATGCAGGCTGCTGGCGCTGAGCTGGCCGGGATAGGGCGCAGCCACTTCGCGCAGGGACCAGTCCGTTTTGGGGCCGGCGCTGGGTGTCCACTCTTCGATGCGGCTGGCCACGTTGTCCAGCACGTTCAGGACGATGGCGTCGCGTGTGGTGGTGTAGTGCTCGAGTGAGCGTGTTGGTGTGGGCGTGAACAGCGCCGTGAAACGGGCGCGCCCGCGTTTCAGCGCGGCATAGTCGCCCACCAGCAGCGAGCCACCCGGCCAGGTCTGCCGCCCTTGTTTCCAGGGGCTGCGCAGCGTCAGCAGCACTTTGTCTCGCCACAAACCCAGCTGCGCGTCGTCGGGCTTGTTGATGCGCATGGCCAGGGTGCCGGACTTCTGCGTCACCAGTTCAAACTGCTCGGTGGTGTAGAAACTGACGGCGCGGCCCACCAAGGTGCGTTCAAAGCCCGGTGTGTGGTCTACGGTGACAAAGGCTGATACGTCCTGGGGGCGGCCTGCAAAAACGGTCAGGGCATCGGCCAGGGGCTGCCCGCGACGCCAGCGTTTGACGATGCGGGGGTAGCCCGATTCGGTCAGGCTGCCAGGGCCGAAGTCGGTGGCGATGTAGACGGTGTCGGCGTCCAGCCATTCGACGCTGGTCTTGGCCTCGGGGGTGACAAAACCGTCGGCGACAAACTGCCGTGTCACGGTGTCGAATTCGCGCACCACGGTGGCATCGGCGCCGCCGCGCGACAGCGACACCAGGCAGCGCCGGTAGCTGGGGCCCAGGCATTGGGCGCCGGCCCAGACCCAGTTCTCTTTTTCGGCCTTGCCCAGCGCATCCAGGTCCAGCACGGTGTCCCAGGCGGGGCTGGGTTTTCGGTATTCGTCCAGCGATGTGCGGCGCCACAGGCCGCGCGGGTTGGTGGCGTCGCGCCAGAGGTTGTAGAGCCACGCGCCCCGACGCACGACATACGGAATCTGCTCACGTGAATCCAGCACTTCCAGGATGCGCAGGCGCCGGTCTTCAAAGCCCGGCCGGGTCATCAGCGCGGCTTCGCTTTCGCGGTTGCGTTCTTGCACCCAGGCCAGCGACCGTTCACCCTCGACGTCCTCCAGCCACAGGTAGGGGTCGTCGACGGCAGGTTCTTTTTGTGTGGGCTGGGACATGGCGGGATTCATCAAGACCAGGGCGGCCAGCAGGACCGCGGGCCATGCCGCAGGCCGATTGGTCAAGGTGCGCCAGGCGGCTGGCCGGAGTGGGGCAGTGGATCGGGCAGGTTTCAACGGGTGGGCACTTGCAGGGCCATGGGCTGGATCTCTGCGCTCTGGCTGCCATTGCCCACCCACACGCCACCGTCCTGAACGGTGAACTGCAACTGCATGCTGCGGTGAGCCATCGCGGCCAGCGCCGCACTCTGATCGGCCGGCACCTGCCACAGCGCCAGGTTACTCAACCGTGAAACCTTACCCTGCAGCGCGGCCCACCAAACGGCGGTGGACGCTGCATAGCTGTAGACCGTGACGCGGCCGGCACGGCCACAGGCCTTGGCCAGGCGGCGGTCGTCGGGCTGGCCCACTTCAACCCAGTGCAGCAACTGGCCTGTCAGGTCTTTGTGCCACAGGTCTGGCTCTTCGGCGTCGGCCAGGCCGCGGGCCTGCACCAGCGCGCCGCCATGGTCATCGGCCGGGACCTGCAGCACGAAGGCCAGCAGGCGCATCATCAGCCGCTCTTCGGTTTCGGACGGTTGCAGCGCCAGGGTCAGCGCATGGTCGGCGTACAGGTTGCGGTCCATGTCGGCGATCTGCAGCGCCGCCTTGTAGATGGTGGCTTTCAGTGCCATGCGGCTGTGTGTCCTGGGGCGGGTGTCATGTCCAGCGTGTTCAATGTGGTCCGGCAAAGCCGATCACTGTGCCACAAAGCGCAGGCGCGCACCCGGCACTATGGCAGCGCCGATCAGGTCTTTTCGGCCAGGGCCTTCAGGTTCTGCAGGCCCGCGTCAAAGTCCGGGCCCACCATGCGGTCGGCAAACAAGGACATCCAGCGAAAAAACGGGTTGTTGCCCATGTTGCCGTTCATGACCCAGGTCACCCGCGTGCCGCTGCCTTCGGGCGCAAAGGCCAGTTCGCCCGCCGAGGTGGTGCCGAAGTCCGGGAAATACAGGTCGTAGGCCACCCGCTGGCCGGGCTCGGCCGCGGTGAAGGTCATCTTGCCGTCACCTTCGCTGTTGCTGTGCCAGGCCCAGGCCGCACCCGCACCCATGCTGGGCCCGGAATAGGTGATCTGCATCGCCGGGTCGCGCTGGTTCCAGACCGACCAGGCCTTCCACTGGCGCGGGTCGGCCACCAGCCCGTAGACCTTGTCCGCCGGCGCCTGCACCACCACGCTGCGCGAAACATGGAAGTCCGACGACAGCAGCAAACCCCCCAGGAACAGCAGGGCCACCAGCCCCAGCACGCCCATCAGCAACTTCTTCAGCAGATTCATGCAACCCCCATTGAAAGCCCGGCACGCAGTGTGGCCCCGTGCGACCCATGGGGCAAGGGTGGCATCATTGGCAGCTTTTGGGCGCTGGCTGTGGCGGCGCTGTGGGGACAACGGCCGGCATGCTGGGCCAACACCAAATCATCGAGGGTGTCATGAGTAAAAACGCTGGGTCATCGCTGCCCGTTTCGTTTGCAGTGCCCGCCTGGGTCAAAGTGGTCTGTGCCCTGTCATTGGCCGGTGCAGGCTGTGTTGCCCATGCGCAGACCGGCGGGGCGGCTGCTGCGCCGGCGGCCAGCGCGGCTGAAGCGGGGCTGGCCAAAGGCAGCGGCACATCGCGTCGGCCCATTCTGACCCGTGACGAGTTGCGGGTGTGTTTTGCGCAGGAAGAACAGGTGCGCAAGCGGCTGGAAGCCACCGAAGCCGAACGCCTGGCCATGAACCAGGAAAAGACCGTCATCGTGTCGGACCAGAAAGCGCTGCAGGCGGACCGGGCCGCGGTTGATGACGCCAAGAAACAGGCCAGCGATTTCAGTGCGCGCCTGAAGGCCTACAGTGAGCGTGTTGAAAGCTGGAACCAGCGCACCGCCGCATTCAATGAAGACAAGAAGACCGGTGCCGACGCCGAGCGCACCCGCGAAGCCTTGAACAAGGAGCGCGAGGGCATTGCCAGCGATGGCGCTGCGCTGGAGGCCGACAAGACCCGTATCAACGAAGCCAGCAAGGCGGCGGTGAGTGCTTTCAACACCAAGGCCGTGGCCCTGGATTCCCGTGTGAAGAGTTGGAACGAACGCAACGCCAAGCTCAATGTGGACTCGGCCAACGTGGAAGCCGAGCGCAAGACCTGGGTCTCGGAGTGTTCTGACCGCCGCTACCGTGAAGAAGACGAGGCGGCCATCCGCGCGGGCAAATGACGACACACAACGCTTCAGCACCTGCCTTGACGGCAGCCGGACTCCACAACAACCCGTTGCTGCAGTCCTGGACGGCTCCCCACGGACTGCCTCCGTATTCGCAGATCAAGGCCTTGCATTTCGAGCCGGCATTGCAGCATGCCATGGCCGAACATCTGACTGAGCTGGCGCGCATTCGTGATCAAGCGGCGCCGCCGAGCTTTGACAACACCGTGGCGGCCATGGACCGGACGGGGCGGCTGCTGTCGCGCGTGGCCTCGGTTTTTTTCAGCCTCACGGCTTCAGCCACCAGCGCGGAATTGCAGGCGGTGCAGCGCGCCGTGGCCGCACCGCTGGCGATGCACGACAGTGCCGTTTACCAAGACGCTGGCCTGTTTGCACGCATTGACGCGCTTTATCAGCAGCGCCAGCAACTGGGCCTGAACGGCGAGCAGCTTCGCCTGCTGGAGCGCCTGCACCTGGACTTTGTGCGTACCGGCGCCTTGTTGCCCCTGGCCCGGCGCCAGCGCTACGCGCAGGTCATGGAAACCCTGGCCGGGCTGACCACGCGGTTTGCGCAGAACGTGCTGCACGACGAAAGCAGCTGGACCCTGCCCCTGCCGGACGAAGCCGCGTTGGCCGGTTTGCCCAGCGACCTGCGGGCAGCCCTGGCCCAGGCGGCCGCAGACCGCGGCCAGACCGGTCATGTGGTGACGCTGTCGCGTTCGCTGGTGGTGCCTTTTCTCAGCCTGTCAACACGGGCCGACCTGCGTGAAACGGCCTGGCGCGCCTGGACCAGCCGCGGCGAACATGTGGGCGAGCACGACAACCGTCAACTGATCCGCGACATCCTGCGCTTGCGCAAGGAGCAGGCGGCCTTGCTGGGCCGTGACTGCTACGCCGACCACGCGCTGGCCGACACCATGGCGGGCAGCCGCGACGCCGTGCAAGGCCTGCTGTCCGAAGTCTGGCCGCGCGCGTTGACGGCGGTTGAGCGTGAACGCACCGAACTGCTGCAGGAAATGCAGCATGCCGGGGCGGTGCAGGACCGCATCGAACCCTGGGACTGGCGCTACTGGGCTGAACTGGTCAAACGCAACCGGTATGCGGTGGACGACGCCGAGGTCAAGCCCTACTTTGCGCTGGAACGCGTGGTGGCAGCGGCTTTCGACTGTGCGCAGCGCTTGTTCGGCCTGCAATTCAAGCACCGGCCCGACCTGCCCGTGTACCACCCGGATGTGATGGCTTACGAAGTCTCAGACGCTTCGGGCCAGATCGTGGGTGTGTTCTTGCAGGACAATTTTGCGCGTCCCGCCAAACGCAGCGGCGCCTGGATGAGTTCGCTGCGCTGGCAAAGCCGCAACCAGGACGTGGGCCAATCGGCGCAGTTGCCGGTGATCCTGAACAACAACAACTTCGCCAAGGGTGCGCCGGGCGCACCCACCTTGCTGTCGCTGGACGACGCCCGCACGCTGTTCCACGAATTCGGGCACGGTCTGCACGGTTTGCTGTCCGACGTCACCTTCGAGGCCTTGTCGGGCACGCAGGTGTTGCGCGACTTTGTGGAGCTGCCGTCGCAGATCTTCGAGCACTGGATCACCGAGCCTGAGGTGCTGCAGCGTCACGCCCTGCACTGGCAGACCGGCCAGCCCATTCCGATGGAGCTGGTGCAGCGCCTGCACAAGGCCCGCCAGTTTGGCCAGGGTTACGAGACGGTTCGTTATGCCGCCAGCGCGATGGTGGACATGGCCGTGCACTCGATCACCGACGACGAACCGCCGGTCGACCTGTGCGCCTTCGAAGCCGAATTCCTGCACCAGCGCGGCCTGCCGCACGGCGTGGGCCTGAACCACCGGCTGGTGCACTTCCAGCACCTGTTTGCCAGTGCGGGTTATGCGGCCGGCTACTACGTGTATCTGTGGGCCGAGGTGCTGGACGCCGACGGCTATGAAGCCTTCGTTGAAGCGGGCAGCCCCTTTGCACCCGAGGTGGACTTGCGCCTCAGGCAACACATCTACGGTGCCGGCAACAGCGTCGACCCCCAAGTCACCTACGCTGCGTTCCGGGGCCGCGCGCCCACCTTGCGGCCGCTGCTGAAAAAACGCGGCTTGCTGCAGCCGGCCTGACCCAGGTCTCGACCATCGCGCCGTTGCTGCCCGCGGCCGGCGCCATTCACACACACCAGGAGCTCACTGCCCATGTTCAGAACCGCCATCGCCGGCAGCCTGCCCAAACCCGCCTGGCTGGCGGAGACGCAGAAGCTCTGGCCGCAATGGAAAGCGCAGGGCGCCGAGCTGGATGCGGCCAAGTTGGACGCCACACTGCTGTGGATCAAGACCCAGGAAGACGCCGGCCTGGACACCATCGGCGACGGTGAACAAAGCCGCCAGCACTTCGTGCACGGCTTTCTCGAGCAGGTCGAGGGCATCGACTTCGAGCACAAGGTCGAGATGGGCATCCGCAATGACCGCTACAAGGCGCAGGTGCCGCAGGTGGTGGGGCCGCTGAAGCTGAAGGGGCGGGTTCACGAGGCCGAAGCGCGCTTTCTGCGTGCGCACACCCAGCGCAAGATCAAGTTCACCTTGCCCGGCCCGATGACCATTGTCGACACCGTGGCCGACCGCCACTACGGCGACCGCGTCAAGCTGGCGATGGCCTTCGCCGAGTTGCTGAACCAGGAAGCGCTGGCCTTGCAAGCCGACGGTGTGGACATCATCCAGTTTGACGAGCCGGCCTTCAACGTCTACATGGAAGACGCCGCAACCTGGGGTGTGCAGGCGCTGGAGCGCGCGGTGCAGGGTTTGACCTGCACCACCGCCGTGCACATCTGCTACGGCTATGGCATCGACGCCAACAACCAGTGGAAAAAGACCTTGGGCCAGCAATGGCGCCAGTACGAACAGGTCTTTCCTGCACTGGCCGCCAGCAGCATCCAGCAGGTCAGTCTGGAGTGCATCCATTCTCAGGTGCCGCCCGAACTGATGGGACTGCTGAAGGGCAAGGACGTGATGGTGGGTGTCATCGACGTGGCCAGCGACGTCATTGAAACCCCCGAAGAAGTGGCCGATACCATCGGCCGCGCGCTGCAGTTTGTGCCACACCGGCACCTGATCGCCTGCACCAACTGTGGCTTGGCGCCCATGAGCCGTGAGGTTGCACAGGCCAAGCTGCGTGCGCTGGGCCTGGGTGCCCGGCTGGCCAGCCAACGCCTGGCGGGGGCGGCCACAGCGTGAAAGACAAGCTGCTGCGCCTGTGGCAGCCGCGGCGGCTGCTGTTCTGGCAGATGCTGCTCTTCAACGCCTTGTCCATGGCCTGCGGCTGGGCGCTGCGCCACCTGCCGCTGAATGTCGTGGGCGGGGCGGTTGTGATCCTGATGGGCCTGCTGAACGGGGTTTTTGGGCTGCTGGCGGCCTGGGCGCTGGTGCGTCAGCCGCCTGTTCGGGGCGGCACGTCAGCGGGTGGCAGGGGTACGTCGTCGGCCAGCAAGGCCAGCACGTCGGACTGAAATTCGCGCCGGTACAGCACCGCCACCACAAACACGGTAGCCACCATGAAGGCCCAGGCTGAAAAGAACCAGGCGGTGGCGGCAAAGGCCATGTAATAGGCGCGCAGGCCGTCGTTGAAGGTTTCTGCTGCCAGGCCCATCACGCGGCCGGCGCGGCTGGCAAAGGCGCTGCGCTGGATGTCGTCGGTCCAGGACTTGTGGTCTGGCGCTGCGCCCAGCATCAGGGCGCCAAAGGTGTACTGACGCACGCTCCAGGTGAAGCGGAAAAAGGCGTAGACAAAGATGCCGGTGAGCAAAACCACCTTCATGTCGAAGACGATGAGTGAGGTGCGGGCCGCAAAGGGAATCTCCCGCACCAGCTCACTCGCCTGTTCGGTGCGCGAGAGCACCGCCAGCAGGCCGCCGATGATCAGGATGGTGGTGGACGCAAAAAACGACGGGCTGGTGGATAGGTTCTGCACCACGATGCCGTCGAACACCCGGTTCTCACGGTGGCTGGCCTGCATCATCCAGCGCATGCGTTCGCGGTTGGTCAGCGCCAGGACGGACGGCCGCACCAACGAGCGTGCCCTGGCCCAGACGGCGTAACCCGCCCAGGCGGCAAAAAACAAGGCCAGCCCGACCCAGTCCTGCCAGGGCAGTAGCGCCAGTGCTGAAGCGATGGGTCTCATGGTCCGGGACTGTAGCGGCCCGGAGCGGTCACGCCTTTGTCAGGCTGCCATGCGCGCCGTGGCGGTGGCCACGCGCTGACCAAAGGCCTTGGCGGTGGCAATGTCGCCAGGCACCATTTCGTCGGTGGACGCGTCGGACGGCGTCGTGGTGATCAGGCCGGCAGAGCTGCCCAGGTTGTTGATGTCGTCGCGGGTGCTCTTTTTGGTGTTGGCAGGGGGCATGCCCATGCCCACCCAGTACATGCCGTGTTGCTGGCTCAGTGTGAACAGGTACTGGACGGTGGAAGCCTTGTCGCCGTTCAGGCTGGCGCTGTTGGTGAAACCGGCGGCCAGTTTGTCTTTCCAGCTCATGGTGAACCAGATCTTGCTGGACTGGTCGGCAAACTTCTTGAACTGCCAGCTCGGCCCGCCCATGTAGGTGGGGGACCCCATGACGATGGTGTCGGCTGCGGCCAGCTGTTCCCAGCCGCCTTCGGGCAGGTTGCCTTCGGCGTCAATGGCCAGCAGCGTACCGCCGCTGCCTTCGGCTACGGCCTGTGCTACTTTGGCGGTGTGGCCGTAGCCGCTGTGATAGACGATGACGATCTTGCTCATGAGGGATCCTTGGGGTTGGCAAAAGTAGAGGTTCAGGGTTGCAGGTCGAACACCAGCACTTCGGCGTCCTGGCCGTTGTGCAGTTCCAGTTGCTGTTCACCCGACAGCGTCACGGCATCGCCGCCTTGCAGCGCCTGACCGTTGACGGTCAGGGCGCCGCGCACCAGGTGCACGTAGGTCAGGCGGTTGGCAGGCAGCGGCATTTCGAGGCGCTCTTCCCCGTCAAACAGCCCGGCGCGGAGGGCGGCATCGGCATGGATGGTCACCGACCCCTCGCGACCGTCGTTGGATGCCACCAGCGCCAGCCGGCCGCGTTTGGCCTGGTTGTCGAAGTGCTTCTGCTCGTAGCCGGGCTCGATGCCCGCCTGGCTGGGCAGCACCCAGATCTGCAGGAAGTGCGTGGTGCCTTCTTTGGAATGGTTGAATTCGCTGTGGCGGACGCCCGTGCCAGCGCTCATGCGTTGCACGTCGCCGGGGCGGATGACGCCGTCCGCGCCGCCCTGGCCCGATCCGTTGCCCATGCTGTCCTTGTGCGCCAGCGCGCCGTCCAGTACGTAGCTGACGATCTCCATGTCGCGGTGACCGTGTGTGCCAAAGCCGGTGCCGGGCGCAATGCGGTCTTCGTTGATGACCCGAAGATTGCCCACACCCATATGCTTGGGGTCGTGGTAGTCGGCAAACGAAAAACTGTGAAAGCTCTTGAGCCAGCCGTGGTCGGCGTAGCCCCGGTCAGCAGATTTGCGCAAGGTGATCATGGCGGTTTCCTTTCGATGGGGAAAACTGTAGGCTCCGACGCCCATTTGCGGGCCGCAAGGCATTGACGAGCCCGTTCAAATAAGATGAATCCATGCCTCGACATGCCTTGACCCCTGACGCCTTGGTGATGATGGACACCATCGCCCGCACCGGTAGCTTTGCCGCCGCCGCCCGAGAACTGGGCAAAGTGCCGTCGGCGCTGACCTACAGCGTGCGCCAGCTGGAAGAGGCCTTGGACGTGCTGCTCTTCGACCGCAGTTCGCGGCAGGCTCAGCTGACTGCCGCGGGCAGCGAGCTCTTGCAGGAAGGCCGCCGCCTGCTGCAGGAGATGGACGCGGTGGCCAGTCGGGTGCGGCGGGTGGCCAGCGGCTGGGAAGCGCAGATGGCCATTGCGGTGGACGACATCGTTTCCACAGGCACGATGTTTGAGTTGGTGGAAGCATTCTGTGGCGCTCGTGATACCGGCCGGCCTGGTGAACCGACGCCGGGCAATACCGCGCCAGCGACCCGTTTGCGTTTGCGCACCGAGGTGCTGGCCGGCACCTGGGAGGCACTGAGCACCGGGCAGGTTGACCTGGCCATCGGTGTATCCGGTGATTTCCTGAACCCGGGGGGCATCGACCTGAAGCCATTGGGCGAGCTGGCATTTGTCTACTGCGTGGCACCGCATCACCCTTTGGCCGCGGTTGAGGGCCCGCTGCGCGACGAGCAGATCGTGCACCACCGCGCGGTGGCGGTGGCCGACACCGCGCAGCGCCTGACGCCGCTGACCGTCAACTTGTTGCCTGGGCAAGACGTGCTGACGGTGTCCACGGCGCGGGCCAAGCTCGAAGCCCTGCTGCGTGGCATGGGTTGCGGCTACATGCCGCTGCCCTTGGTTCAGGCACATCTGGACGCCGGGCACCTGGTGCGCATGACCACGGCGCGCGGAGAACATCTGGCCCGGCTGAGTTACGCGTGGCGCACCGAGCGGGGCATTGGCAGCGACGGCCTGGGTTTGGGCAAGGCGCTGAGCTGGTGGTTGGCGCAATTGGCCAGCCCGGCCACGCAGCACGCGCTGCTGCACCGGCACGCGGGCACGTTGCGCTGACTTTGCGGTCGATGAGCCGGGCAGTCTGCGGTCGTTTTGCGCCATCGCCCACGGGACCGCTGCACGCCGGGTCGCTGGTGGCCGCAGTCGCCAGCTGGCTGGACGCGCGGGCACACGGCGGGCGCTGGCTGGTACGCATCGAAGATGTTGATACCCCGCGTTGTGATGCCAGCGTGGCCAGGGCCATCCTCCAACAGCTGCACCAATGTGGTCTGGTCAGCGACGATGTCGAGTTGTGGCAGAGCCAGCGCGGAGACGTTTACCAGGCCGCGCTGGATTCGCTGCGTGCGGCCGGACGGGTTTTTGACTGCGCGTGCTCACGCAGCGACATTGCGGCGGCACGTCGTGCGCTTGGCGACGCTGTGGATCAAGGCCAGGTGCCGCAGCGCTTTGCTGAACTGGTTTATCCCGGCACCTGCCGCAGCGGTTTGCACGGGCGCCCGGCCCGTGCCGTGCGCTTTCGGGTTGATGCGGGCGTGGTGCGCTGGCACGACCGGCGCGCCGGCGCGCAACGGCAGGACGTGGCGCGGGAAGTGGGTGACTTTGTGCTGAAGCGGGCCGACGGCCTGTGGGCCTACCAACTGGCGGTGGTGGTGGACGACGCGGCACAGGGCATCACGCATGTGGTGCGCGGCCAGGACCTGGCCGACAACACAGCGCGCCAGGTCCTGCTGCAGCGGGCTCTGGGTCTGCCCACGCCTTTGTATCTGCACACGCCCCTGGTGCTGGCGGCCGATGGCCACAAACTCAGCAAACAAAACGGTGCGCGTCCCTTGGACCTGTCGAATCCGGTGGCAGCCTTGCAGGCTGCGGGTCAGGTGCTGGGCCTGCCGTCTCTTGCGGCCGGCAGCGCTCAGGATTGGCTGTTGCAGGCCGTGGGGCACTGGTCAGCGAGCCTCGGTCAATGAGCCGGTAGCGTATGGGGCAGCGGCCACGTTACAGTTTGACCCGCCCGGCGTGCCCGCCACGCCAGGGCCGCCCCTTGATGGGCAACCCCCTTGAACACGGAGAAATCAATGACGACCAAGCTGCCTTCAGGCCTGCAATTTGAAGACACCACGCCGGGCACCGGCGCAGAAGCCAGCGCCGGCCAGCGCGTGCGCGTGCATTACACCGGCTGGCTGCACGACCCCGCCGCCGCCGACAACCGCGGCAAGAAATTCGACAGCAGCAAGGACCGCGGGCAGCCCTTCAGTTTCGGCCTGGGTGGCGGCGAAGTCATCCGCGGCTGGGACGAAGGTGTGGCCGGCATGAAAGTGGGCGGCACCCGCGTGCTGACCATTCCGCCCGAGATGGGCTATGGCGCGCGCGGCGCCGGCGGCGTCATCCCGCCCAATGCCACGCTGGTGTTTGAGGTCGACCTGCTGGGCGTCTGAACGCGCGACAGGCCGCACGGGGCTGGATAGCCGGCGCGGCCGAACCTCAGCCCGGATTCAGTCGACCTTGGCGCCCGAGGCCTTGACCACCCGGGCCCACTTGGCCGTTTCGGCTTGGATGAAACTGGCGAACTCGGCGCTGCTCATGCCGCCGGGGATGGCGCCCTGGGCCAGCAGCCGCTCTTTCAGCGCGGGTGTGCCCAGCGCCTTGGCGGTTTCTTGCTGAAGCCGTGTGATGGTGTCGGCGGGGGTGCCCGCCGGGGCCACAAGGCCAAACCACGAACTGGCCTCATAGCCCTTGAGTGTGGGACCACCTGCTTCACCGATGGTGGGCAGATCGGGCAGGGCGTCGGAGCGCTTGGCGCTGGTCACGGCCAATGCCTTGAGCCGTCCGGACTTGATGTGCGGCATGGCTGAAGGCAGATTGTCGAACATCACGTCCATGCTGCCGCCGATCAGGTCGATCAGCGCCGGGCCCGATCCCCGATAAGGTATGTGCAGCATGAAGGTGCTGGTCATGCTTTTGTACTGCTCGCCCGCCAGATGGATGGAGGTGCCGTTGCCCGAGCTGGCCATGTTGAATTGGCCCGGGTGGGCCTTCAGAGCGCGCGTCAGGTCGGCCACGGTCGAGATGCCATGTTTCTGTGCAAAGGCGGCGTTGACGACCAGCACGTTGGGCACGCTGGCCACCAGCGTCACCGGCACAAAGTCCTTCAGGTGGTCGTAGGGCATCTTCGGGTACAGCGCCGCGTTGATGGCGTGTGTGCCCACGGTACCCATCAGCAGCGTGTAGCCGTCATGCGGCGCCTTGGACACCTCGGTGGCACCGGTATTGCCGCCGGCGCCCGGTTTGTTGTCGATGATGAAAGGCTGGCCGAAGGCGCGCTGCAACTCGGGTGCAATGGCGCGGGCCAGGATGTCGGTGGTGCCACCGGCTGCAAACGGCACGACGATGCGCACCGGCTTGCTGGGCCAGCCGGTCTGCGCGAACACGACGGCCGGGCCCAGCAGGGCAGCTGCCAGCGTCAGGTGCAGCGTGGCGTGGAGGAAGTGGCGGCGGGTGGAGTGCATGGTGTGGGGCAGTTAGCCGTTAGGGTGACGGTGGTTGGGCGGTGGCTGAACCGTCGGTATCACAGGCCAGACTGCCGCAACGCGCGCTGACGCCGCAGGCCTGCCTTGAATCGACGCTGAACACGCGGGTTCCAAACAGACCAGCCCCCCAGCGGGTGCTGGGGGGCCGGCCGAATATCGGGGCGCAAATTCAAGCCCGGACTTTACTCTGACTCGCGCTGCGCGGCGTGGTCGCCGCGCCGTGTCAACGGGCCATCAACGCGCTGGGCGTGGGCCGGCCTTCTTGGCAAAAGGCTTGCCAGCAGGGCGGAAAGGCTTGCCGCCAAAACCGCCAGGACGGGCGCCAAAAGGCTTGCCACCGGGTTTGCCACCCGGCCGTGCTGTGGTGGCGACCGGCTCACCACGCTTGGGTTCCAGGCCGGTGATGGTGGCCACGGGCATGCGCTGCGTGGTGAAGCGCTGGATGCGCTGGATCATGCCGAAGTCGCGGCGCTCGGCCAGCGTCACCGCCAGGCCGGTGCGGCCCGCGCGGCCGGTACGGCCAATGCGGTGCACGTAGTCTTCTTCTTTCATCGGCAGGCCGAAATTGATGACGTGGCTGATGGTGGGCACGTCGATGCCGCGGGCGGCCACGTCGGTGGCCACCAGCACGCGCACACGTTTGCTGCGCAGGTTCTGCAGCACGCGGTTGCGACGGCCTTGCGGCATGCCACCGTGCAGTGCGTCCACCGAATGACCCATTTCGGCCAGACGGTCGGCCAGCACTTCAGCGTCGCGCTGGGTGCTGGTGAAGACCAGGGCCTGCTCCACTTCACGCCCGGTCAGGATGTGGTCCAGCAGGGCATTCTTGTGGGTGAAGTCGTCAGCCCAGTGCAGGCGCTGTTCGATGTCGGCGTGGGTGTCGGTGTGCGAAGCCACGTCGATGCGCAGCGGGTCACGCAGCAGTTCGCGCGCCAGGTTGCCGACGGAGCCGGCAAAGGTGGCGCTGAACATCACCGTCTGGCGGGTGGCGGGTGTGTTGCTGGCGATGTGCTTGATGTCGTCGATGAAACCCATGTCCAGCATGCGGTCGGCTTCGTCCAGCACCAGCATCTGCATGTTGTCCAGTACGGCCTTGCCGGCGCCGATGTGGTCGATCAAGCGGCCGGGTGTGGCGATCAGGATGTCCAGCGGGCCCCGCAGCGCCTTCAATTGCGCCGGGTAGGGCACGCCGCCCACCACGGTGGCCACGCTCAGGTTGGGCACGTAGCGGCCGTAGTCCATGGCGGCCTTGGCCACCTGCATGGCCAGTTCGCGGGTGGGGCACAGCACCAGCACGGTGGGGCCGGTGGGCTTGGTGTAGACACGCGGGCCGTCGAAGCGGTTGTCGCGGCGGCCACGCCCTTCTCGGAAATCGCGCGGTTCGCGGGGCTGCTCGGCACCGGCGGCAGCCGGGTTGGCGGCAGCCTGCGCGGCCCGCGCAGCGCGCTGCGCTTCACGGGCCTTCAACACCAGCGTCAAGGCCGGCAGCATGAAAGCCGCGGTCTTGCCGCTGCCGGTGCGGCTGCTGACCATCAGGTCCTTGCCGGCGAGGGCGGCGGGAACGGCCTGCTCTTGCACGGTGGTGGGTTCGGTATAGCTGGCAGCAGTCAGTGCACGGCCGAGTGTTTCATGCAGATTCAGGGATTCAAAGCTCATCAGGTTCTCTTCAGGATCACGGCGGCTCCTGCGCACAGGCGCATGGGCACGCCAACGAGACGCCGCACACAGTGTGCAGAGACCCGCAGGGGGTGAAGTCGCGGTGGGTGTCCGGGTCTGGACCAGCGACGGCATCGCCGCCGACCCGGAGAAGCGCGCTTGAGGCTGAACGCCGCAAGGCCTGAAGGCCGAAGGGGATGAACGGAATGCCATGTTTCCAAGGCAAGCCCATGATTATGCCTGATTCAGGGTTTTCACGGGGAAGTTTGTTTTGGCGCCACAGCCCGACCTGAGGCCAGGGCTCAGGCGGCCGTCCTGGGTGCTACGCCGCAAGCCTTTGCCGGTGGGCACTTTTCAGGCCCTGGATGCGGGGCGCGAGCAGTTCCCATACCGGTCTCAGACTGCCCGGCAGGTCGGGCAAGGAGCCCAGGTCGATGCGGCTTTCTTCAACGCTGTGGAAGTCGCTGCCGCGTGACGCATACAGGCCGAATTCGTTCGCGGTTTCGGCGTAACGCACTTGCTCGCTGTGGCTGTGGCTGCCGGTCATGACTTCAAGGCCCTGACCGCCGTGGCCGATGAACTCGGTGATCAGCGCATATTCAGCCGTGGGTGAAAAGCGGTAGCGCGCCGGGTGGGCAATGACGGCTGCACCACCCGCATCGGTGATCCAGCTCACGGCCTGGCGCAGGCTGGCCCATTCGTGGGTCACGTAGCCGGGCATGCCTTCTTTCAGGAAGCGGCGAAAGACGCTGTGCGTGTCAGGGCAGTGACCGGCTTCGACCAGAAACCGCGCAAAGTGTGTGCGCGAAATCAGGTCGGGGTTACGGACGTATTTCAAGGCGCCCTCAAAGGCACCGTCGATTCCGGCTGCCGCCAGCCCTGCAGCCATGCCGTGCGCACGCTGCAATCGGCCGGCGCGTGTGTAGGCCAGGCCGCGCTGCAGATCGGCGTTGTTGGCGTCGAACCCCAAGCCAATGATGTGTACGGTCTCGCCGGCAAAACTGACGGAAATCTCGGTACCCGTCAGGTACGCCATGCCCAGGTCCAGCGCGGCTTCACGGGCGCTGGCCAGCCCGGCCAACTCATCATGGTCGGTCAAGGCCCAGATGTCGACGCCCAGGGCGTGGGCACGGGCGGCCACGGCCGACGGCGGCAGCGTGCCGTCCGAGACGTCGCTGTGGCAGTGCAGGTCGGCGTTCAACAGGTGCATGTTGTCGATTGTGATGGGGTCGGCGCTCGCCCAGTGCCTGGTGGGGCGAAGTCGGTCACGAACAGCGTGTTTATTGGCGCACCGCATGGGCCTGGGTCTGTGTCCAATGGCGTCACCGCAGCCTGACAGACAACACCCGCCAGCCATGGACGATTCCGCCAACAGCACGCCGGTGTCAGCCGACGACATCGGTGAAGCCGTGGTCGACGAACCCACATCAACCCTGGACATCGTGCTGCTGCGCATGCAGGCCAACGGCGACTTTCCGGCACTGTCGCAGGCCGTCACGCGTATCCAGCGCCTGGCCACTTCAGAAACTGAAAGTGTGCCGGGCCTGGCCGGCGAGATACTGAAAGACGTGGCCTTGACCAACAAGCTGCTGCGACTGGTCAACACGGCGCACTACCAACCCGTGGGTGGCGGCACCGTCAGCACGGTGTCTCGCGCGGTGGCGCTGGTGGGTTTTGCCGGCATCCGAAACCTGGCCCTGTCACTGCTGTTGCTGGAGCGCCTGGGCAATGCCTGGCAAGCGGTGCAGTTGCGCGAAGAGTTTGTGCACGCGCTGATGGCCGGTCAATTGGCCAGCGAGATGACACCCTGGCAGGCCGACGTGGAAGAGGCCTACCTGGCGGGCATGTTCCAGAACATGGGCCGCCTGCTGATCACTTTTTATCTGCCTGAAGAGCGACAGGCCATTGATGCCCTGTGCAGGCCGCCTTCGCATCCGGACGCGCCGCCAGCGCTGACCCAGCAGGCAGCGGCTTGGCGGGTATTGGGTGTGGACTACGAGACGCTGGGCGCCGGTGTGGCCCAGGTCTGGGGATTGCCGGACAGCCTGCGCCGCGCGCTGCACCGACCTGTCGGGCAGGTGCCGGGCAAGGCCATGGCCCGGGGCACCGATCGCCTGCGTTGGCTGGCGACCTTGGCCAACGACGTGGCCAGCGCCATGCAGCATGCGGACCTGGCGCAGGCGCAGCACCTGGTGCGCAAACATGCCGACCAGCATGCCCGTGCGCTGGGCATGACCACGGGCGAAATCTGTGACGCCATGGAACGTGCACGGCTCACGCTCAGCCAGGTGCTGCCCGCCATCGGCATGGCCGTCAGTGCCGGTGGCGCGACCCAGCGCATGTTGGATTTCAGCATCGGCACGGAAAAGACGCAGCCTGAAATGACTCAGGAATTGCGGCCTACCACTCAGCCGGCGGCCGCTTCATCCCAGATGCTGGCGGCTGGCATTCAGGACGTGATCAGCAGCCTGGCTGCTGACGACTTTCAGCTCAACGGCGTGTTGCGCATGGTCATGGAAACCTTGCTGCGCGGTCTGGACCTGCGTTGCATCGTCTTTTGCCTGCGGGATGGGAGGACGCATCACCTCACGGGCCGGTTTGCGCTGGGGCCGGACGGCGACAGCCTGGTGCGCCATTTCGACATCCGCCCTCTCGCTGCGTCCAAGGGTGGCGCCGATCTGTTCAGTGCCGTTTGCGCCAAGGGCGTGGACACGGTGATCGACGATGCCACCCACGCCAGCGTCAGCCGGGGCCTGCCGGCCTGGTACCGAGGCGTCGTGGCCGCGCCGTCTTTCATGCTGTTGCCACTGGTGTTGAAGGGCGCGACCTTTGGTCTGCTGTATGCCGATGTGGCACGCGCCGGCGGCCTGGCGCTGGCCGACAGCGACATGGCCTTGGTGCGAACCCTGCGCAATCAGGCCGTGCTGGCGTTCAAACAGGCCAGCTGAGCGCCGGTCGGGTCGCGACGGGTTGTGAGGGCACAGGCGCGATCCTCGTCGGTGTCGCGGTCAGCTTGGGTTTTATTGCTTTCGGCCTCGGAACGCTGTGCGCTACTCGTCGCGCAACGCCTGTGCTGGCTGCAGCCGGCTGGCTCTCCAACTGGGGTACAGCGTAGCCAACAGCGACAGCGCCAGTGAAACCAGGGTCACCGGCACCACGTCGCTGGCCAGCGGCAAGCTGGGCATGTGATCGATGATGTAGATGCTGGGGGACAGCAGCGTGGCGCCCAACACACGCTCCAGTGCCGGCACCAGCACGTCCAGGTTGTAGGCAATCAGCAGCCCCAGCAGCACGCCGCCCGCCGTGCCCACCAGGCCCGCCAGTGCGCCTTGGGCCACAAAGATGCCCATGATGGAGCGTGGGCTGGCGCCCAGGGTGCGCAGGATGGCGATGTCACCGCGTTTGTCAGTCACCGTCATCACCAGCGTGCTGACCAGGTTGAAGGCGGCCACCGCGACGATCAACGTCAGGATCAAGGCCAACATGCGCCGCTGCAACTGCACCGACTCGAACCAGTTGCGGTTGACCTGCGTCCAGTCGCGTACCGACACGTCAAACCCCAGCGACGCCTGCAGTCGGCGGGCAACCGCTGGTGCTTCCAGCGCCTGGTGCAGCCGCAGGTGAACGGCATTGGCGCCGCTTTGTCCATACAGGCTGGCGACATCCTGCAGGTGCATCAGCGCCAGCGTGTTGTCGAGCTCGAAGTGGCCTGCCGAAAAGCTGCCGGCCACCCGCAGTGGAGTCATGCGCGGCGCAGACAGGCCATTGCCACTGCTGGCAGGCCCCGGCAACACCAAGGTCAAGGTGTCGCCAACTTTGACATCCAGCGTCTTGGCCAATTGCGCGCCCAGCAGCACCTGCATGCTGCCGGGCTGCAGCAGTGCCAGGGTTGCGGCGGGCAGCTGGCGTACCACCGGGCTGACACCGGCTTCCAGCGCAGGGTCGATGCCCCGCAGCACCACACCGCGCAGGTTGTCGCCCCGGCCCAGCAAAGCCTCTGCCAGCACCGCCGGCGCAGCCGCGCCCACGGCAGTGTCGGCCAACGCCTGCCGGGTGATCGCGCCCGTGTCCACAAAGGCGCCGCCGCGGTTCAGCAAGGTGATGTGCGGCACCAGGCCCAGCATGCGGTCACGCACCTCGACCTGGAAGCCGTTGACCACGGACAGCAGCACGATCAGAGCGGCCACGCCCAGCGCAATGCCCAGCATCGACACCCGCGAGATGAAGGCGATGAACCGGTTGCTGCCGCTGCCCGCACCGCGCACCTGGCGCAGCGCCACTTGCCATTCGTAGGGCCAGTTGTCGAAGGACCAGGACATGAGCGGGTTCAGTGCGCCAGGGTCAGCGTGCGCTGGCAGCGCGCGGCGAGACTCGGGTCGTGAGTGACCAACACAAAGGCCGTGCCCTGGTTGCGGGCCAGCTCCAGCATCAGTTCAAATACCGCGTGCGCGGTGTCGCGGTCCAGGTTGCCGGTGGGCTCGTCGGCCAGCACGCAGGCCGGCTGTGTGACCAGCGCGCGTGCAATCGCCACCCGCTGCCGCTCGCCGCCCGACAACTGCGCCGGGTGGTGCGACAGGCGCGCGCCCAGGCCCACGCGCTCCAGCATCGCCTTTGCCGCTTCACGCGCGGCTGCCAGTGGTTGGCGGCGGATGCGAAGCGGCATGGCCACGTTGTCCAGCGCGCTGAATTCGGGCAGAAGGTGGTGAAACTGGTAAACAAAGCCCAGGTGCTGGTTGCGCCAGCGGCCCTGTTCGGCCGGACTCAGGTTGGCCAGGTCCTGGCCCATCAGCAGCACGCGCCCGCTGCTGGGTGCGTCCAGTCCGCCCAGCAGGTGCAGCAGCGTGCTTTTGCCCGATCCCGATGCACCCACCACCGCCAGCGTTTCGCCGCGGTGCACCTGCAGACTCAGGCCGCGCAACACGGTCACGTCCAGCGCGTCCGCGCCGCTGCCTTCCACATACCGTTTGTGCAGGTCTTGTGCCTCCAGCACCAAGGGCTGCGGCGGTGGGTTGGGCACGTCATTCATATCGCAAGGCTTGAGCCGGGTTGATGCGGCTGGCACGCCAGCTCGGGTACAGCGCCGCCAGCATCGCCAGCAGAAGGGCCACCACCACCACCGGCACGATGTCGGTGGCCAGCGGCTGGCTGGGCATGCGGCTGATGATGTAGATGTTGGCCGGTAGAAAGGCCATGCCCAGCAGGCGTTCGATGGCCGGCACCAGGGTGTCGATGTTGTAGGCCACCAGCAGGCCCAGGGCGGCGCCGGCGCCTGTGCCGATGATGCCCGCCGCCGCGCCCTGCACCAGGAAGATGGCCATGATGGACTGCGGGCTGGCGCCCAGGGTGCGCAGGATGGCGATGTCAGCCCGCTTGTCGGTGACGGTCATCACCAGCGTGCTGACCAGATTGAACGCGGCCACGGCCACGATCAACATCAGGATGATGCCCATCAGCCGCTTTTCAACCTGCACCGCGTCAAACCAGGTGCGGTGGGTGAAAGTCCAGTCCTGCACCTTCACGGTAGGGCCCAGTCGCTCCTGCAGCGAAGCGCCAACGTGGTGGGCGGTGTTGACATCGGCCAGTCGCAATTGCACGCCGGTGGCGCCTTCCAGTCTGAAAAGCCGCGCTGCGTCGTCCAGATGCACCAGTGCCAGTGTGCGGTCGACTTCGTCGTGGCCCGAATCGAAGGTGCCCACCAGCGTGAACTGCTTCAGGCGCGGCACCACACCTGCCGGTGTGACCTGCCCGCTGGGCGACACCACCACCACCTTGTCGCCCACACGGGCGCCCAGCGAGCGCGCCAGTTCACCACCCAGCACCAGATTCCAGGCGCCGGGCTGCAACAGGCGCAGCATGTCGGATTGCTGCGCGCCCAGCGGGGTGACCGTGGCTTCTTCGGCGGGGCTGATGCCGCGCACCAGCGCGCCACGAAGTTCCGATCCCAGGCCCACCAGGGCCTGTGCCGCCACAAACGGCGCTGCAGCCTGCACCTGCGGGTCCTGCCGTGCGGCGGCTGCGATGGCCTGCCAGTCGGGCAGAGCAGCGCCGTCGGCGGATTGGAGCTCGATGTGCGAGATCACGCTGAGCATGCGGTCACGCACTTCTTTCTGGAAGCCGTTCATGACGCTGAGCACAATGATCAAGGCCGCCACGCCCAGGGCAATGCCGGCGATGGAGATGCCACTGATGAACGAGATGAAGCCATTGCGCCGCCCGCTGCGGCCGGCGCGGGTGTAGCGCCATCCGATATGGCTTTCGAAGCGGTCCAGGAGCGGGTTCAAGTCAGGCGCGGCGAGGCAAGGGAACCGGGTCGGTGTGAAGCAGTGGATGCTACGGCAAGCCCTGCGGAGCGGCTGGTCGACGCGTGCGGCCGGATAATCACCCGATGCACTTGTTGATACCGTTTGCGGGCGTGGAGTCCGATGCCTGTCGCCTGGCGGGCAAATCGCTGGTGCTGCCTCACCTGCAGGCGCTGCTGCAACGTCTGGAGCCCGAGCCCGATGGGGGCGGCCAGGGCGCTGGCGCTGGCCACGACCCGCCAACGGGTTTGCAGGCCGTTGACGGCTTGAGCCTGACGCCGCCACACGAAGCGGCCTTGGCGAATGCCATGGGCCTTCAAGGTGGGCCGGGCCTGCTGCCCTGGGCGGCTCTGCAGGCGCAGGCTGATGGGCTTGAAACCATGGGCAAGTCCTGGGGTCTGGTGACGCCGGTGCACTGGCACGTGGGCACCGACCAGGTCAGCCTGATCGACCCTGCGCAGCTGATGCTGGACGACCGTACTTCGCGGGCGCTGTTCGCCGCGGTTCAAGACCTGTTCACGGGCCTGGGTTTCGAGTTTTTCTACGGTCGCCATGACCGCTGGTATGCGGCGCACAACAGCTTGGCTACCCTGCCCTGTGCGTCGCTGGACCGCGTCATCGGGCGCAACGTCGACCGCTGGTTGGGTGGTCACGAAACCCCGGGTGCAGCCAACATCCGCCGTCTGCAGGCTGAGGTCCAGATGGTGCTGTACACACACCCGGTCAACGACCAGCGCCAGGCGCGCGGGCTCTTGCCGGTGAACTCTTTCTGGCTCAGCGGCTGCGGCGTGACGCAAACACCGAGCAACGCGGTTGTACAGGTCGACCCGCGTCTGCGCGCCCCTGCGCTCACCGATGACGGAGCGGCATGGGGCAAGGCCTGGGCAACGCTGGATGATGGGCCGCTGGCCGCACTGTCGCTTGCGGTGCAACAAGGGCAGCCGGTGCGGCTCACTTTGTGCGGCGAACGCCGATACCTCAATCTGCACAGCGCCGGCCGCAGCTGGGCTCAGCGGCTATTGCGCACCTGGCGCAGTCCGGCGGTGCAACCCTTGCTGGCGGGTCTGTGATGGTCGAGCCGCAGGTTTTGCCGCGATCGACCCAGCCCCGTCTGGCCTTTGCCTTGGAGCAGCAGGGTGTGCACCCACTGTTGGCCCGCTTGTTTGCAGCCCGTGGCGTTCGCCAGGCCGAAGAGCTGGATGACGGTCTGGCGCATCTGATTCCGCCCGAACGCTTGATGGGTGCCCGACAAGCCGCTGTGCTGCTGGCCGACGCCATTGCCCAGGGCAAGCGGCTGTGTGTGGTGGCCGATTACGACTGCGACGGGGCCACAGCCTGCGCCGTGGCGCTGCGTGGTCTGGTGATGCTGGGCGCGCGCGCCGATCGGGTGGGTTATGTGGTGCCCGACCGCGCGGTGCACGGCTACGGTTTGACACCCACCATCGTGGACCTGGCACTGAATG
>JAHECB010000276.1 GCA_024641925.1 Betaproteobacteria bacterium
CTGTGCGAGCGTGACGGCCCCATCGCCACTGTCACGCTGAACCGCCCCGAAAAACTCAATGCACTGACCAAGCCCATGTGGCAGCGCCTGGGCGAGGTGATGCGCGAGCTGTCGGCCGACGACAGCCTGCGCTGCGTGGTGTTGCGCGGCGCCGGCGGCAAGGCCTTTGCGCCGGGCAACGACATCGCCGAGTTTGAAACGGAACGCGCCAACTTCGACCAGGGCAAGGCCTACGGTGCCGTGCTGCACGGCGCTTTGGGCGCCATTGCCGACTGCCGCCACCCCACGGTGGCGTTGATCGAAGGCATCTGCGTGGGCGGCGGGCTGGAGATTGCCGCGCTGTGCGACCTGCGCATCTGCGGTGAAAGCAGCCGCTTCGGCGTGCCCATCAACAAGCTGGGCCTGGTGATGGCGCACGCCGAACTGGCCGCCCTGGTGCAACTGGCGGGCCGTGCCGTGGCGCTGGAAATGCTGCTGGAAGGCCGCGTGTTTGGCGCCCGTGAGGCGCTGGACAAGCGCCTGGTGCACCGCGTGGTGGCCGACGACCAGGTGGCCACCGAGGCCTACGCAACCGCCGGTCGCATCGCCGCCGGTGCACCGCTGGTGGCGCGCTGGCACAAGCAGTTCCTGCGTGAACTGGAATCAGGCCAGGCGCTGAGTGAAAGCCAGCGCGATGAAGGCTTCCGCTGTTATGACAGCGAAGACTTCCGCATTGGCTACCGCGCCTTTCTGGTTAAGACCGCGCCTGAATTCGTCGGCCGATGAGCTCCCCACCCGATACTGAAACCACCACCCCCGCCGCCACCGGCCCGCTGGCCGGCCTGGTGGTGCTGGAACTGGCGCAGATCATGGCCGGCCCCAGCTGCGGCGCGCTGCTGGCCGACCTGGGCGCCGACGTCATCAAGATCGAAAAGGTGCCCGGCGGTGACGACACCCGGCGTTATGCCGAGCCCAGCATCAACGGTGAATCTGCCGCGTTCATGATGATGAACCGCAACAAACGCTCGGTGGCGATCAACCTGAAAACCGCGGGTGGCCAGCGGGTGCTGAAACGCCTGGCGGCCGGCGCCGACGTGCTGACCGAAAACTACCGCCGCGGCGCATTGGACCGCCTGGGCCTGGGTTACGAGGCGCTGCATGCATTGAACCCGGCGCTGATCTACTGCTCGATCTCGGGTTACGGCCGCACCGGCCCTGCGGCCGACAAAGGCGGCTTTGATCTCATCGCCCAGGGTGTGTCGGGCTTGATGAGCATCACCGGCGAGCCCGGCGGCGCCCCCGTGAAGGTGGGCAGTCCGGTGACCGACCTGAACGCCGGCCTGTTGGCCGCGCTGGGCATCGTGTCGGCTTATGTACACCGCCTGAAAACCGGTCAGGGACAGCTTGTAGACACCAGCCTGATGGAGGCCGGCATCCACCAGGCGGCCTGGCAGGCCGCGATCTTTTTTGCCACCGGCGTGTCGCCCGGCCCCGGGGGGTCGGCGCATGTGATGGCTGCGCCGTACCAGGCCTTTCAGACGGCAGACGGCTGGATCAACATCGGCGGCGCCAACCAGGCCAACTGGGAACGCATCGCCAAGGTTGTCGGCGCACCGGGCTTGATCACCGACCCGCGTTTTGCCGACAACAGCGGCCGCATGGCGAACCGCGAAACCCTGGCCACTTTGCTGAGTGAACAACTGCGCCAGCGCAGCACCCACGACTGGCTGCAGGCGCTGGACGCCGCGGGTGTGCCCGCCGGGCCCATCAACAGCATCGGCCAGATGGCCGCCGACCCGCAGACGCTGGCGCGCAACATGGTGGTGGACTTGCAGCACCCAGTGGCCGGGGCCACACGCGCCCTGGGCGTGCCTGTGAAACTGAGTGCCACGCCGGGCAACATCCGACGGCCCGCGCCCACTTTCGGCCAGCACACGCGGCAGGTGCTGCTGGCGCATGGTTTCAGCAGCGCAGAAATTTCCGCGCTCGCAGCAGAGGGCGCCGTACAGATGGATGCGACAACGCGCTTCAAGCAGCAGAGCGACGAGTAACCGGTGCCAAGGTCGTCGGAGACGCTGACCAACGTGCGCTCGCCGACCAGCTCATGCGCGATCGACGCCCCAGCGCCGGGCACGGTGACACCGGCCGGCGTCGCCAGGCCGGGGGGGCCTCAGCGCTCAGCCCACCAGAAAGGACGCCGCCACCGCATCGGTGATGGCCTGGTCTTCTGCGGAGCTCAAGCCGCTCACGCCCAACGCGCCCAGCACCTCGCCACTGGCCGTTTTCAACGGGGTCCCGCCGGGCAGTGCCGTCAGCGCCGGGTCGCAGAAGTAGCCGATCTGGATCTGCTCACGCAGCAGGCGCGCCAGCACCGCTGCCGTGGTGGTGCCCATGCGCGCAGCGGAATACGCCTTGCCCTGCGCAATGTCGACGCTGCGCGCCGGCGCACCGTCCATGCGCAAGAAGCTGATCAGCAGACCGCGGCTGTCGCACACCGCTACGCAGATGGGGCGGCTGTGGTTGCGGATGGCCTGCGCCATGGCACGCTGCGCGAGCGACTGGGCTTGCTCAAGGCTGAGTTCGGTCATGTTTTTCGGGTGCTGCAGCCGACTGGCCGAAGCGCCGATATTGCCCGATTTGACAGGATCAGTTTGTGGAAACCCTGGCCACCAGCAATCGCGCCGCCCCAAAGGCAAGCAACAAGCCCACCACCACCGCCACGATGCCCAGCACCTGCAGCACGGTGGGCACTTCGCCCAGCACCGGAATAGCCAGCATCGAGGCCGCCCCGGGCACCAGCGCACCAAAAAACGCGGCGCGCCCGGAGCCCAGCAAGGCCGCCGCCCGGCTGTAGGCCAGCACGGCCACCAGACCAGCACCCACGCCCTGGGCCAGCACCTGCAACACCACCATGCCCACGCCGACGTTTTGCAAACGGCTCAGGTCGGCCCCGGCCAGAAACACGGGCGCAAACAGCACAAAGGACAGCACCACCACCACGCCCGTCAGGCGGAACGGGTCCACCTGCCAGCGGCGCGACAAGGCGCCAAATAGGCCCCAGCTGGCACCGGCAGCGGCAAACAACAGGTCGCCCACCCAAGTCAGCCCACCATCGTGGTGCACCAGGCTGTCGCTGCCCATGAAACCCAGGCCCAGCACCACGCAGGCAGCACCCGTCACCGAAGCGCGTGTCAGCGGCTGGTGTGCCAGCCAGGCCGACAAGCCCAGGCCGGCCAGCATCTGGCAAGCGGGCGCGATGACGGCGCCATGGGCCAGCGGTGCGAGGGTGAAGCCGGTCATGAACAACAGGCTGAAACCGGGCCCGGCCAGCAGTGTCAACACCAGGCCGCGACCCCAGCCCAGGCCGGCCAGGTCACGCAGGCCCCAGCGCCACAGCAGCGGCGCCATCAACAGCGCGCCAGGCGCAAAACGCAGCAGCGTCAGGTCACCCGCGCTCAGGCCCGCCTTGACGCCCAGGCGTGCCAGCACGGTGTAGCTGGCCCAGATGGCCGCTGCGAGCAGGCCCCAGGCCAGCCCTTGCTGGGCGGGACTCAGGCCGCTTTTCTGGGGCGGGGGCGCGGTCGGCAGATGGGTGTTCGGGATACGCGCCTCGGTCGCCGGCAAAAAGAGCGTGATGTTACGAGGCGGTGGAAAGCCCGCTGCTTCAGAATGGCCGGCCATGCCTTCAGTCCCAGTCGGCGCGGGTCTGCCCGTGCTGTATTCCTTCCGCCGCTGCCCCTATGCCATCCGCGCGCGACTGGCACTCCAGGTGTCGGGCGTGGCCGTTGCCTTGCGCGAAGTGGCGCTGCGCCACAAACCGGCGGCGCTGATCGCGGCATCACCCAAGGCCACGGTGCCGGTTTTGCAACTGCCAGATGGCCGGGTGCTGGACCAAAGCCTGGACATCATGCGCTGGGCGCTGCAGCGGCACGACCCGCAGTCATGGCTGCGCGCGTTTGAAGACCCCGGCACGCAGGCCTGGCTTGCCTTGAACGACGGGCCCTTCAAACAAGCACTGGACGGCTACAAATACACACGGCCCGAAGACGCAGGCCAGACCCTGGCCTGCCGGGACAACGCCCTCAGCCTGTTGCTGACGCCCTTGGACCGGCAACTGGCCAACAGCCGCTTTGTGCTGGGCGATTCACCATCGCTGGTCGACATGGCCCTGCTGCCTTTTGTGCGCCAGTTTGCCGCGGTGAACCCGGCCTGGTTCAAGCACAGCGCCCGACTGCCGCAGGTGCAGGCCTGGCTGCAGGGCCTGGTTGATTCACCGCCGTTTGAAGCCGCGATGGCCCGGTACCCACCCTGGCGGCCCGGCGACCCCGAGGTGGTTTTCCCCTGATCGACAAGCCCTGCGGTTCGCAGGGCATGCCCTGAACCAAGCAGCAGCGTCAGGGCAAACTCAGTCGCTGTCGGCTTCGGGGTGTTTGACCACCACCACTGGCACCGGCGATCGCTTCAACACTTCTTCAGACACCGAGCCCAGTAAAACGCTGCGCAGGGCGCCTTGTTTGCTGCCGCCCAGGATGATCAGATCGCACTGGTGGTTCTCGGCGATGTCGATCAGGGCCGGGGCGGGGTCGCCGGATCCGATTTCGTGTTCAAAGTCCACGCCTGCGCTCTTGAACAGCGCCTCGGCAGCTTCCAGTGCGTGCTGCCCGGCCCCCACGGCAATGCCGTGCAGCGCCTGGGCGTCAGGGGCCATGACCATTTCGTACAGGGAGCTGGGCTCCTGGATGTTGACCAGCACAAAGTCGGCCTTCAGGCCCGCGTGCTGCAGCTTCAGCGCATGGCGCACCGCGTCCAGCGAGACGACAGAGCCGTCAACCGCAACCAGAATCTTCATGCTTCAGCCCCTGTTGTTTGTCTTGCCCAGCATAGGCGCCATCGTCTGGCAGCCCTTGATGCCCGTCAAGGTGGCACGGGCTTTCGGGCGCCATGCAGCGCCCTTCAGAGGGTTCATTGGTGCAAGGTCTTCGCGCGCTGCACCGCGGGCAGGTCCAGCATGCGCTGGTGGTGGCCGGCTACGCCCGGAAAACGATCCATGGCCACGCCGTCGCCCGGCAACCAGCTGGCCAGCGTGAACAGGTAGGCGTCGCAGATGCTGAGCGCTTCGCCCAGCACCCAGGGGCCGCGCAGCATCTGCTGCTCGATCAGCTCAAAACAGGCGGCCATGTTCTGCGCCACCTTTTGCTGCATGGACGACTGCGCCGCTTCGTCATCGGCCCAGCGCGAGCCCCGGCGGCGATGCGCATGGGCCACGTGCACGGTTGAACACAGGTAGCTGTTAAAGGACTGCGCCTGCGCCAGCGCAAACGGGTCGTCCAGCGGTGCCAGGCCCGCCTCGGGGCGCAACTGCGCCAGGTACAGGAGGATGGCGGGTGTTTCGGTCAGCGTGCCGCGCTCGGTCACCAGCACCGGCACCCGCCCCTTGGGGTTGACCTGCAGGTAGGGGGCCGAGCTTTGCTCGCCGCGGCTGAAGTCCACCCGAACCGCTTCGTGGGCCAGGCCCAGGTGTTCCAGCACGATGTGCGGGGCCAGGGCGCAGGTGCCCGGTGCGTAATAGAACTTCAGCATGGCGGTGTTCGTGTCAAAGGGTCGTGTCAGGCCGCCTGCTTGGGCGCGTAACCCAGCACGGCCTTGATTTCGAGGAACTCACCAAAGGCATGGTCGCCCCATTCGCGGCCGTTGCCCGACTGCTTGAAGCCGCCAAACGGTGCCAGCAGGTCGGGTGCCGGGTTGTTGATCTCGATGCGGCCTGCACGCAGCCGGCCGGCCACTTTGCGCGCGGCTTCAACGTCGGTGCCCGACACATAGGCGGCCAGGCCATAAGGCGTGTCGTTGGCGATGGCCACGGCCTCGTCCACCGTGTCATAACCCATGATCACCAGCACCGGGCCGAAGATCTCTTCGCGGGCGATGGTCATCTGGTTGTTGACGTGGCCAAACACCGTGGGCTTGACGTAGTAACCCTTGTCCAGGCCTTCGGGCTTGCCCAGGCCACCCGCCACCACGGTGGCGCCTTCTTCGATGCCCTTGGCAATCAGCGTTTCGATCTTGTCCCACTGCGTGGCCGAGATCACCGGGCCCAGCGCCGCGCCGCTGCTGACGGGGTCGCCCACCGTGGTGGCCTCGGCAGCGGCCTTGGCGTAGGCCAGCACCTCGTCCATCTTGTCGTTGGGCACCAGCATGCGGGTGGGTGCATTGCAGCTCTGGCCGGTGTTGCTCATGACACTGCGCACGCCAGCGGTCACGGCCTTCTTGAAGTCCACATCGGGCAACAGGATGTTGGGCGACTTGCCGCCCAGCTCCTGGTGCACGCGCTTGACGGTGGGCGCGGCATTGCGCGCCACCTCGATGCCGGCGCGGGTGCTGCCGGTGAACGAGACCATGTCGACTTCGGGGTGGCCGGAAATGGCCGCGCCCACCGTGGGGCCGTCGCCGTTGACGAGGTTGAACACACCGGCCGGCACCCCCGCCGCATGCAGGATCTCGGTCCAGATCTGCGCCGAGAACGGCGCGATCTCGCTGGGCTTGAGCACCATGGTGCAGCCCACGGCCAGCGCCGGCGCCACTTTGCAAGCAATCTGGTTGACGGGCCAGTTCCAGGGTGTGATCAGCCCGCAGACGCCGATCGGCTCCTTGCTGATCATGG
>JAHECB010000030.1 GCA_024641925.1 Betaproteobacteria bacterium
TTCAGCACGCCCCGGATGTTGCCGGCCGCCGCGTCGAAGCCTTCGTCCTTCTTCTTCCAGATGATGGCGCGCACGTCTTCGGTGGTCACTTCGCGCACGGGCTTGGTACCGATGGCGGGCACGATGGCCTTGTCGAAGTAGCGGCGCGGGATGGTGATGTCCTGCCGGTCCTTGGCCACGATCTCGCGGAAGTAGCGCTCGCCGAATTCCGCCACCGTGGTGGCGTCAGCGGCAGCCTGCTTGGCCAACTGCTTTTGCTTGGCTGGCGACTTGTCCATCGCTGCAGCCTGCGCAGCTTCGTCGCGCTTGATGCGGGCGTTCTTCAACGTCAGGGCAGGGTACTTGCCCAGCGTCAGCTTCTCGCGCTTGCCAGCCACTCGGTAACGGAAGCGCCAGACGATGCCGCCCGTGGGAAACACCTCCACATACAGACCGCGCTCGTCGGTCATGGTGTACGGCTTGTCTTGGGGCTTGAGTGCCTTCAGGGCGGTGTCGGTCAGGGCCATCTGTGCCTCACTGGGTCCAAGTAGGTGGGGCTACCGGGTCCAAGCGGCTACATGGACCCTTATTTGGGCCCGCCTACCATCGGCTGCTGCTGGGTCCAAGTGGACATTGTAGGACGCTATTTGCTATCTTTGACAACGGTTTAGGTGGATCCTGAAGATTCCAAAATACCCTCTAGGAAACAACTTTATTTTCCAATACAGAACCGGCTGAAGATCTCCCCCAGCAGGTCTTCGTTGCTGAATTCGCCGGTGATGCTGCACAGTGCCAGGTGCGCCAGGCGCAGCTCCTCGGCCAGCAGGTCCAGCGCGCCGTCGCGCTGGGCCGCATGCGCCTGCGCCTGCTGGACGTGCTGCAGCGTCTGCTGCAAGGCGCGCACATGGCGGGCGCGGGCCATGAACAGGCCTTCGGGCGCGGTTTGCCAACCGGCAGCCGCCAACAAGGCCTGGCGCAGGGTGTCCAATCCCTGGCCGGTCTGTGCCGACATCACGATCGCGTCTTCGGCCTGGGCTTCGTCGGGCAGGTCGCGCCCTTCCAGCATGTCGGCCTTGTTGTACAGCTGCAGCACCGGCACACCCGCTGCCACGCAACGTGCCAATTCCTGGGCAATGTGCAACTCACCGGCGTCGTAGTCCGGCCGACCCTGGCGGCTCAGGTCGTGCAGAAACAGCACGGCGTCGGCACCCGTGATGGCCTGCCAGCTGCGCTGCATGCCGATGCGTTCCACCTCGTCAGCCGCACCCGGGTCTTGCCGGATACCGGCCGTGTCCACCACATGCAGTGGCACTCCTTCGATCTGTATGGTCTGGCTGACCCTGTCACGCGTGGTACCGGCGATGGGCGTGACGATGGCCAGTTCAGCACCCGCCAACGCGTTCAGCAAACTGCTTTTGCCCACGTTGGGCTGGCCGGCAATGACCACCTGCAGGCCTTCACGCAGCAAGGCGCCTTGACGGGCTTTGCCCAGCGTGGCCAGCACCCCGGCTTCCAGCGCATTCAGTTGGCCGCGCGCGTCGGCCTTTTCCAGAAAGTCGATTTCTTCTTCCGGAAAGTCCAGCGTCGCCTCCACCAGCATGCGCAGACGCACCATGCCCTGCGCCAACTGGTGCACGGTGTTTGAAAACTCGCCCGACAGCGACAGCGCCGCAGACCGGGCTGCCGCTTCGGTGCTGGCGTCGATCAGGTCGGCCACGGCCTCGGCCTGAGCCAGGTCCAGCTTGTCGTTCAGAAAGGCCCGCTGCGTGAACTCACCCGGCTCGGCCAGGCGCAAGCCCGGCTGCGACTGCAGGCAGCGCGCCAGCAGCAGTTGCAGCAGCACCGGGCCGCCGTGCGCCTGCAGCTCCAGCACGTCTTCGCCGGTGTAGCTGTGCGGTGCTGGAAAGTGAATGGCCAGGCCACGGTCCAGCGTTTCGCCTTGTTGCCCTGCAAAAGGCAGCAGCGTGGCCTGCCGCGGCACCAGCGGCCGCCCGCACAGGGCTTGAATCAAGGCCGACAGATCGGCGCCCGACGCACGCACGATGCCCACCGCGCCGCGCCCTGGAGCGGTGGCGATGGCAACGATGGGGTCCGGGCTGACGCCGGTGGGGCTGTTGCTGGACATGGTGCCGCGATTCTGGCGCCTGTCTCGAAGCGGGTCGGGTGTGTGGCGCGGGTGGAGCAGGCACCCGGCACTTGACGGGCCCGATGCGCTGGTCTCCTGAGCCGGCGTCTAAGCCGGGTCGCCCGCATGGATGCATCTTCGCCGCAAGCGACCGGGTCCTCAACCCCTGAACCTTGCCAACAGGCCGCGCCAGCGTGCGCTGTTCACACCTTGGGGCGCACTTGCTTTTGTTTACCTGTGGTCGACGTGTGGTTGAGTGTCAGAGCTACTTGCCCAAAACACCCAGCTTCTTGTTGATGTACCACTGCTGCGCAATCGACAACACGTTGTTGGTCAACCAGTACAGCACCAGGCCGGACGGGAAGAAGAAAAACATGATGCCGAAGGCCAGCGGCATGAACCACATCATCTTGGCCTGCATGGGGTCGGCCGGTTTCGGGTTCAGCCACACCTGGAAAAGCGAGCTGGCCGTCATCAACACCGGCAGGATGAACCACGGGTCCTTGGCGGCCAGGTCGGTGATCCAGCCGATCCAGGGCGCGTTGCGCATTTCCACGGTGGACAGCAGCACCCAGTACAGGGCGATGAAAAACGGCATCTGCACAAAGATGGGCAGGCAGCCCCCAATGGGATTGACCTTTTCTTCACGGTAGATGCGCATCATTTCCTGCTGCATCTGCTGCGGCTTGTCCTTGTACTTCTCGCGCAGCTCGGTCACCTTCGGGCCCACGGCCTTCATCTTGGCCATGCTGCGGTAGGCGCTGGCGTTCAGCCAGTAAAAGGCAATCTTCAGCAGCACCACCAGCGCCACGATGGCCCAGCCCCAGTTGCCCAGCACGTTGTGCAGTTGCGACAGCAGCCAAAACAGCGGCTTGCTCAGCACGGTCAGCCAGCCGTAGTCCTTCACCAATTCCAGGCCCGGTGCCAGTGCGGCCAGCTTGTGCTCTTCCTGCGGGCCGGCAAACAGCGTGGAATCGTGCACCTTGGTGCTGCCGGGCGCCACATCGCCCAAAGGCTGCACCATGGCCACGGTGTACAGGTTGTCGGACACCTTGGCGGTGCGGAATTCGCGCGGACCGGGCTGCTGCACCAGCCAGGCCGATGCAAAGTAATGCTGCACCATGCCCACCCAGCCATCGTTGGCGGCTTTTTCATGGACGTCGCCGCCCTTGGCGATGTCCTTGAAGGCCACCTTCTGGAACTTCTTGGCGTCGGTGTAGATGGCCGGGCCGGTGAAGGTGAAGTAGAAACTCGATTCACCCTCGGGCGGGTTGCCGTCGCGCGCCAGCTGCAGGTAAACCTGCGCCGGCACGGTATCGCTGCCGTTGTTGATGAACTCGTGTTTCACCGCCACCGTGTAGGCGCCGCGGCTGAAGGTGTAGGTCTTGACCAGCTGGTGGCCGTCGGTCACCGCCGACTCAAAGCGGATGCTGATCTCCTTGGCGCCGTCGGCCAGCGTGCGCTCGCCGGACACGATGGTCATCGGGCTTAGGTGGTTGGGCAGCGTGACGCCGGCCTTGCCGGTGATCAGGCCCGTCTGTGCTGCGTACAGGCGCTGTGCGCTGTGTTCAAACAGCACCAGGTTGCGTTCGGGGTGGTTGTTGTCGCGGTACTTCAGCAGTTCCAGCCGCACCAACGACCCGCCCAGGCTGTCGAAGGTGGCCTTGACCACATCGGTGGTCACCGTCACCTGGGTGCCCGTGGCCACCGCAGGTGCCTGGGCCGGCACGCCTGTCGGGGTGATGGCGCTGGCCGTGGGCACGCTACCCGCCGTTGCTGGCGCCGGCACACCTGTGGCGGCCGTTGCACCAGGTGCCGCGCCAGGCGCGCCCGGGGGGGCGGCACTGACCGCCGCTGGCCGGCTACCCCCAAAGATGGAAGGCTGACCGTTGTGTTTGCTCCAGGCGTCCCACAACAAAACAAGGGACATCGCAAAAACCACCCACAGCAGGGTGCGGCGCATATCGGTCATGGTACTTTCCGGTTCGGTGGCGTTTCGCAATCCAGCGACTGCGGCGCTTCAGTGGGGACCAGCCGGGTGAACAATCCCCGGGCGGTTGATGGGTTGCTTGCAGGCGGCACGGGGTCGCAGCCGCCGTCACACCAGGGTTGGCAGCGCAACAGGCGCCAGCCGGCCAGCCCGGCACCCCGAAGCGCACCGTGTGTCTGCAACGCCTGCATGGCGTAAACCGAGCAACTGGGTTCAAAACGACAGCTGTTGCCCACCCAGGGCTTCAGCCAGAAACGGTAGGCCCGCACCAGCAGCAGCAAGGCTTGTGTGGGCAGCTGCAAAAATCGCTGCCCCACCGGCGTCGAGCCTTCACCCAGGCTGCTGCTCACGCACCACCCCCTGGCAGCTTGGACATGCGCTGCAGCGCCGGAGGGCTGATCTGCGACTTGACCTGCAAACGAAGCAGCAGCGATTCCAGTTCACTGCGGGCCGCCATCGACAAGGCCGCGGACCGTGCAGACGGAAACTGCGCCACCGCAAAGGTCTGGCTCAACCGCAGCAACCACAGGCCTGGCGCCAGGGCGCCGGCATGCTTTTCAAACACACTGCGCATCTGGCGTTTCAGCAAGCTTCGGGTGACCGCGCGTCGGGCATGGCGCTTGGGAACCACACAACCCAGCCAATGTCTGCCGGGCGGGTTATCCACAGGGGTCTGGGACAACTCGTCGGGTTCTGTGGATAACTCGCCTTCAAGGCGGGCTTTCATGGGCTTCTTGGGTGCTGCAGGTTGACTGGCCACGTGATGCACCGCGAAGTGGGTACTTCGCGACCTTGAGCGTGCAGCCAGCAGGCGTTCGAAGTCTGCCTTGTGGACAAGGCGCTCGGACATCGCGTCGGACCTGCTTAACCCGTCACCACGCACCCAGGCCGGGTGCGCAGCATCGTCGCTGGCTCAGGCTCAAACGCCCAGACGCTTGCGGCCCTTGGCACGGCGTGCGTTCAGCACGGCGCGGCCACCGCGGGTCTTCATGCGCACGAGGAAACCGTGCGTACGGGCGCGGCGGATCTTGGAGGGTTGGTAAGTGCGCTTCATGGCTGCTCAAGGCTAGGTGGCCGCGAAGGCCGGTTCATGGGAAATGCGAAGTGCCGGATTGTGCCGTGCGTGCACGGCAAGCAGCTTGCAGTCTTGGTGTGGTTTCCATGTGCGGTGGGCCAGCAAACAGCCAACAGCTGAAGTTCAGCTCACTGAAGTCCATCTGATCGTCATTTGCCAAACAACCCTGCACCCATGGCGCCGCTCTCAAGCACCTTCGGTGCGCTGAGATGTGGTGCCCTGGCCAATTCGGGAAACCCACGATTACAGCAAAAAACACCTTTGCAGTCAAACACTTGCACCGCAAACCGGCGAGATCAGGAGGGTTGACGCCGAAGCCGAATGTGTGGATAACCTAGGTCCGCCGAACGCAAATACGCACTTTTGGCGGCTCCAAAAAAGAAGATTTCCACAATGAGCCATGACTTGTGGCAAGCCGCCTGCGACCGCCTGGCGACCGAGCTGCCTGAACAACAATTCAACACCTGGATCCGCCCGCTGGCGGTTTCGGTGCAAGCCGCTGACGACGGCGCCACACACACCAGACCCGATGGTGGGACCGACAGCGACAACCCCGCTGCCGCGTTGCCCATCACGGTGGTGAACGTGCGTGTGCCCAACCGTTTCAAGCTCGACTGGATACGCACGCAATACGCCCAGCGTATCGAAGTGGTGCTGCAGGAACTGGCAGGCCACCCCGTGCGGCTGGACCTGAGCGTTGTGGCCACGCCACGAACTGAAAGCGCCCAGGGCAGCCCGGCCATGGCACTGCGGCGCGGTCCAGCAGTTGCGGCGGCCAGTGTTGCACTCGATGCGCTGGGCCTGCACGCACAAGAAACGTCCAAGGCAGATGAAGGCAGCAGTATCTCGGCGCCCAAACCTGCCCATCCGCGCCCGTACGTCCCCGCGGCCAACGCCTACCGCCTGAACCCTTCACTGACCTTCGACACCCTGGTGGCCGGTCGCGCCAACCAGATGGCACGCACCGCCGCCTTGCATGCCGCCGGGGCACCTGGCGCCATGTACAACCCGCTGTTCATCTATGGCGGGGTTGGCTTGGGCAAGACCCACCTGGTGCACGCCGTGGGCAATTCCTTGCTGAAAGACCGGCCCGAAGCACGGGTGCTGTACCTGCATGCCGAGCAGTTCATCAGCGACGTGGTCAAGAATTACCAAAGAAAAACCTTTGACGACCTGAAGGCCAAGTACCACAACCTGGACCTGCTGCTGATCGACGACGTGCAGTTCTTCGCCGGCAAGGAACGCACACAAGAAGAGTTTTTCAACACCTTCGAAGCCTTGCTGTCCAAGCGCGCCCACATCATCATGACCAGCGACACCTACCCCAAGGGGCTGGTGGACATCGATGAACGCCTGACCAGCCGCTTTGATGCCGGCCTGACGGTGGCCATCGAACCGCCCGAGCTGGAAATGCGCGTGGCCATCCTGATGCGCAAGGCCTCGATGGAAGCCACCGAGATGCCCGAGGACGTGGCGTTTTTCATCGCCAAGAACGTACGTGCCAACGTGCGTGAGCTGGAAGGCGCCCTGCGCAAGGTACTGGCCTTCAGCCGCTTCAACCACAAGGACATCACCGTCAACCTGGCGCGTGAGGCCCTGAAAGACCTGCTGAGCATCCAGAACCGGCAGATCGGCGTCGAGAACATCCAGAAGACCGTGGCCGACTTCTACAAGATCAAGGTGGCCGACATGTATAGCAAGAAGCGCCCCGCCAGCATCGCCCGGCCGCGCCAGATTGCCATGTACCTGGCCAAGGACATGACTAAAAAAAGCCTGCCCGAGATTGGCGAACTCTTTGGTGGCCGTGACCACACCACCGTGCTGCACGCCGTGCGCAAGATCACCGCCGAACGCACCACCAACCCCGAACTGAACCAGCAACTGCACGTGCTGGAACAGACCCTGAAGGGCTGAACCACAAAAACTGACCACAGATCCGGGCCCGCAAGTCTGTTGAAAAAGCTGGCACAACACCCCTGTTCTCCACAGACCCACGCCTTTTCACAAAGTTGTTCCTTTTTCAGCGACACCAGCACCCCTGTTCGGCCCACAGGCTTGCCCTTTGCCTAAACCCTTGTCAGAAAAGGCGAAAATACACTTGTCCCCAGTTTTGGTGGGCCTCTACTGCTATCACTACCTCTTAAAAAGAGAAAACAATGATTGTTCTCAAAGCAGCCCAGGCACAAGTTCTTGAAGCCTTGCAGTCGGTGGCCGGCATCGTGGAACGCCGCCACACCCTGCCCATCCTGGCCAACGTGCTGTTGCGCAAGACCGGTGACACGGTTGAATTCACCACCAGCGACCTGGAAATCCAGGTGCGCACATCGGCAGCATTGGGCGGCGACAGCGGCAACCACAGCACCACGGTAGGGGCCCGCAAGCTGATCGACATCCTGCGCAGCCTGCCGGCCGAGCAGACCGTGTCGCTCACGGCCAACCAGAACAAGCTCACCTTGCAGGGTGGCAAAAGCCGCTTCACGCTGCAGACCCTGCCGTCCGACGACTTCCCGCTGGTCAACCAGAGCGTGGACTTCGGCGCCGCCTTCAGCGTGCCGCAAAAAACCCTGCGCATGCTGATCAACCAGGTGCACTTTGCGATGGCCGTGCACGACATCCGCTACTACCTCAACGGCATCCTCTTCATCGCCGAAGGCAACACGCTGACTCTGGTGGCCACCGACGGCCACCGCCTGGCCTTGGCACAAAGCACGCTGGACACCACCATGCCCAGCAAACAAGAGGTCATCCTGCCGCGCAAGACCGTACTGGAACTGCAGCGCCTTTTGAAAGACGAAGACACCGTCATCGAAATGCGCTTTGCCAACAACCAGGCCAAGTTCAATTTCAGCGGCCTGGAATTTGTCACCAAGCTGGTGGAAGGCAAGTTCCCCGACTACAACCGCGTCATCCCCAAGAACCACAAGAATGCCATCACGCTGGGCCGGGCGCCCTTGCTCTCCAGCTTGCAGCGCGCCGCCATCCTGACCAGCGAAAAGTTCAAGGGTGTGCGTGTCAACATCGAACCTGGCGTGCTGCGCATTGCGTCCAGCAACGCCGAACAGGAAGAAGCCAAGGAAGAACTGGAAATCGACTACGACGGCGACCCCATCGAGATCGGTTTCAACGTCACCTACCTGATCGACGTGCTGGCCAACAACAGCCACGAGATGGTCAAGCTCGAACTGCATGACGGTGCCGCCAGCGCCCTGTTCAGCGTGCCCGAACAGCCCGGTTTCAAGTACGTGGTGATGCCCATGCGCATTTAGCGCGGCGCAAGTTTCAGCCAACAGCACAGCGGGCCCCGGCCCGCTGAAGCGTTTCTAGACGGGCCCGCACCACCGTGCCGGCCATGCAAAAAGTAGAGCCCCTGATGACCGACCCCCTCGTGAACAAACCCGAAACCCAGCTTGGTGAAGGCGTGGTCAAGCGCAGCGTGCCCACCGCTGAAGGTGCGGCCATCAGCACCGGCAGCGAGGCCAGCACCGCCTATGGCGAAGGCAGCATCCAGATCCTGGAAGGCCTGGAAGCGGTGCGCAAGCGCCCGGGCATGTACATCGGCGACACGTCCGACGGCACCGGCCTGCACCACCTGGTGTTTGAAGTAGTGGACAACAGCATCGACGAAGCGCTGGCCGGCCATTGCGACGACATCGTCGTCACCATCCACACCGACAACAGCATCAGCGTCACCGACAACGGCCGCGGCATACCCACCGGCGTGAAGATGGACGACAAGCACGAGCCCAAGCGAAGTGCCGCTGAAATTGCGCTGACCGAACTGCACGCCGGCGGCAAGTTCAACCAGAACAGCTACAAGGTGTCGGGCGGCCTGCACGGCGTGGGTGTCAGTTGTGTCAACGCGCTGAGTGTCTGGCTGCGCCTGCTCATTCGACGCGAAGGCAAGGTGCACCAGCTGGAATTCAAGCGCGGCTTCACGCAGGACCGCGTCATTGAAATGCGCAATGGGGCCGAAACCAGCCCCATGAAGATCACCGGCGACACCGAAAAGCGTGGCACCGAAGTGCACTTCCTGCCCGACGACACCATCTTCAGCAACATCGACTTCCACTACGACGTGCTGGCCAAGCGCCTGCGCGAACTGAGCTTCCTGAACAACGGCGTCAAGATCCGCCTGGTGGACGAACGCAACGGCAAGGAAGACAACTTTGCCTTTGCCGGCGGCGTGAAGGGTTTTGTCGAGTTCATCAACAAGGGCAAAAAGACCCTGCACCCCAACATCTTCCACGCCATGGGCGACAAGATGAGCGACCAGGCCACCAACATCGGTGTTGAAGTGGCCATGCAGTGGAACGACGGCTACAACGAAAACGTTCTCTGTTTCACCAACAACATTCCGCAGCGCGACGGCGGCACCCACCTGACTGGCCTGCGCGCAGCCATGACGCGTGTCATCAACAAGTACATCGACGAAAACGAAATCGCCAAGAAGGCCAAGGTTGAAGTCACCGGCGACGACATGCGCGAAGGCCTGGCCTGCGTGGTCAGCGTCAAGGTGCCCGAGCCCAAGTTTTCGAGCCAGACCAAGGACAAACTGGTCAGCAGCGAAGTGCGCGGTCCGGTGGAAGACATCGTCAGCAAGCTGCTGACCGACTGGCTGCTTGAAAACCCCATCGACGCCAAGATCATCTGCGGCAAGATCGTGGACGCGGCCCGTGCCCGCGAAGCCGCCCGCAAGGCCCGCGAAATGACCCGCCGCAAAGGCGTCATGGACGGCATGGGCCTGCCCGGCAAGCTGGCCGACTGCCAGGAAAAAGACCCCGCGCAGTGCGAGATCTACATCGTCGAGGGCGACAGCGCCGGTGGCAGTGCCAAACAAGGCCGCGACCGTAAGTTCCAGGCCATTCTGCCGCTGCGCGGCAAGATCCTGAACGTGGAACGCGCGCGGTTCGAAAGGCTGCTGACCAGCGACAGCATCGTCACGCTGATCACCGCCCTGGGCACCAGCATCGGCCCCGATGAATTCAACATCGACAAGCTGCGTTACCACCGCATCATCATCATGACCGACGCCGACGTGGACGGCGCGCACATCCGCACCCTGCTGCTGACCTTCTTCTACCGCCAGATGTCAGAACTGGTGGAGCGTGGCCACATCTACATTGCGCAGCCGCCGCTGTACAAGGTCAAGCTGGGCAAACACGAGCAATACATCAAGGACGCCCCCGAGCTGGACGCCTACCTGCTGAAGGTGGCACTGGACGGTGCGGCCGTATGGCCCAAGGGCGCGCCGGAAGAAGGCAGCACCACGGCCGCCGCGCCCGCCATTGAAGGCGAAGCGCTGGAGCAGATGGCCCGCACCTACCTGCAGGCCAACCGTGTCATCACGCGCCTGAGCAACTGGATGGACCTGGACGCCCTGCGCGCCATGGGCAACGGCCTGACGCTGAACCTGGACGATGCGGCCCAGGCCGAACAAAGCGCCGTTGCCCTGCAGCAGCAACTGGCCGCAGCCCACAACGACGCCCAGGTGGTGGCCGAGTTTGATACCCGCAGCGACAAACACATCCTGCGCATCAGCCGCCGCCACCATGGCAACGTCAAGAGCAGCGTCATCACCGCCGATTTCCTGCACGGTGCCGACTACGCCGCGTTGGCCACGGCCGGCACCAGCTTCCTGGGCCTGCTGAGCGCCGACGCCGTGGTGCGCCGCGGCGAAGGCGAGCGCATGAAAGAAATCAAGGTGGCCGACTTCCGCGCCGCCATGGCCTGGCTGATGCAGCAGGCCGAAAACGCCGTGGGCCGCCAGCGCTACAAAGGGCTGGGCGAAATGAACCCCGGACAGCTGTGGGAAACCACCATGGACCCCACCGTGCGCCGCTTGCTGCGGGTGCAGATTGACGACGCCATCGAGGCCGACCGCGTGTTCACCATGCTGATGGGCGACGAGGTGGAGCCGCGCCGGGACTTCATTGAAACGAATGCGTTGCGGGCGGCGAATATTGATGCCTGAGGTATGTGCGGCCTTGCTTGGCAGGTACCCGTAGTTCCGACCGGCATGCATCACCAGCACTGTGAACCCACAAAGGGATTGGTATGACTGATTCCCTCCACAGCCTGACCGAGCAGCTCGACCGGTTCGCCAAGGAGCGCGACTGGCAGCAATTCCACTCGCCGAAAAATCTGGCCGCGGCACTGGTCGTCGAAGCGGGAGAGCTGTTGGAACACTTCCAGTGGTTGACCGAGGCACAAAGCCGCGATCTGCCACCCGAGAAGCGCGACGCTGTGGCTGCCGAAGTGGCGGACGTCCTGCTGTACTTGATCCAGCTTGCGGCAGCGCTGGGCATCGACCCGATCGAAGCCGCAGAGGCGAAGCTGAAGATCAACGCGCAGAAGTATCCGGTCGACCTGGCGCGCGGCAGCAGCAAGAAATACGACGAACTCTAAGTGCGGCGGCACGGTGATCATCTACCAGGCCAGCAAGGGCCAGTTCCTGCATCACGCGCTGCGCGAGGACATTGAAGACGTCGTGTCGCGGCAGTGCCGCAGCGTGACGGGACATGGCGTCGGCCCGTCAGAGATCCAGTCCTGGAAGCACTCGCTGTTGGAGATGGCCAAGGTGCTGGTCGACGATGAGATCCCCGACGACGCAGGTGTGGCCATCGAGTACCAGCCGCCGCAGAGTTCCAAACGCATCAACTTTGTAATCACCGGCGAGGACGCAAAGTGCGAGCCTCATTTCAAAAACCTGGTTCTGCGCCCACGACAAGGGCGGAACGCCAGCGCCCCGCCCCAAACCTAAGCCGCAAACCGGGCCGTCACATCGCCATACAGGATGTACGAATAAAACGTGGGTGACACGGCGCCCTGGTCGGTGCGCAGCTGACGCAGCGCTTCGCCGATGGTCTGGCGCTGCACCATCATCTGCTGGATGAGTTGCAGCGTCGCCTGGGCCGCGTCTTCTTCGTCCACCGCCCACAGGGGCGCGATGAAAGCCCTGAAGCGCCTTGCCGCCAGCGCGCTGGCCCAGCCGCCCACCTCGCCGATGGCACCGCCGGTGGCGCCGACTTCGCAGGCGTTGAAAAACACCACGGTGCCGTCGCGGGTGCCCAATGCCACTTCTTCGCGGTCAACTTCGTCGGCGGCCAAGCTCGCGCCCTGCTCCAGTTTCAGTGCCGAAGCACTGGGCATCTGATCGTTGAAAAGCCCATGGCCGGTGAAGTACAGCAGCGCCACGGGCGTTGCGGGCGGGTGTTCCAGCAGGTCCAGCAGGGCCTCGCGTGTGCCGGGGCAGCCGCGTGCTGCGTAGGCCTTGCCCGGGCCGCCGTTTTCCAGCACCTGGCGTGCCGTGTCTTCCGCCTTGCTGAGCTTGGTCGCCAGGGTGCTGTAGCGCGGCGCCACCACCACCACCTCGCCTTTGGGCAGGCGGTTGCGCAGCCAGCCCTGGTAGGCACCAATCCAGCGCGCCACCGCATGGCGCAGGGCCAGCGGCTCGTGTTTTTCGCCCGGCCGGCTGGGGCGCATCAACTCCCAGGGCAGGTGTGGGTCGTCGCTGACAAACTGGATCGTCAGCCGCGGTTTGTAGTGGTCCACCAGCGCCCAATACGCCGCCTGGAATTCGGGTGGCGCGCGTTTCCACAGCCGTTCGCCAAAACCCTCGATGCGTTCGCGGTGCTGACCCCGCTTGAGTTTGGCAAACTCCTTGAACATGGCCACGGCCTCGGCGCGCGGGTCCTTGCCCAGGTTGATCACGCCTGACAACTTGGGCGGGCGTTCATCAAAATCAGGCATTTCCATGCGCCAGTGCAAACGCCCTGGCTTGTCAGGGTCGAACACGGTGATGTAGACCGTGAGATCGGGCTCCGCGGCCAGCGGATCGACCGAGATCTGGCCCACGGTGGGTTGCACCGCCGTCGGGGTCTTGGCTGTAGCCGCAGCTGGCGCGGCAGAACGCCTGCCGCGGGTTGCCCGCGGCGCAGCCGCATCGACCGTCAGGCGCCGCACGGCCGAACCGCAACTGCGTCGGCCCTGCCAGAACTGCGCGTGCACCTCGATCTCGTCGCCGGGCTGCAGCGTGGCGTCAACGGTGCCGCGCAAACGCGCCACCACCGAGGCACGGTTGCGCTGGATGACCACCTCGCCGCGGCCCTGCTGCTCAAATTCGATGCCGGCAGACACCAGCGTCACGCCCAAGGCCATGGTGTCCCACGTCGACGGCAGTTCGGCCAGGCGCAGCGCGCCGCCTTCAGTGGACGGCGACACCTGTTGGCGAAGGTCCACCACCAGCGTGATGTTCTGCCCCGCGTGCAGCGTGCCTTCGGGTTCTATCGACGGGTGGCGCACAGGCGTTGTGCCTTCATCGTCCAGGCGTTCCGTGGGCGCCGCCGCGGGCGCGCCGGCCGACGTGGAGCCACTAGGGGATTCGGGCGATTCGGGCGGTTCGGCGCCCGCCATCAAATCATCCGGCGCGGACCGCCGCGCGCCGCGTGTACGGCGCGCCGCCGTCACGCCGATGCCGCCCACCGCCACGGGATCGCCCTGGTCGTTGACCTCGACAAAACGCGCCCGGCTCGGCGCCGCACCAGGCGGCAGGCTGGGTGTCGAAGGTTGCTGCCCTGTGGCCACCCACGGGCTGACGTCGGATTCGTGCAGGTCCAGCAAGGCCTCCAGGGGCACCGGCTCTGAAGGCGAGCCCTTCGCCAACGCCGCCGCCAGCTCGGCACGCGACCAGACATAGCGGCAACTGCCGCCGAAGCGCATCACCAAAAACCAGCCCGCCGTGCTGTGGGTCATTTGCCGATGGGCGTCGGTCCAGGGCGCGTGGGCGTCCAGCATTTCGAAGTTACGTGTCCACCGAACGCCGGCCAAGGGCGTGTCGAAGGCGCTCGCGAAACCACTGTCGTGTTCGGTATCACTCATGGTGAGGCCACCACCACCAGGTCTGTCACCGGCTCAACACCGTCACCGTGCACGATGACACGCCAGGTACCCGCCGGCAGTGCAAATTCCCCCGTTGACCAGCCGTCGCCCCGGGTGTCATCACGCGACAGCGCCTCGACCACGTCCGTACCGTCGAGCAGGCTTTGCAGCCGCACCGACAAACGCGGCGCGCCCTCCGATGCCTTCACGTGCAAAGCCAGCGGTTCCCCTTCCCGCAGCACGTCGTCCAGTTCCACACGCAGTGAAGCGCGGTCGGCTGCACGCTGGAACTTGCGCCACTCGATCTGGTCGGCCGTCAGCAGCCCCACCAGGTTGGCCAGCGTGCCGTCGTTGTTCTGGAGGGAGCCGTGTGTTTCAGCGGCGTAGATTTCGCGCTTCTTGCCTTGCATGTCGATCGGCGTGGCCGACGCGCGCGGCACCGTGCCGTCACCCGCCAGGTCTTCGCCGCCCAGCGACTCCAGCAGGGTGCAACGGCCGTTCTCGATGCGGGCCGACTGCGCCGTGGGCTGCTCGCTGCCCACGACGGGAACCATGGTGTAACCATCGCCCGCATACGCGTCAATGCGGGCATTGCGCGCCTGCGCCTCGGTGATGGCGCTGTGAAACGCCCGCGCGTCGCGGGCGCGTTGCAGGTCGGTGTGGCTCATGGCGCCGGCCGCGGCCGCGTCTTCCACACGCTGCATGCCGTTGCCGGCGTCGATGCAGGGGTAGATCGGCAGCAGCTGGTACACCGAAGTGAAAGAACGCAGCAGCGGCGACAGGTCCAGGCCCAGCGGGCCTATGCCCTTTTTCATGCCGTTTTCGAGAAAGTCGACGGCGTTGAGCGAACCGCGATGCGGTGTGCCCAGCGTCACCAGCGCGCGGGTGTCTTTCCAGCCTTCCAGGCATTCCACAAACCAGCGCGAAATCAGCCCGCCCATCGAATGGCCGATCAGCACCAGCTTGGCGTTAGACTTGCCTGGCTGGTTGCGCCAGGCTTTCAACCAATCCATGGCCTGGCTCTGCAGGCGCTGGGCCGACTGGCGGTTGTCACGGCGCCAGTCATAGGGGAAGGTGTGAAAGTTCTGGCCTTCAACCAGGTTCAAACGCTGACACAGCGCCTTTGAGATGCGCGTGTAGCCGTCGATCTTGATGAGCCCCGGGACGATGGACACATCAGGCACCAGCCGGCTGGCCGTGACGCCGTCGTCGACATCGTCCCCCGCCAGTTCCAGCCCCTTGATCGAGCCCCCCAGGCTGGTCACGGCGCGCCAGATGGCGCCCGCCGACGGCGACCACACCTCCTTACCGGCGCGGTTGCTCAGCACGCTGCCGGTGATACCTGGCAGCAGGATGACCAGATCTTGAATACCGGACATGCCCGTTTCTCCTTGTGGGTGGGATCAACCGATCGAGTTATAGACCTCGCCCAAGGGACAAGCAAGCTTGTGCGTGTTTGCATCGTGGGATGGCGAGTCCGGTGGCGCCCACTTTATAAGGCCGGATGCCCGAAGCCAACACACCCGTCAACCTGGCCAATCGTGTCGGTGCAGCCATCGAGGCCGAAAAAGCCGGCGATGCAAGCGGCGCGCTGGCAACGGGTCGAAGGCTACTTGACGTGGCCGACGCCGCAGCGGTGGCCGCGCCGATCGATGGCATGGCCGAGGCATTGAATCGGCTGGGCATGCTTTTTGTGCGCCACGGTCAAGCGGCCCAAGCGCTTCGCGCCTACAGGCCCGCCCTGGCACTGGTCGAAGGAAAGCTGCCCGCGGATCTTGACCTGCTGGCTCAATTGCACAACAACGTCGGACAGGCGCTGATGCTGTGTGGTGGCCAGGAAGAAGCGGCCCTGCAGCACCTTGAACATGCGGTTGCGTTGGGCCAGCTGGGCGCCGTTGCGGAACTGGACCGTGCGGTCTTCGAGGACAACCTGGGCCTGCTGGCCGCGCGCATGGGGCAGACCGAACGAGCCGTGGCGCTGCATCAGGGCGCGCTGCAGACCTTCGAGCGCCTGCGCGGCCCGCTGCACCCTGACGCGGCCACCGCTTTGGCCAATCTGGGCCAGGCCTGCCACGATCTTGGCCAACGTCTGTACGCGCGGGCCTGCTTGCTGCGGGCGCTGGACGTCCATCTGGCCGCCGGGCAACCCGGCGGCTCGGGTGCGTTGGGGGCGGCGGTCAACCTGCTCAAGATCTCGCTCGACAAGCACGACATGCCGCTGGCGGTAGAACTGGCCGACGTGCTGCTGGCGATGACCAAAAGCCAACCAACAGGGGCTGGCCACAACGCGGCCGAGGCGTTGCTTCGAGCGGCTGACGCCGCTTTCAACGCTTTTGAACTCGGCCTTGCCGAGCGCCTGTGCCAGGCCGCGCAACAGCAGCTTGCGCCAACAGCAGGTGACGATGCCGAGGCCACGCTGAACGCACGGCGGCTGGCCGCCAAGATCGCACTGGAAATGGGTCAACTTGAACAGGCCGAACGCTTGCAGCTGGCACTGTTGGAGCGGCCGGCGGGTGACGCCCGGTCGCAGGCTTATGACTGGATCGAATACGCCAAGAATGTGCGCAATCGTGATGTGCGCAAGGAGGGCACATCGGTACCGTTGTTTGAGCAGGCCTGGCACATGATGCAAGCCTTGCCCGACGCGCGGCCGGGCGACCGGGCGCATGCACTGCTCAACCTGGGTGAAGTGCTGTTCGCCTGTGGCCGTTTCGAAGAAGCCGAGGCGCGTTATGTCGAAGGGCTTGCGGCGCTTGGCGCCGGCACACAGCCAGGCCGTCAAGGCCCCTACCAGGAAGAACGGGCGCTGTTGAACCACGCACGCGGCTTGCTGGCTTTCCGCCAGAGCCGGCACGGCGACGCCGCCACCCATCTCGGCCGGGCGCTGCAGATCTGGTTGCGCTTGCGCGGGGCTTATCACCCGTTTGTGGCCACGGCCGCGTCCCATCTGGCGCTGGTGCACTGGGACCGTGGCGACGCGGCTGCGGCAGCCAAAGGCCTGGCGCGGTGCACGCGCCTGCGGGCACCCAACCTGTTGCGCAATCTGACGGTGGGCGACGACAACCAGCGTCAACGCACGGCCAGCGACGCCATCGCCGACCTGTATCGGGCGCTGTCGCTGTACTTCAGCACCGGCGCGGGCGCCACGTTGGCCACGCGCCTGATGTTGCAGCACAAGGGCGCTGCGCAGGTCGCTACCGCCCGGAACCAGGCCCGGCTGCGTGAGCGACTGGACCCCGAGTCAAAGGCCTGGCTGGATCAGCTGATGGCGGTGCAGTCAACGATCACCGGCCTGCTGGCCCAGGAGCAATTGCACGGCGGTCGTGTCGACATGAATACCCTGGCGCCGCTGCAACGTGAGGCCGAACGACTGCAGCGTGTACTCGGTCACTGCGGCGCCCAAGGGCACGCCGGCCTGGTGCCACTGGGCTTGGCGGCAGTGCGCGCCAACTTGCGTGGCGGCGCGGTGCTGGTGGACCTGCTGCGATGGGCGCAATTCCGGCCCCAGCATCAAAACCCGATCGGTCTGCGCTATGCCGCGCTGGTGCTGCGTCAGCGCCGTGCGCCGCAGTGGATCGACCTGGGCGACGCCGTGCCCATCGACAACGCGGTGCACGCTTTTCGCACCGCCATCGTCGACGCGCCCTTGGCACCGTTGTTGGCAGCCGAACGTGAACTGGACACTTTGCTGTTGCGGCCGCTGGCCCGCGCGCTGGCTGGCGCTTCGCGGGTCATCGTGGCGCCCGATGGCGAATTGAACCTGCTGCCCTTTGCCACCCTGCTGAAGGCGCGGCTACCTACCGACGCCACCGTCACGCAGGTCGCCGGCGCCGCCGAATTGCAGCCTGCGGCGGACGCGGTGGCGGCTGTCACGCCGCCTGTGGCGCTGGTCGACCCCGATTTCGATCTGGGCAACACGGATGGTGGTGTGTACGAGCCGCTGCCGGCCAGCCGGCAGGAAGGGCAACTGCTGCAACGGCTGTGGCCGGCCACCCGGGTGCTGGCAGGTGCCGACGCCACCCTTGAACGTCTGCAACGTGTCGAGCGCCCCCTGTTGCTGCACCTGGCCACACATGGGCACTTTGTGACACCGGCGGGCGACCAGCCGCTCATCACGCGCACCACGCTGCAATCCGGCAAGGGTGTGCTGCTGGTGCAGTCGGCCCAGCGCTCAGCGCGCCAAAGCGCCATGTACCAGGCCGGTTTGGCACTGGCCGGCGCCAACCGAGCGCCCGGCGTCGGCGTGGTCAGCGCGGCTGAGCTGGCACAGCTGGACTTGCGCGGCACGGTGCTGGTGGTCTTGTCGGCGTGCGATACCGGTGCCGGGCGTGCCGACCCCGGCGCTGAGTTTGCCGGCTTGCGCCGCGCCTTTGCACTGGCCGGCGCGCGCAGCCAACTCACCAGTCTGTGGGCGGCCGATGACGAAGCGACCGGTGTGCTGATGGGGCATTTCTACAGCAGCCTGTACGCGGGCCTGTCGCGCACACAGGCGCTGCGCGATGCGCAACAGACGGTACGCGCACGCGCCAGCTGGGCGCACCCGTTCTACTGGGCTGGTTTTGTGTTGTGGGGCGAGGACGGCCCGCTGCCATCCAGCCTGCTGATGGCGCCGGCAAGGATGGCGACATGACACTCGACGAAGCATTGGCCACACTGGGCGTGCTGCTTGAACAAGCGCAAAAGGCTGTGGCGGCCGGCGACACAGCAGCCGGTGAAGCTGTGGCCCTGCAGGCCATCAGGATGCCTTACGACCCGTCCACGCCCGCCACACACGCGCTGTTCGTTGGCTACTCGAAACTGGGCAGCTTGATGAATGGCCTGGTGCGCCCGCAGGCGACGGGGGGTCTCTTCAGCCGCGCTGCACAGGCCTGCCAGCAGGCGCCCGATGCCACCATCGACGACCATGTCGCGGCTTTGCACAACCTGGCTGCGGTACAGCTTCAGGCAAAAGACCCCGACGCCTCCGACACACTCACCGCATTGGCCCGACTGGCCGCTTCGTCCAGCGCGCCGATCAACGATGCCACCGTCGTGGCCTTTCTGCAGCACGGGCGCCTGAGCCGCGCCAACCAGCAGTACGCGGCAATGATGGCGTTCGACGAACAGGTGCTGCGCCACCTGCTGGCCCATGCGTGGTCGGACGACAGCCAAGCGGGCTGGTTCAACAGTCACTTGGCCGGCCTGCGCGAGGCGGGCCGAGTCGACCGCGTGCTGCCCGACATCGAACGTGTCGAGGCGGCGTTTGCCGGCCGCAATGACCGGCCCCTGACGCTGCGCGCCTGCATGCTGAATCGTGCCAGCCTGCTGAATGCTCAAGAAGACTACGCCGGTGCTGCCGTGCTGGTCGACCATGCAGCCGAAGCCACGGGCCAGCCGGCAGAAGAGCGGCTGTCGATGTTGACGACGAGCGCGCGCTTGTGGTTCAACGCCGGGGACTTCGAGCGGTCGGCCGACCGCGCCAGACAGGCCGTGCGGCTTCGGGTCGGACTGGCCGACTGAGGCTTGTCGCCATCATCGGACCGGCGTCTTGGCCGCCCGCACACCATGTTGTTTTGGCGACCCCTTTGCACCGGAAACCCCATCATGCCCCACATGCTGCTCATCGTCGAACCCATCGGTCAGCGCGAAGAAGCCCTTGAAGGATCGCGCCGCTTCCCCAACCCGACGCTGCACGGCACCACTTGCGACATTGACGTGCGGCCGCTGCTCGAGGCCGAAGACTTCGCCGCCCACACCAACTGAAGGCCCCATGCCCAAGACCATTCTGCTTGTCATCGCTGCGATCGCGGCCGTGTTGGCGGCTGCGGTGCGGCGTCAGCGCGGTTGAGGCCATTTTTCGGACGCTGGTCACCTGGGCATGTGCCGTCAGGGGCGGGTCTCTCAGTTCCGCTGACCGTCCTTCCGTGCGCCCTGGCCCGAACTGCCCAGCTTGCCTTTGGATCATCAGGCGCGGCGGCGTGTCAGCGCCAGGCCGGTAACGGCGGCGAGCACCAGGGCCAGGCTGCCGGGTTCGGGCACCTTGCTGTTGACCAAGGCGAGGCTGACGGCGCCGTTGGCAGCCCAGGAGACGCTTTGCTCCAGCAAGCGGTCGGCAGCACCGGTGCGCAAACCGCCGATGTTGTACCCCTCGTTGGCGCTGTACAGCACACCCAGGTACACCGAACGACCCACACTGTCCTGGTAGGCCACCACAGTCTGGCCGTTGGCGGTGGCCAGGGACGAAGCGCCAAGGTCCAGTGCGGAAGCGACCTCAACGCAGCATCCCGACACGCCGAAGTCGGTCACACCCGTGGTGATGGCGTGCAGGCTGTTGGTGAAGCTCACCGTGGTGTTGTGGGCATAGTTGTAGTTGCCCCCGGTCACAACGGGCGTGATGGCATCGGCGGCGGCTTGGTCCGCTGCGTGAATGGCGCCGTAGCGGTACCAGCCGGCGGTGACGACACCGCCGCCGGACTGCATGAAACCATTCACTGCGGCCAGCGTGCTGGCCAGGTATTCGCTGTTGGAATAACCGCTGCCACCCAGCAGGACCACGTTGTAGGCAGACAGGTCCGACATGCTGGTGACGGTGCTGCCGGAGAGCACGGTGGCCGTGAAGTTGAAAAACGTGTCGTCGTTGAGCTGCGCAGCCACCGCCCCCATGCTCATGCTGCCCGAGCTGCCGTCCAGGATAGCCACCGTCACGGGTGCTGCACTGGCGGCGGTGCCGAACAGGACCCCGACACCACAAAGGGCTGCAGCCAGCCGACGGCTCATGTTCCGCTTCTGCTGGGAATCGGCGAAGGTGGCGGCGGCGATGGCGTTCTGGTTGGTGTTCATGGTGTTCCTTCTGGAAGAGGTTGATCAGTGGGCCTGGGCGCCGGTTGCACCCTTCATGCCGATGACTGTTTGCAAGTCCAGGGCCCGTTTCAGGGCCCCGGCGTGCCCTGCCGACAAGCTTGTGCATGCACCGTGAATGCGTGCACAGCGGGGCGCGCAAAAGCGGACCAATCGCACACGGGCGCGGCGCTGCGCAACGGCGCGGCACTCGGCAGCGGGTGACGCCACGGCGGCTCAAGGGGCCGCGCGGGTCGGTCAAGGCCCGATTTCTGGGGTGTTCACCCCTGAACCCGCGGTTTACAACCCAACGTGGCCGGACTGCGTTGTGGCTTGGGGCAAATGCCCCAGTACGACCCGCCTCTGGCGTGACCTGCCGGTTCCGCGAGGCGCTTGCCCACGGTCCGGGTGGTTGAAGCAGGTGAGCGGCCGGAACACGTTCAATGGCTGACGGAAAAACCAAGCCGCACAGCGCCGGTCGACAGACGTGATGCCGTTGACGCTGAGATCGCCGACCGACTGCTGTACCTGATACGGCGTTGCATCGCGCCCCTGACTCTCCATCGCGCCCGCAACGATCTGGACACGACGCGCCTTGAACCCCCTTTGGCTTGCGCGACCCGTCCTCAGCGATACTGTTTACCCCCGACGGGCGGCTGTAACCCGGCCGTGACGCCGCATTCGGCGCCAGATCGCTAAAAAGGGCCCCAGCAGCATGCAAACACGCCTCTCACGAGCGGACGTTCCGGTTGAATCCACCTGGGACCTGACCGACCTGTTCGTCAACGAATCCGTCTGGGAAACTGAATACCAGGCCGTGGACGAAGCGCGCCTGGCGCTCAGCGGCTACCAGGGCCAACTCGGCAGCGGTGCGGCCCAACTGCTGGCGTGCCTGAATGCGGTGGAGTCCTTGCACACGCGTTTGATGCGCGTGGGCACCTTTGCGCACTTGCGCAACGCGCAGGACGGCACCAATCCACATTTCCAGGCGGCAACGGCACAAGTGTCGGCGCTGCATGCACGCGTCGGGGCCAGCACCAGCTTTGTCGACGCTGAAATCCTGGCCTTTCCCGACGGCCTGCTGGAACAGTTCATGGCCGTCGAGCCGGGGCTGGCGGACTTCAGGCTATACCTGACCGACCTGCTGGACTTGCGCCCCCACCGCCTGGGCGCAGACACCGAACGTGTACTGGCGTCGCTGGGCGAAGTGTTGAGCGCGCCGCTGATGATCTACGGCCGTTCCAAAGCGACGGACATGCAGTTTGCGCCGTTCACCGACGACGCCGGCACGGTGTACGCCAATTCCGTCAACGGCTTTGAGTCCAACTTCGAGACCCACAGCGACACCAGCGTACGCCGCGGTGCTTGGGCCTCGTTCAGTGCCGGGCTGAAGGCCTACAACCAGACCTACTCGGCCACCTTCGCCACCGAGGTGAACAAAAACGTGGCGATGGCGCGGCTGCGCAACTACCCCAGCACCGAAGCGTTTCTGCTGCAGCCGCACAAGATTCCGCACACGGTGTACAGCAACATCCTGGACATCATCCAGGCCGAACTGTCGCCGCACATGCGGCGTTATGCGCGGCTGCGCCGCAAGGTGCTGGGCCTGGACAAGCTGCTGTACTGCGACATCAAGGCGCCGCTGGATGCCGAATTCAACCCCCGCATCACCTACGAAGAAGGCTGCGCGCTGATTCTGGAGGCACTGGCGGTGATGGGGCCTGACTACGGCAACTTTGCGCGCAAGGCCATCGAGCAGCGCTGGGTGGACCGGGCCGACAACATCGGCAAGTCGTCGGGGGCCTTCTGCGCATCACCCTACGGTGTGCACCCCTTCATCCTGATCACCTGGTCGGACACCATGCGCAACGTCTTCACGCTGGCGCACGAACTGGGCCACGGCGGACATTTTGGTCTGGCGATGCAGCACCAGCGGTTTGTGAACGCGCGCCCGTACATGCCGTTTGTGGAAGCGCCGTCGATCATGAACGAAATGCTTCTGGCGCAGCACATCCTGGGCAAGAGCCAGGACCTGCGCATGCGGCGCTCGGTCATCATGCAGATCCTGGGCACCTACCACCACAACTTTGTCACCCACCTGCTGGAAGCCGAGTTGCAGCGCCAGGTCTATGGGCTGGCCGAAAGCGGCCAATCCATCACCGCGGCCGTGCTGAACGAACGCAAGGGCAGCATCCTGGCCCGGTTCTGGGGCGACACGGTGGAGATCGACGACGGCGCGCGCATGACCTGGATGCGCCAGCCGCACTACTACATGGGCCTGTACCCGTACACCTATTCGGTCGGCCTGGTGGCCTCCACAGCGATGTCGCTGCGGGTGCAGCAAGAGGGCGCCCCGGCGGTGCAGCGCTGGATTGAAGTTCTGAAGGCCGGCGGCACGAAGAAGCCGCTGGAACTGATGCAGCTGGCGGGCATCGACATGAACTCACCACAACCCATTCATGATGCGGTGGCTTATGTGGGCCGGCTGATCGATGAGCTGGAGCAGTCGTTTGCCTGATGGGCGCAGCCAGCCGCCCATGGTCCGGCGCCCGGCAAGGTTTCAGGACACGGCGCCCACGCCGTAGCGCCCTGTCAGCAGCGCGCCCTTGCGAAAACGCTCCAGCGCGTAAGGTGCCAGCAGCACGTCGGTTTTCAGGCCCAGCGCCTCTTGTGCCAGCACACGGCCCACGCCCGGCGACAGCTTGAAGCCGTGGCCTGAAAAGCCGTAGCCCACCACCAGGCCCTGCATGTCGGGCAGGCGGCCCAGCACGGGGTTCCAGTCGGGCGTGACGTCGTAGACACCGGTCCATGACGACGCCAGGCCCGCGGTCTCGAACGACGGGAAACGCTCGGCCACCTGCGCGCCCACCTCGGCCACGTAGTCCATGGGCACATCGCCTTGTTCGTTGTCGGGCGCGGGCAGCGTCTGGCCCGCCGTGCCTTCGCTGACCAGCATCTGCGAGCCGCCATAACTGCGGCAATACAACATGCCGAGGGATCCCAGGTCCTTGTAGACCGGCATCTGATAGGTGTAGGCCTCGGGGCCCTGCAGCGCCAGCACGGTGTGGCGTTCGGCGTTGACGGGCGATGCAATGCCGGTCCAGCGTTCGATGTCGCGCGCCCAGATGTTCTGTGTGCTGATGACCACCGGGCTGGTGAACCTGCCCTGCGACGTTTCCACACCGGTGACACGGCCCTGGGTGTGCAGCAGCTGCTGCACCTCCACCCCTTCGATGATCTTCACGCCCCGGCGGCGCGCCGCGCGAGCAAAGCCGGTGGCCGTCAGGTAGGCATCGGCAAACCCGGCTTCGGGCTCAAAGCCGATCAGCGCCGCATCATCAAAGCGTGCAATGGGCAGCAGGCTGGTGGCTTGTGCAGCGTCCAGTTCCTGCACGGTGATGCCCTTCTGGCGCTGGCCTTGCAGGGCACCCCGCAGGGCTTCCAACTTGGGGCCGGCCGGTGACGCAATCAGGTAACCGCACTTCACCAGCCCTGCAGAAGCTTCTTCATCACCCAGGTAGTCGGCAAAGTTCTTGAACACCTGCCAGGACGTCAACGCCAGTTCCACGTTTTCAATCACCGAGTAGTGTGTGCGCAAGATGCCTGACGACTGCGACGTGGTGCCGGCGCCAACCTGTGTGCGGTCCAGCACGAGCACGCGTTGCGCGCCCAGCTGCGCAAGGTGAAAAGCCACCGAGCTGCCGATGACGCCGGCGCCGATGACGATGACGTCGTGGTGGTTCATGTTCATGTGATGCACAGGGCTTGCGTTGTTGATGTGTGGGCTGCGGGTCGACGGTAACCGACGGGACGGCGCCCGTTTTTGGTGCTCTTGCACACCATTTGTGTGCCGCGCCCCTTTCTGATGTGCTGCGCAGTGGGTGGCGGACGCTGCTCTTGCGCGCGCCGTGCAAGCCGCCTGGTTGAAGCGCTTTTTTCAGGCACTCAAATTGCAAGGCAGGCCTCACCCAAGCAAAGAACAGCCCGATGACGGCCCCGCGTGCCAGCCCACTTGAAAACGACCCGCTCTCACGCCTGCGCGCCAGGACAACAGCCCGCCATCTGCCGCAGCGCCGATGGCGTTGTGCCATCACCCACAAGACAGCCTTGAAGACGGCCGGCCCGCGGGCGCCAGCCCGCTGCGCCTCGCGCTACTTCCCCTGAACCCGAACACAAGCCCGCGTGAAACCGCTTTCTGCCATCGAACAAGACTCGCTGAACGCGTTTTGCAGTCACAGCCTCGCCTGCATCGCAGGTGTCGATGCCGGGCCGCTGGCGGGTCTGCGTTGCGGCATCAAGGACCTGTACCACCTGGCCGGCCATCGCACCGGCTTTGGTCACCCCGTTTGGCTGAATTCGCACGAGCCTGCGCAAGAAACGGCGGTGGCGGTGCAGCGCCTGTTGGCGGCCGGCGCCAGCGTGGTGGGCAAGACGCAGTGCGACGAACTCTGCTACAGCCTGAACGGCGTGAACCAGCACTACGGCACGCCGCTGAACGTCCGGGCGCCCAACTGCATTCCCGGCGGCTCGTCCAGCGGCTCGGCCGTCGCGGTGGCCGGTGGGCTGGTGCCGTTTGCGCTGGGCAGCGACACCGGCGGGTCGGTGCGGGTGCCGGCTTCGTACTGCGGCGTGCTCGGCATGCGCCCCAGCTTCGACGCCGTGCCGCTGCAAGGCGCCGTGCCCTTTGCGCCCAGCTTTGATACCGCCGGCTGGTTTGCCCATTCACCCGAGCTGCTGATGCAGGTGGGCCGCGTGTTGCTGGCCGACCAGCGGCCTGCACCGCGCGCCGGCCACCTGCTCATCGCCACCGATGCCTTTGCCCACGCCGACGACGCCGCCGCACAGGCGCTGCTGGCGGTACTGCCCGCCATCAGCCACGCCTTCACCGGTATGGACGAAGTGCGCTTGACACCCGATGGCCTGGACCCGTGGATGCAGGCCTTCCGCGTGCTGCAAGGCGCCGAGATCTGGGCC
>JAHECB010000277.1 GCA_024641925.1 Betaproteobacteria bacterium
GCCTCGGGCGGCAGCGTGGGCTACGACCACAAGAAGATGGGCATCACCGCACGCGGCGCCTGGGAAAGCGTGAAGCGCCACTTCCGCGAAATCGGCATCAACACGCAGACCACCGACTTCAGCTGCGTCGGCATTGGCGACATGTCGGGCGACGTGTTTGGCAATGGCATGCTGTTGTCCAAGCACATTGGCCTGGTGGCCGCCTTTGACCACCGCCACATCTTCCTGGACCCCAGCCCCGACACGGCTGCCAGCTGGGTGGAGCGCCAGCGCCTGTTTGAGCTGCCGCGATCCAGCTGGGCTGACTACAACACCCAGCGCATATCGGACGGCGGTGGTGTGTGGCCTCGATCAGCCAAACGTGTTCCGGTGTCGCCGCAGGTGGCAGCTGTCTTGGGCATAGAGCCGGGTTCGCTGGCGCCCAACGAACTGATTTCAGCCATCCTGAAAGCGCCGGTGGCGCTGCTGTACAACGGCGGCGTCGGCACCTACGTCAAGGCCAGCAGCGAAAGCCATGAACAAGTGGGCGACCGCGCCAATGAAGCCCTGCGGGTGGACGGCCGTGAGCTGCGCTGCAAGGTGGTGGCCGAAGGTGGCAACCTGGGCCTGACGCAGCGCGGCCGCATCGAAGCTGCCCTGCAAGGTGTGCGCCTGTACACCGACGCCATCGACAACTCGGCTGGTGTTGACACATCGGACCACGAGGTCAACATCAAGATCTTGCTGGGCCTGGCCATCACCGACGGCGAGATGACGGAAAAACAGCGTAACGCCGTGCTGGCCGAAATGACCGAGGACGTTGCTACGCTGGTGCTGCGCGACAACTATTTCCAGACCCAGATCGTGTCGCTGACGCGCCGCGCCGGCACGCAGGTGCTGGAGCAGCAGGCGCGCCTGATCCGATTCCTGGAAAAAAACGGGGAGCTGGCGCGTGCCATCGAGTTCTTGCCCAGCGACCACGACATCGCCAACCGCAAGGCGCAGCGGCAGGGCCTGACCAACCCCGAACTGTCGGTGTTGCTGGCCTACAGCAAGATGTGGCTGTACGACGCGGTGCTGGACTCCAACCTGCCTGAAGACCCCTGGGTGGCCACCGCCTTGGTGCGGTACTTTCCGCAACAGGTGCGCAAGACCATGGCCGACACCATCGGCCGGCACCCGCTGAAGCGCGAGATTGTGTGCACCCATGTCATCAACAGCATGGTCAACCGCACCGGCATGACCTTTGTGCACCGCTTGATGGACGCCACCGGCGCCACGCCGGCACAGATCGTGCGCGCCTACCTGCTGGCGCGCGAAACCTACGGCCATGTCGACACCTGGCTGGGCGTGGAGGCGCTGGACAACGTCGTCAGCGACGAGGTGCAGGCGCAGATGCTGACCGAACTGGACCACCTGACCTTGCGCGCCACACGCTGGTTCCTGCGCAGCAAGCGACTGGGTGCCGCCATGGGCGAGACCGTCACCCGCATGCAACCCGGCGTGGCCGCGTTGATGACACGGCTGCTGCATGAGCAGCACGGCGCCGTTCGACACCGCGTGCTGGCGGCTGCCCAGCCCTGGTTGGACGCCGGAGTGCCGACTGAACTGGCGCAGCGGGTGGCGGCGTCGGACGCGCTGGTGTCGGCGCTGGACGTGACCGAACTCGCCGAAGCCACGGGGCAGCCCACGGAGCGCGTGGTGGACGTATTGCTTGCGGTCGGCGAAGTGCTGGACATGCCGCGCCTGCAAGCGCTGATTGATGAACTGCCGGCCGACAACTACTGGCACGGCATGGCCAAGACCAGCCTGACCGACGATCTGGCCGACCTGCAGCGCACCTTGTCGGGCGAAGCCCTGTCGCATGCGGTCAGCGATGACGCTGCGGCCACCCTGGCGGCGTGGAAGGCGTCGGAACACGGCGCGCTGGAACGCGCCCAGCGCCTGCTGCATGAACTGACCGAAGCGCCCAGCGCCGACCTGGCGATGCTGTCGGTGGCGCTGCGGGAATTGCGCAGCCTGGCCTGAATGCCGCAACCATGAGGTGACCTCGCTGCCGTCGTGGCAGCGGGCCTACGCCGTGCGAGCTGCTGCCGACGACTACGATTTACGCACCGGGCGCGTTGGCGCTCAGCTCTTCTCCGACCCGCTTGCAAAAGAAAAATCCAGCCCATGCGCACTGCCAGCATCCTCGACCGTGTCAGTGGCCTGGGCTCGGACAAATGGCGTGTGCATTTTCTGGCCCGCCAGATGAAAGCCCGGGGCGAGTCGGTGATCCTGCTGACCATCGGCGAACCCGAGCAGCCCACGCCCGATGAACTGATCGAGGTCGCGTGCCGCGCGCTGCGCGCCGGCCGCACCGGCTATTCCAACGGCCGCGGCGAACCGGCGGTGCTGCAGGCGCTGTCGGCCCGCTATACGCGGCGCACCGGTCGGCTCATCGGCACCGACCAGTTCATCTGGGTGCCCGGCACGCAGAGCGCGCTGTACCTGCTGCTGATGGGCCTGGTACAGGCCGGTGACGACGTGCTGGTGGCCGACCCCTGCTACGCCACCTACCACGGCCTGGTGCGCGCCACCGGCGCGCGGCTGGTACCGGTGGCGCTGCGCCCCGAGCGGGGCTTTCGGCTGGATGCCGACGACCTGGCCCGCGCGGTGACGCCGGCCACACGGCTGATTTTCCTGAACACGCCGCACAACCCCACCGGCGCGGTGCTGGGCCGCAGCGACATCCGCGCCATCGGCCAGGTGGCCAAAGCGCACGACCTGTGGATCCTGTGCGACGAGGTCTACGAGTCGCTGGTGTTCGACGACCCTGACACCGGCGTGCCGCCGACGCCGTTTGCCTCGCCCTTCGACGAGGCCGACCTGGCAGACCGCACGGTGATCGCTGCTTCGCTGTCCAAGTCGCACGCGGCACCGGGCTTTCGCGCCGGCTGGGCGGCCGGGCCGTCGGACTTCATCGCCAAGCTGCTGCCGCTGGCCGAATCCATGCTGTTTGGCGCGCAGCCCTTCATCGCAGACATGGCCGCCGAGGCCTTGGCGCGCGAGTTCAGCGTCACCGGGCAGATGTGCCAGACCTACGCGCGGCGCGCCGCGCACGTGGCGCAGCAATTGGACCCGGTGCCGGGGTTGCGGGTGCACCGCCCCGCGGGCGGCATGTTCGTGATGGTGTCGGTCGACGAACTGGGCCTGGATGGCGAGGCCTTTGCGATGCGCCTGCTCAACGAAGCGCAAGTGGCCGTGATGCCGGGCTGCGCCTTTGGCCAGGCGTCGGCGGGCATGGTGCGGCTGAGCCTGACGGTGGCGGACGAGGCGCTGGAGCAGGGCTGCGAGCGCATCGCTGCGCTGGCGCGCAGCCTGGCGGCAGTTTGAGCCCAGTCCCTGCGCGGTCCAGGCAGTCGGGGGGCGATGTCCGCTTGCGGCCGAATGAACGGCAGGGCAGGTCACCGTTCTGCGACTGCGGCATGGGACGATGCGACCGGACCAATCAACGGAGACACCAGCGCCGCCTGGCTGGGCGCAACAGCTTTTTTTGCTGCGCGTGCTGTCGGTTGCCGGCTGACGCCGAGCGCGCGGTCTCGGTCCCGTTGCGGTCATTGAGCCCCCGCAACCTGGGCGGCCGCCGGCGGCCGGTCTCCAGGCCCGTGCTGACGCAGCCAGCGTCGGCGCTCGGCCGCTGTGCAAAGCTTTCCATAGCGATCCTGTCCTAGCCTTCGCGGAGCCGCTCCGGGTGCCAGCCAACCCCACCCGCCCTTCGTCGGTCTCGTGCCAGCGCGCCCAAAGAGCGACCTGCACGTTCATCAAACGGCGCAGGGGTGGCTTTCCATTTTTTCGGATCTCTCAGGGACTTGTGGAGACCCGGTAGGCACCGTGGGTCCATCGCAACGACCCTAGCCTACGGGAGCCCTGATGCAAATCACCCAAGCCTTGCACCGTGCCGTCGCCCGCCAGCCCGGCGCCGTGGCCACCATCTGCGGCGGTCGCCGTCACACTTTCGCCCGGTTCCAAGATCGCGTCAGCCGTTTCGCAGGCGCGTTTGCAGAAGTTGCGTGTGCAGGCCGGTGACCGGTTCGGGATCCTGTCGCTCAACTCCGATCGCGACCTCGAGTTTTTCATGGCCGTGCCCTGGGCTGGCGCGGCGGTGAACCCGGTCAACACATGCTCGAGTCGAGCGTGAACAGTTCAACACGACGGTTCTGGTGCCGAGCATGATCCGAATGACGGTCGACCACCCCGAAGCAGCGGGCTTCGACTTGTCCAGCCTGGAGACCCTGGTCTACGGCATGACCAAAATGTCGCCGATCATGACCACCTTGGCAGATGTGTTCCACCGGGGCGAAGGGCTTGCACGCGGCAAGGTCGGCTCGCCGGGGCAGGCGAGCTTCGTGTCTTTGGCCGCGTTCGCCGGGTTGATTGGCGTTGGCTTTGGTGTTGGCAATGACCACGCACGCCCCCTGCTGCCACCGGACCAGCAGGGCACAGCGACAGGACCATCCTGGCGTGCAGGCCTGGTGGGCTGCTGCTACTGGCCCGTGTAGTCTGCCAGCTGCTTCGGGTCCAGCAGCCGGATGTCGCGCTTGTCGACCTCGATCAGGCCAGCCTCTTCCAACTCGCGCAGCACACGCGAGAAATACTCGGGCGTCAGCGACAGCCGCGACGCGATCGTCGCCTTGCTGACGGGCAGGCTGACCGTGACGGCGGCGTCAACGCCACCGTCATCGGGCCCATGGTGGCGCAACAGGTAGCCGATCACACGCTGCACGCCGTTTTGCAGCGCGTACGCCTGCACGTCGTGTACCAGGCCGTGCAGCCTGCGCGACAGGCCAGCCAGCATGCGCAGCGCAAAGTGATGGTCGCGCGCCAGTTCGTCCATCACCGTCTGGCGTTGCACCGTCAGCAGTGCGCTGTCGGCCAGTGCCTGCGCGTTGACCATGTAGGGCTTGCCCAGGAACATCAGGGCCTCGGCGAAACTGCCCCCCGGACCAACGATCTCGATCACCTTTTCCTGCCCCCCGGGCGAGATCACAAACAGCTTGACCTGACCCATGACGACGACCTGAAAGCCGTCGCAGGGGTCGCCGACACGGAACACCATGTCGCCGCGCTCCAGGCGCCGCAGGTGGCAGCCTTGGGCCAGGCGCTCGATTTCGGTGGGGCCCAGGTCGCTGAAAAGCGGCAGCACTTGCAGGAAACGGGGAATATCGAAGGCGCGAGGATCGAGCATGCCGAATCATGCCTGAACTGGCGCACGACTTGCGGCTGACCACGTTCAAGCCGGCGGGTCCGGCCCCGCGCCTGCCCGTCGCGCCACGCGGACAATGCGCACCTGCCAGCAATCGGGACCGGTCTGCAGGTAACGCCAGGCAAACTCGCCCTCGCGCAGGCGGTCGAGCCGGAAGTACAGCGGCATCGGATCGTGGTCGTCCAGGAGTTCCAGGGTCTCACCCGGCGCCAGCGCGTCGAAGGTGGCCAGGATCAGCGCGCGTTGGCGCGACAGCGGTAAGGTGCGGAGGTCGAGTGCAGAGTCCATCGGGGCTGCGCCTCCAATGGGCGCGCGACCAGGGTAGGCCGGCCACGGTGGAGCGGCCTTGAACCAGTTGAAGAATTTGCGCGCCGGCCACAAACGCCACTGGGGCCACGCGGACGCGGGCCCGGATGAAATCGCACGCTCGCGCCGTGCCGCCGGCGATCACCACCAGGCCCAGAACCCGATCGGTTGCCGGGACAGCGCCACTGTGGCGATGAAGCCGAGGCACGCCAGTGCGGCCAAGGTCCAGGCCAGACGGCTGGCCGGCGTGCGTGCACGGCGAAGGGCCATCGTTCCCAGACCGATATAGACGACGAGCAGCAACAGCTTGGTGCCGAGCCAGGGCTGCTGAACCGGGTTGAGCTGCAGCGCTGCCCACAGCGCCACGCCGGCTGCCAGCAGCCCGGTGTCGATGACCCAACTGGCCATGCGCGCCTGGCGCGCCAACGGCCACTGCGCACCAGCGAGCCGCGACAAGGCGCGCGCTGCGAACAGGGTCCCGCTCAGCGCCACGCAGCCGAGATGCACGGCCCGCAAGGCCGCATGGTGTTCGATCAGCGCCATGATGAACGCATCGTCCGGGCCCGATGTCGCCGCGTCAAGCCGTTCACCAACGCCCGCTCAGCGCCAGTTTCCAGGTGCGTGGCACCTCGGCGTGGGTGAACGACGCCGACTTGTCGGCCGGCCGCACGTTCGTCAGGTTGTCTGCCCCCAGCGACAGCGTCAGCCCTGAACCTAGCGCGCGCGTCAGGTAGGCACCAACCAGGGTCAGATCCGGGCTTTGAACGTCTGGTGCGCGGCTGACCACGGCCGGCAGCCATTGCCTGCCGCTGTGGTCCACGCGCAGGCCGGCCCGCCACGGGCCCTGCGCCCAGTCCAGCTGCGCGCCCACGCTGTGGCGCGGGCGACGCTGCAGCGGCCGGCCGATGCCGTCCTCGGCCTGCAGCCAGGTCCAGGCCAGGCGCGCGCTGAAGCCCCCGCCCAGCGCCGTCGCGCCCGAGGTCTCGACACCGCGCAAGGTGGCCCGCGCCAGGTTGCGGTAGGT
>JAHECB010000031.1 GCA_024641925.1 Betaproteobacteria bacterium
CCGATCTGGTAGCCTTGCGCATCCGCGACCTGGCGCGCGAAAGCGGCGTTACCGTGCTGCAGGCACCCGCCCTGGCGCGTGCGCTGTACACGCATACCCAGCTGGACCACGAGGTGCCGACCCGGCTGTTTGCCGCGGTGGCCGAGGTGCTGGCCTGGGTGTTCCGCCTGCGCGAGGCCATGGCCAGCGGTCGCCAGGCCAACCTGCCCCTGCCCAAGCCCGACGTGCCCGCCGACCTGGACCCGGCGAATGGCAAGCCCGCGGCGGGCCCTGAAGCCGGCGCCCGACAAGGTACTGAGCCATGAACCCCTTGCTGGCCTGGGCCAACCGCGTGATGGGACCCGCTGGCGGGCCCCGCGCCATGGCGGTGAAGGCGCTGGTGCTGCCGGCCTTCGTGGTGATGATGCTGTCGATGATGGTGTTGCCGCTGCCGGCCTTTGTGCTGGACCTGCTGTTCACCTTCAACATCGCGCTGGCGCTGGTGGTGATGATGGTGTCGGCGCAGATGGTCAAGCCGCTGGACTTTGCCGCGTTGCCCACCGTGCTGCTGGTGACCACACTGCTGCGCCTGTCGCTGAACGTGGCCACCACCCGGGTGGTGCTGATGGAAGGCCACAACGGCCCCAGCGCCGCGGGCCAGGTGATCGAGGCCTTTGGTCACTTCCTGATCGGTGGCAACTTCGGCGTCGGCCTGATCGTGTTTGCCATCCTGGTGGTGATCAACTTCGTGGTGGTCACCAAGGGTGCAGAGCGCATCGCCGAAGTCGGCGCCCGGTTTGCCCTGGACGCCATGCCCGGCAAGCAGATGGCCATCGACGCCGACCTCAACGCCGGCATCATCGACGACAAGGTGGCGCGCCTGCGCCGCGCCGAGGTGGCTGAAGAAGCGGACTTTTTCGGCAGCATGGACGGCGCGAGCAAGTTTGTGCGCGGCGACGCCATGGCCGGTCTGCTGATCCTGTTCATCACCATGGTGGGCGGTTTTGTCATCGGCATGGCCAGCCATGGCATGGATGCCGGGCAGGCGGCCACGTCCTACGTCACGCTGGCGGTGGGCGACGCGCTGGTAGCGCAGATTCCAGCCCTGCTGATCTCGGTGGCCGCCGCCATGGTGGTGTCGCGCGTGGGCAAGGAACAGGACATCGGCACGCAGATCCGCGGCCAGGTGTTTGAATCGCCGCAGGCGCTGGGTGTGGCCGCCGGCATCATCGGGCTGCTGAGCGTGGTGCCGGGCATGCCGCACCTGGTGTTCATGATCGTGGGCAGCGGCCTTGCGCTGCTGGCGCGCCAGTTGCACAAGGCGAAGAAAGCGCTGGCCGAAACACCCGAGCCGACCACCACCGAGGTGGTGCCCCAGGCCAACGCCGAGGCCAGCTGGGACGACCTGGCCCCGGTGGACACCCTGGGCCTGGAAGTGGGTTACCGCCTCATCGCTTTGGTGGACAAGGCCAAACAAGGCGACCTGCTGGCGCGCATCAAGGGTGTGCGCAAGAAGTTTGCGCAGGACGTGGGTTTTCTGCCGCCACCCGTTCACATCCGCGACAACCTGATCGAACTGAAGCCCAGCGCCTACCGCGTCACCCTGCGCGGCGCCGTGGTGGGCGAGGCCGAGGCCATACCGGGCCAGTTTCTGGCCATCAATCCCGGCGGGGTCAGCGGCGCCGTGCAGCAGCAGCTGCCCGGCACCAAGACCACCGATCCGGCCTTTGGTCTGCCGGCGGTGTGGATCGAGGAACGGCACCGGGAAATGGCCCAAATGGCCGGGTTTACGGTGGTTGATTGCGCCACCGTCGTGGCCACCCATCTTTCACACTTGATGCAGGTTAATGCCGCCAAATTGCTGGGACGCGTGGAAACACAAAGCCTGGTGGAGCATGTGACCAAACTGGCCCCCAAGTTAATCGAGGACGTTGTACCCAAGATGGTTGGAATCGCCACCCTGCAACGCGTGCTGCAACTGCTGCTGGAAGAGGGCGTGCACATCCGCGACATGCGTTCCATCGTCGAATGCCTGGCCGAAAACGCCGGCGGTACCACCGACCCGGGCGAATTGGCGCGCCGCATCCGCGTGCACCTGGCACCGGCCATCGTGCAGCAGATCTACGGCGCGGTGAAGGAGCTGGACGTGATCGCGCTCGACCCCGAACTGGAGCGACTGGTCACCCAGGCCCTGAATTCGCCCCATGGCGCCGCGCTGGATCCCGGCGTGGCCGACACCTTGAGCAAGAGCGCCGCCGACACCGCGCGGCGCCAGGAAGATCTGGGCCTGCCGGCTTGCCTGCTGGTGCCCGACATGATCCGCGCGCCCATGGCGCGGCTGCTGAAACGGGCCGCACCGCGCTTGAAGGTGCTGGGCCACAGCGAAATACCTGAAACCCATTCGATCCGGATCGGCTCGATCATCGGAGGCACTGCATGAACGTCAAACGCTTCACCGCCCGCACATCCCGCGAGGCGCTGGCCCTGGTCAAACAGGAATTTGGCGACGATGCCGTGGTCATGTCCACCCGCCCCTGCCCGCAGGGGGTCGAGGTGGTGGCCATGGCCGGCGACAGTGTCGAGCAGCTCGAACGAGTAGGCGCTGCCGCCGAATGGGTGCAGGCACCACGCACGGCCCGCCCGGCGCGCCGTGCCAGCGCCGCCGCACCGCGGCACCCGGTGGCGCCCCAGCCCGAGCCGGAGCCCGCCTACGATGATGAAGACCTGCCCAGCTGGGCCAGTGAAGTCCCCGCGGCCCCACCGGCGCCTTCGCGCCTGGAGGCCGCCGCCCGGCTGCTGACCCGTGCCCGCCAGCGCATGGAGCCGCCGCTGGAGCCGGTGGAGCCCGCGCATGCGCCAGCGCAGCGCGGCGCCGGCAACACCTCGCCCTTGAGCCGCGTGCTGGCCAAACGCAACCCAGCGCCCTCCGGCGCGGCAGCCTGGGACGCAGAACGTGCGGCCGCTGCACAAGCCCGGCAGCCCCAGTCCAATCGCCAGCTGCCAGAACCGGCGAGCGCACCAGCTCGGCGTGAGCCGCCGCAACACCAGTCGGTGCATCACGACGTCGAACAGCTGCAGATGAGCACGCTGTCGTTCCAGGACTATGTCCGCCAGCGCATGCTCAAGCGCCGCGAAGCCGAAATGGCGGTGCAGCAACACAACGTGCCCTTGCCGCAGCCGCCCACGGTGTCGGCCATTGACGTGGCGCGCAAGCGCCAGCTGCAGGCAGCCAGCGCCCCGGCGCGGCCTGATGGTCGGACCTTGCCCGTGCTGCGTGACGAGGTCACGCTGGAGCAGCTGGCCCAGCAGGCTCAAACTGCCGCTGCGGCGGAAGCAGCCCAAGCCCAGCAGGCCCAGCCCGCAGCACGCCCGACCCGCGCCCCGGCGCAGCCCACGGTGGCAGCCCCCGCAGGCGCCGCCACCCGCCGCGACCAGACCGAGATGATGAGTGAGCTGCGCTCGATGCGTGGCCTGATCGAACAGCGTTTTGGTGCGCTGGCTTTCATGGAAAAACTGCAGCGCCAGCCGCGCCAGGCGCATCTGGCGCAGCGGCTGCTGGCCGCCGGTTTTTCGCCGGCCCTGATCCGCCGCCTGGTGGACGGCCTGCCGGTGGACGTGGACGAAAGCGACTGGGCTTCGACGGTGCTGGAGCGCAACCTGACCACGGGGCAGAACGAGGCTTCGCTGGAAGAGCAGGGGGGTGTGTTTGCCGTCATCGGTGCCACCGGCGTGGGCAAGACCACCAGCACGGCCAAGCTGGCGGCTGCCTTTGCAACACGCTACGGCGCGGCCAACCTGGGCCTGATCACGCTGGACGCCTACCGCGTCGGCGCCCATGAACAGCTGCGCACCTACGGTCGCATCCTGGGCGTGCCGGTGCACACCGCACACGACCGCGCGTCGCTGGAAGACCTGCTGGAACTGCTGTCGGCCAAGCGCATGATCCTGATCGACACCGCCGGCATGGCGCAGCGCGATAGCCGCACCCGTGAACTGCTGGACATGGTGTCGCAGCGTGCCATCAAGCGGCTGCTGGTGATCAATGCTTCCGCGCAGGGCGAGACCATTGAAGACCAACTGGCCGCCTATGCCGCGCAAAGCTGCCACGGTGTGGTGCTGTCCAAGCTGGACGAAGCCGTCAAGCTGGCGCCGGCGCTGGACTCGATGGTGCGCCACAAGCTCAAGGTGGTGGCCGTGGCCAACGGCCAGCGTGTGCCCGAAGACTGGCACCGCCTGTCGGCCAGCGCGCTGGTGCAGCGTGCCTTGAAGGGCGGCGGCAGTGCGGCCTGGAACCTGAACGACAACGACGTCAACCTGATCTTTGCCGGCATGCCCAACGCCGCGGCGCCAGCCGCCGTGGCCGGCGTGCACGCTTGAGGCCACACGCCCCGATGCCGGACTTCTATTCCCCTTCACGCGGCATGCCGCTGGCGGACCAGGCCGACGGCCTGCGCCGCATGTTCAGTGGCCGGCGCACGCAGTTGCTGGCGCTGGTGGCCAACCCGCAGGTGCCGTACTGCACCACGGTGCTGGACCGGCTGGCCACCACACTGGCGCTGGAAGACCACCACGTGCTGGTGGTCGACGCCAGCAACGCAGCCCCCGACGCGCCCGAGTTGGCGCAGGTTGATCTGGCCGCCTGCATTGAGCGGCTGTCGCCCCAGATCGACTACGTGGCCGCACGTGGCCTGCCGCAGGCCTATGTGGACACACGCGGCTGCGCCGGTGCTTTCATCGACGCCTTGCACCGGGTCTGCCCGCAGGCCGATGTGATCGTTCTGCATGCCGAAGCCACCGACCTGGTACGCGTGCTCAAGCGCCGCGCCTGCCGGCCGGTGCTGCTGGCCGCCGACAACCCGGAAAGCCTGAAACACGCCTACGGCAGCTGCAAGCTGCTGGTGCAGCGCAGCGGCCTGATGACGTTTGATCTGCTGCTGGCTGCGCCTGAAAACACACACCGTGCCGAGGCCATTGCCCAGAATCTGGCCGGCTGCGCCGAGCAGTTTCTGGGCGCCTTGCTGCGCAACCACGTGGTGATGGACCCCTTGTCCGATCCGGGTCTTGATGACGTGCTGCCAGCCGACAACAACTTGCTGCAGTTTCTTCAGGCCCAGCTGAACCTGGAGCCTGCGGGCTTGCAGGGCAGCAGCGCTGCCGTGCCGCCCCTGGAGGGTGCCTGGCGGGCGTCCGGCTGGGCCGGCTATGAACCCACCCCGGCATTTCCCGCATACCGATAGAGGCCACTGACCATATGTACACCGCCAAGGGACAACTCGACTCCAGCGTGCTGCTCAAACAGTACAGCCCCCTGGTGCGCCGCCTCGCGCACCAGATGATTGCCAAGCTGCCCGCCAACGTGGAGGTGGACGACCTGATCCAGGTCGGCATGATCGGACTCAGCGACGCCATGACCCGTTTTGACGCGGCCCAGGGTGTCCAGTTCGAAACCTTTGCCACCCAGCGCATCCGCGGCGCCATGCTCGACGAGCTGCGTGGCAACGACTGGATGAGCCGGGGCGACCGCCGCCACCAGCGCAGCATCGAAACCGCGGTGCACAAGCTGGAACAGCGCCTGGGCCGGGCGCCGCACGAAAGCGAGATTGCCGACGAGATGGGCCTGGAACTGACGGCTTACCAGGAATTGCTGGGCAAGGTGCGCGGCACCCAGCTGATCTACCTGGAAGACATGAGCGGCGACGACGGCGACGACGATTTCCTGGACCGTCACGTCATGGACGACGACGCCAACCCGATGGCACGCCTGCAGGACCTGCGCATGCGTGAAGCCCTGGTCGAAGCCATCAAGCACCTGCCCGAGCGCGAGCAGTACGTGATGAGCATGTACTACGAGCACGACATGAACCTGAAAGAGATTGCCGCCGTGCTGGGCGTGACCGAAAGCCGGGTCTGCCAGTTGCACAGCCAGTCGATCGCGCGCCTGCGCACCAAGCTGCGCGAGTGGTGATGCGGCGCTGGCGCCGCTGAAGCCAGCGCGACCGACCTGCGCAAAAGGGCCCTTGCCGAATTGGCAAGGGCCCTTTTTTTGGGGTTTCCGGATCGGTGCCTGGGCGGCCGTTGAGGTCGGCGCGTCAACCCGCGTGTAAAGGGTGCGTGTGCAGGAGTCGTTCGCAGGGGATTGGCCCGGGTGCCAAAAAAAGGCTGCCGTATTCGGCAGCCGTTCTTTCCATGCGGGCGCTTCAGGCCAGCAGGCTGCCCCGGGGTCCGCCACGGTTGGCCGTGCCGGCCGCGCCGTAGAACTGGGCAGGGGCCTGGTCCGGGATCAGCACGTCGATGGCGCGGTCCAGCGATGCCGTGGCACGCGCCAGCGCCTCGCGCTGTGCGGCCACCTGGCCGCCGGCCAATGCCAGGCGGTGGCGCAAAACAGCAGGCACGCCGCCGTTTTGCGCTGCTCGCGCAAAGTGGTCTACGGCAGAAGACAGCGCTGCGTGCAGTTCGGAAGCCACGCGGTCGACCGCGGCAGCGTCCTGCTGCCGCAGTGCCATGCCAAGGTCCTGCAAACGTTGCTCGACCCGTTCCAGGGGCTGCTCCAGCGGCACAAGGGGCTGGACGGCATGGCGGGCGACTGGTGCTGAGGGCATGAACGTCGACAAATCCTGTGGCGGGAGGTTGGTGTGGCGCAGGTCTGGCCTGCCAATCGGTCAGAACACGCCCTGCGTGAGCTGACTGGATTGCAAGGTTCAGCTGGGCTTTCGGCTCAGCAATTCCTTGGCGTTTTCGATCAACTTGTCGGCAATCGCCTCGGGGTTGACCTCGAACTTGCCGTCGCGAATGGCCTGGGCAATGCGCTCGACCTTGGCGGCGTCAAACGAGGGGTCTGCAGACAACTTGGCCAGGGCCGATGCTGCGGGTGACAGCTCGACCTTGGCACTGGCCTCGGCAGCGCCCACGCCGGCCTTGTCAGGCGCCTTGCGCTCCTGGGTACTGGCCGGGACAACGGGTTTGGTATCAATGGAACCGATCTTCATTTTGGAACTCCTGTCAGGTGCACAAACAGCTGGTTTGACCCAACGCCTTGTAGGCAGTATCGGCAACCCGCAAACCCGACTTTAGACCCCGAACGCGATATTTCACACAGGGGCATGCCGTATCGGCAGACCCGGAGCCGGCTGGGCTGCGCCCTCACAGCCGGATCTCCACCCGGTTCTCGGCCACCGCCTTGCCACTGACCACACGGCCGCTTTCGGTGCGCACGCGGACCCACTGGCCTTCCAGTCCGGCGGACAGGGCCTGGCCCTCGGAAGCAATGGCAAAGCCCTCGCCGACGGCAGAGATGGTGACCTTGGCCCCTGCCGCAAACCAGCGGCGCGACTGCAGGTCCAGTGTGCGTACCGGCGCACCCGGCATCACGGGCCGGGCCAGCAACCGGCCTTGCAGCTCGCCTGCATCAGCCTGCAGCGCAGATGTCGTCTCGCCCGACATATCGGCTGACCGCGGGGCAGCATGAAGGCCCCAGTCGACTTCGGCCACGCTCAGCTGGTCAACCGACAAGGGTGCACCAGCGCTCAGTGCGCTGTTGGCCACCACGGCCGGAGCCCAGATCTGCACCGTGGCCGGCAATTGAATGTTCCAGCGCCCACCTTCGGTGCAACGCACACCCAGCCGGGTTCGCCCCCAGGCCTTGGCGCCGGTGCCCAGGTAGGCCTGGGCCACGGCACAAGGCGCCAGGGTGAGTCGGCTGTCGGGCGCCCCGATGCTGACTTCAATGCGTGCTTGATCGGGCGCCAGGCTCTGGGCCGCCTGTTTCAGCAAGGCCAGGCCATCGGCGATGGCCGGTGCGGGCACCGCGGACGATGGCGCGGCGTGTGCGGCAACACACAGCGCACCAGCCAGCACGGCAGGCACACAACGGCGGAGTGGTGGGCTGAATCGGTTTTTCACCGCGCCAATGTATCGGCTGGCATGCACCTGCAGGGCCTGGATATGGACGGCTTTGTCGGACCTATTCGAGCTCATGTCGGCCGGGTGCTTGCCCAGAATGCCTGGCATGGCAGGTCGGTCCGGAGCAAGCAGCTCCAAGGCCCGGACCAGCCCGGATCAGGAGCACGACATGATTCCCAGATTCACCGACTCGCTGGAGTTTCACAGCCAGGCCCTGGTCTTGCGGGCTGAGCGTCAGCGCATCATTGCCGGGAACATTGCCAACGCCGACACGCCGGGCTACAAGGCCCGCGACTTCGAGTTTTCCAAGGCGCTGCGTTCGGCCACCGCCAGCAGCGGTGCGGGTGTGGCGGGTGACATCGGCAGCAACATTGCCAGCAACGTCATGGCGCCCGGCGGGCGCGCACAGCCGCGGCTGGACTATGCGCAGCTGCACCAGACCCAACTGGACAACAACACAGTGGACATGGACCGCGAGCGCGGTGCTTTTGTCGACAACGCCGTCAAGTACGAAGCCACGCTGCGTTTTGTCAATTCCGCCGTGCGCGGACTTCAAGACGCCATGAAGAGTCACAACCAGGGCTGATGGCCCCGGCGGCCAGGTCACCAGGCTGAGGGAGTCAACCCATGAGCATGTTTCGCATTTTCGACGTCGCTGGCAGTGCCATCAGCGCACAAAGCCAGCGCCTGAACGTGGTGGCCTCCAACCTGGCCAACGCCGACACCGTGGCCGGGCCCGATGGCACGGCCTACAAGGCACGGCAGGTGGTGTTCCAGACCACCATGCTGGGCGTGGGCGCGCAGGCCGAAGCCACCGCGGGCGTGCGGGTGTCGACCGTGCAGGAAGACCAGACACCTGGTCGCCGCATCCACGACCCCAAACACCCCAGCGCAGATGCTGAAGGCTACGTGACCTACAGCAACGTCAACGCGGTGGAAGAGATGGTCAACATGATGTCGGCCTCGCGTTCGTACCAGAACAACATCGAAGTCATGAGCACGGCCCGCAGCCTGCTGCTCAAGACCTTGCAGATCGGCCAGAACTGAAATCAAGGCTAACGCGACATGACCACCACGATACCCACCAGCGCCAGCGTCACCGCCGGTAGCACGCTGGCCCTGAATGTTGCTTCCACGGCGACCGACAGTTCCTCCAGCAAGGAAACGGCGGACCGTTTTCTGAAACTGCTGGTGACGCAGCTGCAGAACCAGGATCCGTTGAACCCGATGGACAACGCCGCGGTGACGAGTCAGATCGCGCAGATCAATACCGTCAACGGCATCGAAAAGCTGAACACGACAGTGGGGGGCCTGAGCCAACAGTTCAGCCAGCTGCAAGCGATCTCCGGCGCCGCCTTGGTGGGTCGAGACGTCACCGTGGTCGGCAACCGCCTGGCGGTGCAGGGTGGTGTGGGCCTGGCCGGATTTGATCTGAACGGCACCGCCAGCAGCGTACAGGTCGAGATTCTTGACGAAGGCGGGCGCCTGTTGACGACCGTCGACCTGGGGCCGCAAGCCGAAGGGCGCCATGGTTTCGAGTGGGATGCCACCGGAGTGGCTGATGGCGCCAAGCTTCAATTTCGCATCAACGCCAAAAACGGTACTGCGGCCGTGCCCAGCTCCGCCTTGATGCTCGACCACGTCCGCGCTGTCAGCGCGCGTGAAACCGGGCTTGTCATCGAAACCCAATACAGCGGCAGCGTCGCCTACAGCGACGTCAAGGCCTTTAACTGACCACCCCCCACAGGAAGCAACATGAGTTTTCAACAAGGTATTTCAGGGTTGAACAGCACGGCCAAGAGTCTGGACGTGATTGGCAACAACATCGCCAACGTGTCCACCGTGGGCAGCAAGACGGCGCGTGCCGAGTTTGCCGACATGTACGCCGCGTCAGGCGGCGGCTCAGGTGCCGCTGGCCTGGGTGCCAAGATCGCAGCAGTGGCGCAGCAGTTTGGCCAGGGCAGCATCAAGGCCACCGACAACTCGATGGACGTGGCCATCAGTGGCAACGGCTTTTTTGAGCTGACCGATGGCAAGGGCATCGTCTATTCGCGCAACGGACAGTTCAAGATGGACCGCGATGGTTTCATCGTCAACAACAGCGCACTCAAGCTCATGGGCTACCCGGTGGATGCCGGCGGCGTGGTGCAGCCAGGCGCGGCGGTGGCGCTGCAGCTGCCCACCGGCGGCGTCAGTCCCGCCGTCACGGCCAACGCTTCTGTACAGGCGAACTTCGATTCACGGGCGGCCAATACTGGTGACCCGCTGGCGCCTGTGATTGACTTCAACGACCCGCGCACCTACAACAACGCGACCTCCATGATCGCTTATGACATCAAGGGCCAGGAAGTGGCGTTGACCTACTTTTTCCAGAAGGTGGACACCGATACCTGGAATCTTTACGCCAGCGCCAATGGTGTGGACGTCACCGGCGGCGCGCCGGTTCCCATCAACTTTGCGCCTGACGGGTCGGCGCCGGCTGCCCCTCTGGGTGCAGTGACCTTGAACGTGCCGATCACCACCAACACCGCTGGCGCGGCCACGGTCGCTTTTGACATGGACCTCGACGTTTCCGGCCTGACACAGTTCGGTTCGGCCTTTGGCGTCAGCGACCTCAAGCAAGATGGGTTTGCCAGTGGCTTGCTGACGTCCATCGGTATCGAATCCAACGGCGTCGTGATGGCGCGTTATTCCAACGGCCAGACTCGGCCGGCGGGTCAGATTGAACTCGCCACCTTTCGCAATCCGCAGGGCCTGTCGCCACTGGGCGACAACACCTGGGCCAGCAGCTTTGCGTCGGGTCAGCCGCTGGGTGGCGCGCCAGGCAGCGGCGCGGCTGGCCTGCTGCAAAGCAGTGCGGTGGAGGAAAGCAACGTTGACTTGACGGCCGAGCTGGTGAACATGATGGTGGCCCAGCGCATCTACCAGGCCAACTCGCAGACCATCAAGACGCAGGACCAGGTGCTGCAGACGCTGGTCAACCTGCGCTGATGGCACACTGAGTCTCGGGGCGCAGCCGCATGGACCGACTCATCTACTTGTCCATGGCCGGCGCCAAGGCCGCCATGCAGCGGCAGGACGCGCTGGCGAACAACCTGGCCAACGTGTCCACAACCGGCTTCCGCGCGGAGCTGCAGGCGTTTCGCGCCGTGCCGGTGCTGGGCGACGGCGCCAGCACGCGTGTGTACGCGCTGGAGACCACCGTGGGCTATGACGACAAGCCTGGTCCGATGCAAAGCACGGGCCGGGCGCTGGACGTGGCGGTGCAGGGCAAGGCCTGGCTGGCCGTGCAGGCGATGGACGGCGTGGAGGCCTACACCCGCGCGGGCTCGCTGCAGGTCAACGCCGAAGGGCAACTGGTGACACCCAGCGGGTTGCCGGTGCTGGGCGACGGCGGCCCGATCACGCTGCCGGCCAATGCCACGGTCGAGATTGCCACGGACGGCAGCATCACCACCCAGGTGGGCAGCGCCAAGCCCCAACAAAGTGGCAAGCTGAAACTGGTGGTGCCCGAAGCGCCCATGACACGCGGCACCGACGGCCTGTTCCGCCCGGAGCAGGGTGACCTGCCCGCCGAGCCCACCGCCCGGCTGCAAAGCGGTGCGTTGGAAGGGTCCAATGTCAGCCCCGTGGAAACCATGGTGGCCATGATCTCCGCAGCCCGGCAGTTCGAACACCAGATGAAGACGCTGCACGACGCCGAGCAGCGCGAACAAAACGCGGCCAAGCTGCTGGGTACGGGCTGATCGCGGGTCGGTCCGTGGCGCCGCCGTTGCACGGGGGCGCCTGATGGTGTGCTCATGAGCGCCGGCAAGCGCCGGCAAGCGCCGGCAGGTGGCCCAGCGCGCGCTGCTGGCACAGCCAGTAAGTTTTCGAAAAGCCCCCACCCAGGGCCTCTTTTCTGGCGCTTCCAGACCTCAAGTCCGAACGAAGATCGTTTCTGAGCCTGCAGTTCATGCGGTATTGCCGATCGGGCACGCAGCGCAGGTTCTTTCAAGGGAAACATCACCATGATCCGTTCGTTGTGGATTGCCAAGACCGGCATGGAAGGCCAGCAGATGAAGCTGGACGCGATCTCCAACAACCTGGCCAACGTGGGCACCAACGGCTTCAAGCGCGAGGGTGTGCTGTTTGAAGACCTGATGTACCAGAACTTGCGTCCCGCCGGGGCCGCGTCGGCCGAAGGGGCGCAATTGCCCACGGGCCTGCAAGTGGGTCTGGGCGTGAAAGTGACCGCGTCGGTGCGCAACTTCAACCAGGGCGCGTTGACGCAGACCAGCAACCCGCTGGACGTGGCCATCAAGGGTGCCGGATTCCTGCAGGTGCAGATGCCCGACGGCACCACCGGCTACACACGCGACGGCGCCTTGCAGGTGGACGCCAATGGCACCATCGTCACCAGCGCCGGCTACACCGTGATGCCCGGTATCACGATACCGGCAGACTCCACGTCGGTGTCGATTGCCGCCAACGGAACGGTCTCTGCCACCATCGCCGGGCAGACCAACGCCACCACGCTGGGGCAGTTTCAGCTCGCCAACTTCATCAACCCGGCTGGCCTGAGTTCCAAGGGCGGCAACCTGTACGGCGAAACCCCAGCTTCCGGAACTGCCAACGTGGCCACGCCGGGCAGCAGCGGGCTGGGTCAACTGCAAGGTGGCTTTGTGGAAGGCAGCAACGTCAACGTCGTCGAAGAACTGGTGTCGATGATTGCCACGCAGCGTGCCTATGAACTCAACAGCAAGGCCGTGCAAACCTCGGATCAGATGCTGCAGAAGTTGGCGCAGCTGTGACGCAGGCTCGTTCGTTTTCCGGGTTGAAGTCGGTCTGTCTGGCCCTGGTGGCGCTGGTGGTGGCGGCCGTGCAGGGCTGCGCTCTGCATGATTTCCGCCTCAACGTGCCACCCCCCCAGCAGGTGATGCCGGTGGCTGCCGTGTTGGCAGCGCCCACGCCGGGCGCGATCTACCAGGCGGGCAACTACCGACCCCTGTTCGAGGACCACCGTGCCCGCCTGATCGGGGACACCTTGACGGTGGCGATCATCGAAAAGGTTTCGGCGTCACAGAAAAGCACCAGCTCGCTGGACAAGAGCGGCACGCTGTCGGGCTCGATCTCGGCGCTGCCCGGCATCAAGCCTGCGGCCTTTGCCCGTGCCGCGGTGGACGCCACGTCCGGCAACAGCTTCGGCGGCAAGGGCAGCACAGAAAACAGCAACGATTTCAGCGGCACCATCACCGTGGTGGTGCGTGAAGTCCTGCCTAACGGACACCTGCTGATCGCCGGCGAAAAGCAGATCGGCGTGAACCAGAACATGGACGTGCTGCGCTTTTCAGGTCAGGTCGATCCCCGCTCCATCCAGCCCGGCAACACCGTGCAGAGCGCGTCCATTGCCAATGTGCGACTCGAGCAACGTGGCCGTGGCCAGCAGGCCGAGGCGCAGGCCATGGGCTGGTTGTCGCGCGTCTTTCTCAATCTCATGCCCATTTGAACCTCATGCGCCAGCCCTGGTCGACCAGCTTTTTCACCGCCGTTGTGGCGGTTGCCGCCTGCGCCATGATGGCTTTTGTGGCACCCGTTGGCGCTGCCGTTGCCAAGGGCGGCGGGCGTGATCTCGTGGGGGCCACGGTCCGCATCAAGGAAGTGGCGGCCGTACACGGCGTGCGCAGCAACGCGTTGGTCGGTTATGGCCTGGTCGTGGGCCTGGACGGCACGGGCGATCAGACCACGCAGACCCCTTTCACCACGCAGAGCATGACAGCACTGCTGCAACAGATGGGCGTGGCCATGCCACCGGGTGCCAGCATGCAGCTGCGCAACGTGGCCGCTGTGATGATCACTGCGCAGCTGCCGGCCTTTGCACAACCGGGGCAGAGCATCGACGTGGTCGTGTCTTCGGTGGGCAATGCCAAGAGCCTGCGCGGCGGCACGCTGGTGTCGACGCCGCTGAAGGGTGCCGATGGCCAGATCTACGCCCTGGCACAGGGCAACCTGATCGTCGGCGGGGCAGGGGCCTCGGCCAACGGCAGCAAGGTGCAGATCAACCACCTGTCAGCCGGGCGCATCCCGGACGGTGCCAGCGTCGAGCGCGCCGTGCCCACCACGGCGTTGCAGGGCAGCAGCTTGCAGATGGGCCTGCAGTCGGCCGACTACAACACCGCCCGCGCCGTGGTGGACGCCATCAACCGCAACAAGGGCGACGGCACGGCGGCGGCGCTGGACGGCCGCACGATCACCGTGCGCCTGCCGGAAAACCCACAGGCTCGTGTCGGGTTCCTGGCCGACATTGAAAACCTGCCCCTGTCGCTGGCCGTACCGGCCGCGCGGGTGGTGGTCAACGCCCGCACGGGCTCGGTGGTGGTCAACGAAGCCGTCACCTTGGGCGCCTGCGCGGTGGCACACGGCAATCTGTCGGTGACCATCAACACCACACCACAGGTCAGCCAGCCCAATGCCCTGGGTGGCGGCGAGACCGTCAAGAGCGAAAAGAGCGACATCGCCATCAACCAGCAGCCTGGAACCATGATCCAGATGCCTGCCGGTGCACGGTTGACCGATGTCGTGAAAGCCCTGAACAGCCTGGGCGCCACGCCGCAGGACCTGCTGGCCATCCTGCAAGCCATGAAAAGCGCGGGTGCACTGCGCGCTGAAATTGAGGTGCTTTGATGTCTTCCATGCCGTTTTCCGATGCCCGCATGTTCCCCATCAACACGTCGTCCGTCAAACCGGTTGGCGGCAGCAGCGGTGGCCTGGCGCTGGACACCCGTTCGCTGGAGGCCCTGCGCAACCGCGCTGCTGCCGACCCCAAGGGCAACGCGCGTGAAGCGACCAAGCAGTTCGAGGCGCTGTTCATGGGCGAGATGCTCAAGTCCATGCGCGCGTCCACCATGGCCACCGGCATGCTCGACAACCAGGGCACCCAACTGGGCACCGAACTGCTGGACAAACAGCTGGCGTCCACCATCAGTGGTCGTTCAGGAGGGCTGTCCGAGTCGATCATGAAGCTGCTGGAGCGCCAGATGGGCATGGCGCCTGGCCCCATTCCCGCCACGCGTTCGGCCAACAACACGCCCGAGCCCTTGCAGGTGCAGCCGCTGCGCGGAGAACCTCAGTCCGGCACTCAGGTGGCGCAGGCCGCCCCCACACGGGTGCCACAAACCGGCGCGGCGGGCTTTGTGCAGCAGCATATGGACTCGGCGCGCGACGCCGAAGAGGCCAGCGGCATTCCAGCCAGCTTCATGGTGTCGCAGGCGGCGCTGGAAACCGGCTGGGGCCGCAAGGAAATCAAGCACAGCGACGGCTCACCCAGCTACAACCTGTTTGGCATCAAGGCCGGCGGTTCCTGGAACGGGCCCGTGGCCGAAGTGGCCACCACCGAATACATCAGTGGCAAGGCCACACGGGTGATGGCCAAGTTCCGGGCCTACGGCAGCTATGCCGAATCGTTTGCCGACTACGCCAAGCTGATGGTCAACAGCCCGCGCTATTCCGACGTGGTGCGCACCGCGGAAAAGGCCCGCGCCACGGACGACAGCAAGGACCTGGGCAAGATGTTTGCGCAGAACATGCAGCGCGCAGGCTATGCCACCGACCCGAACTACGCCGACAAGTTGTCGCGCGTGATCAACACCACCCTGCGCCTGCAGCGCTCGATGGTGGCCTGACACACCCAACCAAGGCTGAGGCAGCAACATGAGCCTGTCCCTGACAGCACTGGGCGTCAAGTCCATGACCGCCAGTTATGCCAACTTGCAGACGGTGGGGCACAACATCGCCAATGCCGGCATGCCCGGCTATTCGCGACAGCAGGTCAACCTGGCCACATCAGACGGCCTGCTCACAGGCCAGGGTTTCATCGGCCGTGGTGTGGACGTGGTGTCCATCACGCGCAAGCACAGCGACTTTCTCAGCCGCGAAGCGATCAATTCGACATCGGTGGCGGCCATGGACGCCAAGCGGCTGGAGCACCTGAACGACCTCGAGTCGGTGTTCCGGATCGGCGAAACCGGGCTGGGACACTCGGTGACGCAGTTGATGTCCTCCCTGGTTGATCTGTCCAGCAACCCCTCTGACCTGGCCACGCGCCAGGTGGTTTTGGCCCGCGCAGGTGAAATGGCGTCGCGCTTCAGCGATGCCAGCGCCACGCTCGACGAAGCGCAGACACGTGTCACCGGTGAGGTGACCTACGCCGTCCAACAGGTCAATGACCTGCTGGCCAACATCGCACATGCCAACGAGCGGGTTGCGGCCATGACCGGCGCCGGGCAGATCCCCAACGACCTGCTGGACGAACGCGACCGCTTTGTCGACGACCTGTCAAAGCTGATGCGGGTGACGCAGCTGCAGGGCGAGGGCAGCATGGTCAACCTTTACACGCTGGACGGCCAGTCGCTGGTACTGGGCAGAACCGCCATCACCTTGAAGGTGCTGGAGCATGAAAGTGACCCGTCCCGTGTGGCTGTCGGTTTTGAGGACTTCGGCCTGAAGCGGGTGCTGAACGAAAACACTCTGGGCGGCGGTGAAATTGCCGGCATGCTGCAGTTCCAGAACAGCGACCTGGTGACCGGGCGCAACCTGATCGGGCGGCTGGCGGCTTCTGTGGCCGAAGCCGTCAATGCCCAGCAGGTTCGCGGCCTGAACCTGCAGAATCCGCTGGGCCAGGTGCCGTCGCAGGCGCTGTTTGGCATGGGGCCGGCGCTGGCCCTGCCCTACCAGACCAACGCTGTGACCTCGCCCGGTGTCTACACCGGCAGCGTCTCGATCACCATCACCGACCCCGAATTGCTGCAGGCCAGCGACTACCGCCTGGAAGAGCAGGACGGCAGCCCCGGCACCTGGCAGCTGACCCGATTGGCTGATGGCCGCGTCACCGCCGTGGCCGATGGTGACACCGTGGACGGTGTGCTCATCACCTTTGGCGCACCGCCGCCGCAGGCGGGCGACCGCTACCTGCTGCAGCCCGTGGCCCGTGCTGCCAGCGGCATGCAGCGGCTGCTGAACGACCCGCGCGACCTGGCTGCGGCATTGCCCGTGGTGGCTTCAACCGGTGCTGCCAATACCGGCACCGTGTCGGTGGCGGCGATCCAGGTCGATTCCGCCATCCTGCCCGTGGCCGGCGCCACGGCAAATATCAGTTTCACCAGCGACACCGGCGACTACAACTGGACCCTGGTGGATGCGTTCAACGCGCCGCTGGCCAGCGGGTCGGGCACCTGGACACCCGGGCAGCCGTTGCCGGCGCCGCCCGCGGACATCAATGGTTTTCAGCTGCGGCTGCAGGGTGTGCCGCGAACAGGTGACACGATCACGGTGACGCCCACGCCAGCATCGGCGATTGCGTCCAACAACGGCAATGCGCTGCAGCTGCTGGCCTTGCGCGACGCCAACATCACCGACGGCCGCTCGCCGGGCGATGCCTGGGCCCTGGCGGTGTCCGAGGTGGGTGTGCGAACCCAGAGCGCAAAAACCTCGTCCACGATCTCCCAGGCTGTGGCATCGGCCGCCAAGAACAACCTGACCACCAACGTGGGTGTGAACCTGGACGAAGAAGCCGCCGCGCTGATCCAGTACCAGCAAAGCTACCAGGCTGCGGCCAAGGTGTTGCAGGTGGCGCAGGCGTTGTTTGATTCCCTGATGCAGGCCACCGGCCGCTGACCCTGCCCTTGTTGCTGGCCGGAGCTTGATGCTTCGGCGGCAGGGCTGACCGCTTCACCTCACCCGGATCGACCTCATCATGCGCATTGCCACAGCTTTTGCCTACGAAAACTCGGTGACCAACCTGCAGTTGCGCCAGCAGCAGCTGTCCGAGAGCCAACAGCAGCTGACCAGCGGCAAGCGCGTGAACAAACCCAGCGACGACCCGGCAGCGGCCGCGCGGTCCGAAAGGGCCCTGGCGCTGCAGTCGCGCACCGACGCCGAAATGCGCGCGCTGGACACCAGCCGCCTGGCCATGCAGTTCACCGAATCCGCGTTGGGGTCGGCCGGCGACCTGCTGCAAACGGTGCGCGAACGTGTGATGTCGGCCGGCAATGGCGCCTATGGCGACGTAGAACGCAAGTCGCTGGCCGATGCCATCACGGGGTTGCGGACCGAACTGCTGGAAGTCGCCAACCGCAGCGACGGTGTCGGCCGCTACCTGTTTGGTGGACAAGGTTCGGACCAGCCGCCGTTTGTGGATTCGCCCGGGGGTGTCACATTCATTGCCGCCGACGGCCAGACCCTGGCCGCCACCGGCGAGGGGTCGCCACTCACCGTGGATGGCCGCCTGGCCTGGATGCAGGTTGACGATCCCGCGAACCCTGGCACCACGATTTCGGTCTTCGACGTGCTGGACCGTGTGTCCAGCGAATTGGCCACGCCGGGCCGCACAGCCGCCCAGACGGCGTCGACCGTATTCGAAGGCCTGCGCGACATCGATGCCGCCGCCTCGCACCTCAGTGCCTTCCGTTCCAGGGCCGGTGAGGTGCTCAACCGCATTGACGGCCTGGCCGGCCGTCTGGCCGAAACGAAGCTGGGCGCCCAGGAATCGCGATCGAACGCCGAGGACCTGGACATGTTGCAAGCCATCTCCGATTTTCAGACCCGCCAGACCGGCTACGATGCCGCTCTGAAAACGTATTCGATCGTGCAGAAGATGTCCTTGTTCGACCACATCAGTTGAGCCTGCTCCCGCCCTGCGCACCCGACCGTCTTTCACCCGCCTGACAAAGGCGCTCATCCGCATGCAAACTCCATCCGTTCTGGCGCAAGTCACTCTGGGCTACAGCCCGTTCATCGGCAAAAACCGTCAGGTGGTGGCTACCCGTGTTTCCGTCGCGCCGCTGCGTGCGGACGCCGCACCCGACGCAGGGGCCTTGCTGCTGGCTTTGCAGGAAGTCTGGCCCGCGGCGCCAGGGGCGGTGTCTGCCAGCCCGGGCAGCGGTGTGCAGGTCGTCGGCCGTGGCGGCGCTGATGGCGGCGACGAGGCGCCGCTGCAGCTGACCCTGCGCAATGTCGACGGCCCGCCGGGCAAGGTCGTGTCCCGGCCTGCCGCGGCCGCACCCGTGCCCAGGCCCGGTGCCGCGACATCGCTGGCTCAGGTGTCGCTCAACATCGCCGACGAGGCGCTGCTGCGCGCCGTCATGGCGCAAGCTTTGCCGGTCCATTTCATGCTGGAAGTACCGGCGTTCATGGCCGGAGATGCCCAGCACGCCGAGGCGCTGATGGATCTGCAGGCGCGCGGCATCGGCCTGCTCTTGAAAGGGCGGCCGTTGAGCCCCCTGGCACCCGCTGTGCTGGCCTGTTTTGGTCACGCCATGGTCGAGACCGAAGAAGAACGCAGGGCCCTGCCGGCTGCTCTGCCCGGCACACGCCGGCTCGGACTGGTGCAGACTGGCGTGCGCACCAGCCTCGAAGCCAACCAGGCTTTTGAGCGTGATGCGGTGGCCGTGGTCGGCTGGCCGCTGGACGATGAACTGCCCAAGGCCAGCAGCCGGGCTGCCGTGCCGCCGGATGTACAGGTGGTACTGGAGCTCATCAGTGGTGTCGATCGCGATGTGCCGGCCTCCAAGCTGGAGATGGTGCTCAAGCGGGAACCCACGCTGGCGTTTCGCCTGATGCGGTACCTGAATTCGCCGGCCTTCGGCTTGTCGGTTGAAATCACGTCCTTCGGCCATGCGCTGATGCTGCTGGGCACCCAGCGACTGAAGCGTTGGCTGGCACTCCTTCTGGCGTCAGCGTCCAAAGGTAACAATGCACGGCCGCTGATGCACGCCGCCGTGCGCCGCGGTTTGATGATGGAGGAGTTGGCCCGTACCCATGGCGACGCCGAACTTCGGGGGCAGATGTTCATCTGCGGGGTGTTTTCTCTGCTGGACCGTTTGCTGAACCAGCCTTTTGCTGACATGCTGAACAACCTGCCCGTACCCGATCGTGTGCAACAGGCTTTGCTGGGGCAGGGCGGGCCTTTCAGTCCCTACCTGGCGCTGGTGAAGGCGGTGGAGCAGGAATCGGCGTTTGACACCCGGGAGGCCGCGGAGCTGCTGATGCTGGACATCAGTGAAGTCAACCGCGCGTTCATGCACGCTTTGCTGGCGGGTCGTCAACTCGACGGATGACCGACACCGGCGGGCCCATCGACCCAAAGGCCGGGGTGCTGCTGCGCGCCCTGTGGGCCTCGCCACAGCCCATCTGTCTGCAAGGGGCCGATTTTCGCCTGCTGGACGTCAATGACGCCTTTGTAGCCTTGCTGGGCATTCCGCGGCAGAAACTGGTGGGCCGGGACCCGATCGAACTGCAACCCCCCGACGACCAGGCCCTGAACCGGGCCCAGCGCGCGCAATTGATGGCCAGCACGGCGCGTGGCCAGGCCACGCCCGCCATGCGCCAGCGGGTCATCGATGGCCAAGGCCGCGAGTGCTGGCTCGACTTGACCTTGGCCAACATCGCGCCGGCAGGCACACCTGCACGCTGGTTGAGCCTGGTTCAGGACCACAGCGTCGAGCGAGATGCGCGACAGTCGGCGCAGCGCGCCGAGTCCGAACTGGCGCAGTGGTTCGAACTCAGCACCAATGGCATGGTGGTGTACGACGCGTCGGGCATGATCGTCCGTTTCAACAGCGCCTTCGAGTCGCTGGTTGGGGCGGTGCCTGAAAGTGTGGCCGAAGCCACGCCAGACCTTCAGACCTTGCTGGCCTGGCACAGCGATGGCGAAGCCACCACCCTGGCCGGCCTGGATGCGCGGCTGGTCCCGGGGGCGCAGCCGCTGGAAACCCAGACGCTGCTGAAGCTGCCCAATGGCCGCGGCAGGCGCCTGTGGGCCAGGCTGGCCTGTCATGCGGAATCCGCCCCGGCGGCTGATGCGCGCCGCGTGCTCGCGGTGGTACAGGACCGCAGCGCCGAAGACGAGCGAGACCTGGCGCGGCTTGAAATGGGCATGCTGATGGACACGGCCAGCATCGGCGTGGCCACCTATGACCCCGCCAGAGGCTGGCTGCCGCCATCGGCCAGTGGCGTGGCGCGCAACAGGGCCGCTGAAACCGAACTGGCGGCCGACGCGACGCAGACCCGGTCGCCCAACACCGGTGCCTTGCTGGGCATTGGCCGCGAGCTGGTTGAAGCCGAATCGATGGCCGAATTCGACCGCCTGCAGAATGCCCTTCGCCGCGGTGAACGCACCGAGGTGCGCTACGCGGTACGTCACCCCGAGATGGGTCGGCGCTGGCTGTTGACGCGGGTGGAGCCCAGTGCGCTGGCCGGTGGGCGCAACACCACCTCCATCGTCACACTGGACGTGACAGAGCAGGAGGCGGCGCAACGGCGCAACCACCAGTTGCTGCGCGAGTTGACCACCATCATGGACACCTCGACCGCGGGCATTGCCTACCTGCGCGGCCCCACGCTGGTGCGCTGCAACCGGCGCTTCGAACGCATGCTGGGTTTTGAGGCCGGAGGCTCTGCGGGCGCTTCACTGGCCGAAATCTTCTCGCGCGGCACGGTGCCACCTGACCCGGAAACGGGGGTTGCCCCCGATGCCGCCGCGGCGCTGGCGGTGCTGTCGCTGGGCCAGCCCTTCGAGGCTGAAATCAGCCGCCGCAGCGGCGACGAAGCCCAGGGCGCGGTGCAGTGGTACTCGTTGTCCCTGCGGCGCCCGTCCAGCGACGGCGACCAGAGTGAGGCGGTTGCCGTGCTGACCGACATCACGCGTCTGAAGCTGCAGCAATCCGAACTGGAGCAGCTGCTGCGCGACCGCGAGCTGATGTTCAGCCTCTCCGAGGTGGGCATCGTCTACCAGCGTGACGCCCACATTGAACGTGCCAACCAGGCCATGGCCGACCTGAGCGGCTGGGGCAGTTCGGAACTGGGCAACCTGGATGTGGCCGAGTTGTATGAATCAGCCCGTGACTGTGTCGACTTCGAGTCGCGCATTGCCCAGGCGCTGCGCGAGCGTGGCCGATTCGGCGGCGAACGAAAACTCAAGCGCCGTGATGGCAAGGTCTTGTGGGTGCAGGTGGCCGTGCGGCCGGTGGACAACAAGGACGTGAACGCTGGTGTCATCTGCTCGTTTGTGGACATCGACGAGCGCCGCCGGGCGCGGCAAAGCCTGTCGCAGCAGGCCGAACGCACCCGTTCGATGCTGAACTCGGTGCTGGTGGGCATCGTGACCGTGTCCGAGCGCGGCATCGAGTGGATGAACCGCTCGGCACGGCGCATGTTTGCTGCGGACCTGTCGGCCTTCCAGGGACGGCCGATCAGCCTGGTGGCGACCCCGGAAGAAGACCACCCCCTGCGGCGCGACGACTGGCTGCAGCGTTTGCAGGACGGCGAGGTCGAGACCTTTGAATGCCGGCTTCGTGGACGTGACGGTCGTGAATTCTGGGTCGTGGGCAGCGCCATGCTCAGCACCGCCGGGACGGGCGCCGAACGTGAGGTGACCTTTGCGCTGCTCGACATCGAGGCGCGCCGCCAAGCGGAGGTGAGCATTGCCCAGACCAAGGCGTCGCTGCAGCGGGTCATTGAGACAGCGCCCTTGGCCATTGCGCTCTTTGATGCGCGCAGCCTTCGGGTGCAACAGCTCAACCAGACGGCATCGGAATTCTTTGGGCGTCCGCTGCTGGCCCTGACGGGCAACACGGTGCAGGAAATGTGCGAGCCTGCACAGGCCGAGGCTTTGCACCGCTGGCTGCAGGCCGTGGCGCAGGGCAAGGGCGCTTCCGAGCACGAGTGGCTGGAGATGACCGTCGAAGCCGGCGATACGCCGGCCGAGCTGTTGCGGGTATGGGACTGCCGCATTGCGCCACTGGACGAAGATACGGCCGGTGTGTCGCAGTTGCTGCTGGTGGCCAGCGACGTGACACAACAGCGCGAGGCCGAGCGTGCGCGCCTGCAGGCCGCGATTGACCAGCGCGAAGTGCTGGTGCGAGAGGTACACCACCGCATCAAGAACAACTTGCAGGGCGTGGCCGGTCTGCTGCAGCAGACCGCTGTGCGCAGGCCGGAGCTGGCGGTGGCGCTCAACGAAGCTGTCAGCCAGGTGCAGGCCATTGCCCAGGTGCACGGTCTGCAGGTGGGGGGCGGCGGACCGCTGGAAATGGCCGGTTTGTTGCGCGCCATCGCGCAGTCGGTGCAGCGAACCTTCGGCACGCCGGTTGAAGTGGATCTGGAAGGCCGTGTGCCGCACTTGTTGCCCGAGGCGGAGTCCATTCCGGTGGCCTTGACCGTCAACGAACTGCTCACCAACGCGATCAAGCATGGCCATGGGCAGCCGGTTCGGTGCAGCCTGATTGCGCGCGACGAAGGCGTCTGCGTGCGCATTGAGTCGGTGGGCCAGCTGGAGGCTGGCTTTGACCTCAAGCGTGTGCGGGCGGGTGTGTCGGGTCTGGGACTGGTGCGGGCCTTGTTGCCGCGGCGGAGTTCGTCGCTGAGCTTGCACCAGCGCGAGACCATGGTGGTGGCGGAGATCGAATTGAAGCACCCTTCGGTGCTGTGGCCAGAAACCGAGCCGCGCGAGGCGCATGATCAGCGACAATTGGATCTATGAGCCCTAGAAGTACCCCCCCTGAGCCACCGCAAGCGGGCCAGCGGGCGCGCATTCTGGTGGTGGACGACGACCGTCTGGTGCTGGCCACGGTGACTCACGGCCTGACCGAGGCGGGCTACGAGGTGATCGACGCCGACAACGGCGACGACGCGATCCTGCTGGCCCGTGAACACCGGCCCCAGCTGGCGCTGCTGGACATCCGCATGGCGGGCAAGAGCGGTTTTGACGTGGCCGAGACGCTGCGTGACGCTTACGGCATACCGTTCATGTTTCTGTCAGCGTTTTCAGACAGCGCGACACTGGCCAAGGTGCAGGCGCTGGGTGCACAGGCTTACCTGATCAAGCCGCTGGATGTGGGGCAGATCGTGCCCAGCGTGGCCGCGGTGTTGGCCCGCCTGGACAGCGCCCAGGCCGAAAAGGCCGGCAGCCGCGATGCCGTGGCTCCCTTGGCCGCCGGCCGCCCCGGCGCTGACATGGCCGTGCCCATGGCGGTGGGGGTGCTGATGCACCGCCATTCCCTGCACCGGGACGAAGCCGCGCGGCGCCTGCAGCGCCTGGCTGACGACAACCGGCTCAGTTTGCCGGCGCAGGCCGAGCGCTTGCTGGCTGCGGTCGAAGAACTCGCGCGGTCGGCGCTGTAGCGGCGGGGCGCCATTCAACCGGCAGCCCCGAGGGACTGCGCTAACCGGCAATGAACGCCTTCAACGGCCCAGAGTGAAGCTGAAAGCGGCGCCGCGGGCCGGTTCGCTTTCGGCCCAGATATTGCCGCCATGGCGCTGCACAATACGGCGCACCGAAGCCAGGCCCACGCCATGACCGGCAAATTCGCTGGCACTGTGCAGCCGCTGGAACAGCCCGAACAGGCGTTCGGCCACCCGCATGTCAAAGCCGGCACCGTTGTCCTTGACGACATAGGCGATCGAATCGCCATGGGCCACTGACCGCAGCGAGATCTGTGCCTGGGCGGTGCGGCCGCTGTATTTCCAGGCATTGCCCAGCAGGTTTTCAAGCACCACCCGCAACAGGGTCGGGTCGCCCACGGCCAGCAGGCCGTCCTGAATGAAGACGTCCACCTCACGTTCGGGCTGCGAGCGGCGCAAATCTTCAACGACAAAGTGCGCCATCTGGCTCAGGTTCACGGGCTGGCGTGCCAGGGGCTGGCGCGACAGACTGGCCAGCGTCAGCATGGCGTCGATCATCAGGTTCATGCGCGTGGCCGCGCCCATCACCCGGTCCAGGTGGTCGTTGCCGACACGGTCCAGCAGGTGGCCGTAGTCCTCCTTGATGATGCGCGTGAAGCCGTCTACTACCCGGATGGGTGCGCGCAAGTCGTGCGACACCGTGAAGCTGAATGCGTCGGATTCGTCGGTGGCGGTGGTGGCGGCTGCAAGGGGTAAACCCGGCGATTGCGCCTGCTTGGCGAGCGCGGCGGCCGTGTCGGCTGGCGCTGCGTCGCCAGCACCTGCTGGTGTGCTGCTGGGCGCCTGCTGGCGCGCGACACCGACAAAACCCGCAAAACTTCCCTCTGCGTCCATCAGGGGTTGGCCTCAGATGGACCAGGCCTTCGCCTGCTGTGCCGACCCGGCCTCGGCGCCGTGGGCCGAGACCAGCAGGTGGTCAAAGGGCAATCTGGCCTGCAGGGCCTGCTGAAACGCGGGGTCGGCGGCCCAGTCTGCCGGAGAAGACATGCCCGGGGCGTGCAACTGATGTGCGGCATCCGTCTGCCAAGCTTCGGCACCCAGGCATTGTTGCCAAGCGGTCAGCGTACTGCGCATGGCCCGCAGCGACTTGTTCTGATCCAACTGGGCCAGCAGGCGGCCCAACCCAAAGGCCAGTGCCGTCGCAAGCAGCAGCGCTACGATCAAAAACCACCACACGCCGCTGTTACCGGCTTGTTGCGACAGGGCGCCGCTGCAACCGCCGACCAGCGTGGAGCCGGCAGCAGCCGGCAGCGCAATGCCAGCCGGGCGGTGCAGTGGGCGATTTTGGGCGTGACTGCAGGGCACGGGGGTCAAACTGACAGGAGCATGGACGCACATTGTAAGGACACCACCGCTGTCCCTGGGTGCAACGTCGGATGGCGGGCACGCCACACGGGCGGCGACCCAACGGGCTCAAGTTGCAACGAACTGGCGCCGAAAACCAGTGCAGCTTGTCGTCGGCGCCAAAAAAGGAGCCGGTAGGATCGGGGCCGGG
>JAHECB010000278.1 GCA_024641925.1 Betaproteobacteria bacterium
GCGCGCCACGATCGAAATCGTGGCTTTGTTGTTCCAGAGCATCCTGACCGAAGACCGCATACCCGCCAGCATCCGGGTCTGGTTTGCACGCCTGCAAATGCCGGTATTGCGCGTGGCCGTGACGGAGCCGGATTTTTTCGCCACCGTCGACCACCCCGCCCGCCGGCTGATCGACCGCATGGGGGCCTGTGTGCTGGGCTTCGACTCCACCACCAACCTGGGGGTTGGGGAATCCTTGCACAAGGAAATCAAGCGCATCGTGCAGGTGGTCGAGGCCTATCCGGATACCGGGCGCCGGGTGTTCCAGACGGTGCTGACCGAATTCGAGAAATTCCTGGAAAACTATTTCAGGAACGAAAACGAAGCCAGTAAAAAAGGCGTGTCGCTGGCGCAGCAGGTGGAGCAGCGCGAGACCTTGGCCATCCAGTACACCATCGAGTTGCGCCGCATGCTCAACGAGGTGCCGGTGCAGGAAGGTGTGCGCCAGTTCCTGTTCCACGTCTGGGCCGATGTGCTGGCCACCACCGCAGTGCGTTATGGCGGGCAGAGTGTCGAGACCAAGTCCATGAAACGGGCGGCGGCCGACCTGATCTGGTCGGCCAGCGCGAAGGTGTCACGCGAAGAGCGCGCCGAAGTGCTGCGCCGTTTGCCGCCGCTGCTCAAGTCGCTGCGCGAAGGCATGGGCGCGGCGGGCATTGAAACGGCACGCCAGGACGAACAGATCCAGCAGCTGAACAACGCGCTGGCGGCGGCCTTCACCGCCAAGGCGGCGGTGATTCCCGATGATCGCCTGCGCGAGATGATGGAGCGGCTGGAGACGCTGGAAGAGCTGTTGCCTGCCGCCAAGGACGTGGAAATCGACGAGTCCATGGTGCTGGACCTGTCGGGTCACCAGAACTCCGAGCTTGAAGTGGTGCTGGAGGGGGGGTCACTGCCCACGCCGGCCATGGTCGCCTGGGCGCGCGAACTGCAGGTGGGCAGCTGGTACATGCTGGAGCGCCACGGTCACAGCGACCCGGTGCAACTGGCCTGGCAGGGCATGCGCAACCAGCTGGCCTTGTTTGTGACCCAGCAGGGCCGTTGCGTGTTGTTCCAGAAACACCGGCTGGCCTCCTATCTGCAGGCCGGATTGCTGCTGCCGGCACAGGATGAGGCCTTGACGGTGAGGGCCACACGCAATGCGCTGGCCAAGCTGGATGTGGACGGTTCGCGCCTGCTGAGCTGATCCAGGCTGCGCCGCGCGGCGCACGCCTTCCGAGAGGTCAGTGGATCAAGCGATCCTCGGACGCCACAAACAATTCGTCCAGCACCAATGCGTCGGGCTCTTCGCCCAGACTCCAGAAGACCATCAGCACGATGATCTTCAGGTCTTCCAGGTCCATGGGGCCGGCACCCACGGCCATAGCGCGGTCTATGACCATCTCGCGCATGGCCGACGACAGCACACCAGCCGATTCCAGGAAGGTCAGGAAGCCGATGGACTCTTCACCCAGCACATCTTGCTCTTGTGCCAGGTAAATGCGCATGCTGCCCTTGACCGGGCTGTCGGTGCAGGCTTCCGCGGAATCGGCCAAGCCGTCCAGCCAACGCAAAGCGTCCTGGATCTCTTCGGGCTCGAATCCAACGGCCGACAACTTGCGGGAGAGCTGCTTGGGTTCCGGGCATGCGTCCGGTCGCCAGTAGTTCTCGTAAAGGTAGACGAGCACATCAAACATGATTTCACTATACCTGAGCGCATCCAACCCGGGCGAAGCCGGCGCCTGAACTTTGTGGGTGCTTTTCAGCCCGCCGAACGCCGCTGGTAGAGCCCGCCGGGCAAACGCGCAACCAGACCTTCGAGTTCCAGGCTCAGCAACTTGGCCGACAGGATCGACGCGGGCCAGCCGCTGCGTGCAACCAGTGCGTCAGTGGTCACCGGGTCATGCCCCAGGGCATCGAGCAGGGCCTGTTCTGGGTGTGATGCCGTGTGGAGGTCTGCCTCGTCCGCTGGATCCAGCAAACTTTGCTGCATCGGCATCTGAGTGGGCACCAACTCTTCCAGGATGTCCTGTGCTGACTCGACCAACTTGGCGCCCTGCCGGATCAGACCGTGGCAGCCCCGCGACTGTGGCGCATGGATGGACCCGGGAATGGCAAACACCTCGCGCCCGGCCTCGCTGGCCAGCCGCGCCGTGATCAACGAGCCCGATTGCGGCGCCGCTTCGACGACCAGCGTGCCCATGCACAGGCCTGCAATGATGCGGTTGCGCTGCGGAAAGTGTTCGGGCAGCGCAGGCATGCCCGGTGCGTACTCGCTCAACAGCAGGCCGTGCGCCGCAATGCGTGCGGCCAATTCGCGATGGCGCGGCGGGTAGACGCGGTCCAGGCCGGTCCCCACCACCGCCAGGGTAACGGGCTCGCCCGGTGCCAACATGTCGGCTGCGGACAAGGCGCCCAGATGGGCGGCACCGTCAACGCCCTGGGCCAGGCCCGAAACCACCAGCCAGCCCTGTGCGGCCAGACTGTGCGCAAAGGCCTGGGCATTGTCCAAACCCTGGGCGGTGGCGCTGCGGCTGCCCACGATGGCCACACTGCGTTTGTGCAGCGCCTGGCGATTGCCTTGCAGGTACAGCAGCAGCGGCGGGTCAGCGGTTTGCATCAGCAGCGCCGGATAGTCAGGGCTGCCCAGGGCTAGCGCGTGCCGGTCGCGGCCGCCCTGCAGCCAGGCCAGCGCGGCGGCAAGGCGTTCATCAAACCGGGGTGGTGTCTGGCCAAGCGATTGCGCCGCGCCTGCGCCGAGCAGGTGCCTCAGCGTGTCGTGCGGTGTGCTGAACACCTGGGGCGCCGAGCCGCAGGCGGCCAGCAGTCGGCGCGCGGACTCGCGCCCGATGCCTGGGGTTTCAAGCAGTCTGAACCAGGCCGTGAATTCGGCTTCGGTCAGCATGCTGCCGGTATCGGGGGCGTGGCCGGCAGCCCGCATGCCGTTGTGGACGGTCAGGGCTGGGTGACGCGGTCGCCACTGCGCACGGGTTCTTGCACATTCAGCACCAGCGCGTAGGAAACTCGTTCATAAACGCGGAATACAAATAGCACGCCGTGTCGTTCATCGGGCAGCCGCAGTGCGGTCTTCACTTCCGATGTGGTGGTGTCGAACGCGGCCCGGCCACTGCGCCACAAGGCCAGCACATGGCCACTTTCAATGCCATCACGCCGGCCCTTGTTGAGCGAGACCACCTGGTTCTGGCCCGCGCGCAGGCCGTCGCCGTACAGGCCGATGACGCGGGCGTCGATGGTGCCTGCAGGCGCGTGCGGCACGTAGGCCAGCAACTGCTGCTGCGGTGTGGGTGACAGGCGGTCGCCCACTCCGGCTTCCAGGCGGGTGCTGGTGATCTTGAAGGTGCTGGGCACAACCGCGCCCACGGGCACTGACTGGGGCGGTGCGCCCCCGTCGCGAACATGTTCTGCGCTGCCGACATAACGGCCTTCGTGACCCAGCACTTCTTTGGTCACCGGGTCCGTCAGCGGCACCAGTTCGCGGTAGATGCGGAAGTCGCGGGCGCCCGCCAGGTCGCCACGCACATAGGCTGTTTCGCCCCGCGACACCATCACGCGGCCTTCTTGCGTCGCCACGATCCGCGGTGCCTTGTCCAGGGCATTGCCCTCAAAAACTTCCACTTCGCTCAGGAAAGGCTGGATCAGGTGCAGCGGAATGGCTGCGATGGCACCGTTGTCCAGTTCAGAACTGCGCACCCGTGGTGACAGTTTCACCGTGGGCACACCACCCCCGTCAGCCAGACGCAGGCGCGCGCGGCCATTGCTGCGGTCCAGCACCAGCACCTGCCCGGGGTAGATGAGGTGGGGGTTGCGAATCTGGTCCATGTTCATGCCCCAAAGCTCGGGCCAGCGCCAGGCGCGCTTCAGGAACAGGCTGGAGATGTCCCACAGGGTGTCACCCCGCTTCACGGTATGGCTGTCCGGGGCATTGGGCGCCAGTTCGGACAGCGGCACGCCGGCTTGCGCGACGCGCTCGGCCGTGGCGCGCCATTCGGGCGTGATGGGCAGCGGGCTGCCTTGTGCCCAGGCGCAGGTGCCGGCGGCCAAGGTCAGCAGGCAAACTGCAGCGCGCAGGCTGTGTCGGGTGCAACGGGCCCCCGATTCAATCTCAGTGTCCAGGCTCATCAAGCAGCGATCTCCGTGGGGCCAAGCCGACAGGCCATGTCAAGCCAATGGGACGATGCCAGAATACTGACCCGTCGTGGTGCGGTGCAGTGCCGTTTTTCGCAAAAAGCTCCGCAGACAAAGACCGGAAAACACGTCCGCCGGACAGGTCTACCGTACAGCAACGACAATCCTCAATTGGTTTCGCAGATTCTGCCTGTAAACCCTTGATGCCGCAAACAAAGTGGCGGCAGGTTTCAAGTCAGAAAGGTCTGCACCGGTGCTTTTTCATGCCCAACATGCCCATGGCCCAGCTTTCGATTCTTCGATACCCCGACCTTCGGCTCAACACCGTGGCCAAACCCGTGGCCGTTGTCGACGACCGCCTGCGCGCCTTGGCCGCTGACATGCTGGAAACCATGTACGCGGCCGACGGCGTCGGCCTGGCGGCGACCCAGGTGGACCAGCACATCCAGCTGATCGTGATGGACACCTCCGAGCAGCGCGACCAGCCCGTGGTGCTGATCAACCCCGAAATCATCCAGCGCAGCGAAGACATGGCGCTGAATGAAGAGGGCTGTCTGTCAGTGCCGACGGTTTATGACAAGGTCGAGCGGCATGCCCGCGTGACGGTGCGCGCGCTTGATCGCGACGGTCAGCCCTTTGACATGGAAGCCGAAGGCCTGGGGGCCGTGTGTGTGCAACACGAGATGGACCATCTGCTGGGCAAGGTTTTTGTCGAATACCTGAGTCCCTTGAAGCGGGTGCGCATCCGTACCCGCATGTTGAAGAAGACGCGCGAAGAGCAGCGCGCCGCGTAGACGCGCCGTGAAGATTGCCTTTGCCGGCACGCCGGCGTTTGCCGCCACCGCGTTGCAGGCCCTGCACGAGGCGGGCCATCACATCGTGATGGTGTTGACCCAGCCCGACCGGCCGGCAGGCCGGGGGCTGAAACTGCAGGCCTCGGCCGTGAAGCAACTGGCGTTGAGCCTGGACTGCCCAGTGCTGCAGCCGCGCAGCCTGCGGCTGGACGGCAAATTTCCCGACGATGCCGCCGCCGCCTTGCAGGCCCTGACCGACGCCCGGCCCGACGTGATGGTCGTGGCCGCCTATGGTCTGATCCTGCCCGAATGGACCCTGACCCTGCCTGCGCTGGGCTGCATCAACATCCACGCTTCGTTGCTGCCGCGTTGGCGCGGCGCAGCGCCCATACACCGCGCCATCGAGGCCGGCGACGCCAGAACCGGCATCACCATCATGCAGATGGACCAAGGGCTGGACACCGGCGACATGTTGCTGGTGGGTACCGAGCCCATCGCGGCAGACGACAACACGGCCAGGCTGCACGACCGCCTGGCGGCGCTGGGCGCGCGGTTGATCGTGCAGGCCCTGGCCCAGTTGCCGACCTTGCCGCGGCAGCCACAGCCCCGGGACGGCATTTGTTACGCCCACAAAGTCGAAAAGGCCGAATCCAGCGTGGATTGGCGCTCAGATGCGGTTCAACTGGAAAGGCGCATCCGCGCATTTGACCCCTTCCCGGGCAGCCACGCGCTGGTGCCACTGGCGGCTGGCGACGCCCCTTCAGACGTCGAGCTCAAGTTGTGGCGGTGCCGGGTGGTCGAAGGGCAGGGCGACGCCGGACAACGGCTGCTGCAGGTGCCGGGCTGTGCGCCCGATGCCTGGGTGGTGGCGTGCGGCAGCCAGGCGCTGGAACTGCTGGAAGTGCAGCAAGCCGGCGGCAAGCGTTTGTCGGCGCCTGAGGTGCTGAAGCGCTTGACCGCCTGAACACCCTGAGCTACCGGCGGCGGGTCTTCGGGATTGGGTGGCCAAAGGCCCGCTTTTTGGGCCGGCGCTGGCAAGCCCCCGCCTGCAAACTGGGAGGGTCCGTCCGTGGCGCCCCCTGCTAGGGCGGCGTCCTGCCTGAATCCTGCTTTTCAGTCGCTTACAGATGCGTTCACGCCCCACCCTTGACGTCGATGAACCTTTGCGTGCCGCGCCCCGGTGGGTGTTGCTGGCAGCGTTGAGCGCTGCAGTGGCCGGATGTGACCTGTTGGGCATCGAGTCGGCCGCCGATGTGGCGGCCCGCCAGGAGGCCGATGGCAAAGCCATCGGTGCCGGTTGCCGGCATGCTGCGCGGTCGGTTGAGCAGTGTTACCTGCTCAACAAGAAGGCCGACAAGTCTGCGGTGTTCACCGGCTGGAAAGAAATGAACGACTACATGCGTGAAAACAAGATCGAGGCCGTGCCACCGCCACCGCCGCCCAAACCGGCTGAGGACGAAGAAGCGGCCGACACCGATTCCAAGGGCGGCGCCAAGCACTGAGGGCACCGGCATTTCCGTGCCGACCAGGGCTCCGCACGCGGAGCCCTTTGTTTTGGCTGC
>JAHECB010000279.1 GCA_024641925.1 Betaproteobacteria bacterium
ACCTGGTCTTGCGGCAAGGCGCGCAGCTGTGGCGGCATGGCGTCCAGCGCCTGCTGGCCCAGGACTTCGATGGCGCAGGCCACCGCGTCGCTGCGTTCGCTGGCGTGGAAAACACCGTTGATGGCCAGCCGCTGGTTGTTCAAGCCCAGTTCATGCAACTCGCCGGACGTGTGTGCGGCTTCGGCCATGGCGCCCTTGTCCGGGCGTGTGACCAGGATCACGGTGGTCTTGCTGGCGTCACACAGGGCGTCCAGCGCGGCCTTGAAGCGCACCTCCTGCATCTTCAGGCCCGAGTGCGGCCCCAGGCAGGATGCGCCCCGGTCGTTGCCACTCAGAAACCCGGTCCAGGCCTTGGGCAGGCTCAGCAGCCGCAGCGTGTGCCCGGTGGGTGCGGTATCAAAGACGATGTGGTCATACTGAGAGCTGGTGTCGGCCAGCAGCGACGAAAACTCGTCGAAGGACGCGATCTCGGTGGTGCAGGCGCCCGACAGTTGTTCGCGCACGGTGGAACGTTCTTGCTCGTCGACCGCCGGGCCCATCTGGTCCAGCACACGCTGGCGGTAGGACTCGGCAGCGGTGTCGGGGTCGATGTTCAGCACCGACAGGCCGGGCGCGCCGGGCACGGGCACGGGGGTGTTGCGCAGCGTGATGCCCAGCATCTCGTCCAGGTTCGATGCCGCATCGGTGCTGACCAGCAGCACCCGCTGGCCGGCATCGGCCAGTGTCAGCGCGGCGGCGGTCGACAAGGACGTCTTGCCCACACCACCCTTGCCCGTGAAAAAAAGGTGGCGGGTCGGGTGCTTCAGAAAGCCGATGTTGTTGTGGCCCAGGCTGTCGTTTGTTTTGATGTCCGGTTCTTGTGTTTTGATGTTCATCACGATGTCCTTGTCGGGTGTTGATGGGCTTGTGCGGCTTGCATGCTGGCCCCGGGGCCTGTTCGTCAGGCCACACTTCGTGCCGACAAGTGCGACGCCATCAGTTCCAGCAAACGTCCCCTGTACAGGCGCGGTTGCGCCACCGCCGCAGTTTTCCAGCGCCCGGGCAGGAACGGCATGGCGTGTGTCAGTTCGCTAAACGGAATCCACACCAGCAGCCCTTCCAGGCTCGGCCAATGCAGCGCCAGCGGGTCGCCCTACAAGACGGTGGTGTGCATCAAGCTGCCGGCGAAGGGTGCACCCATCCTGGCCATGCCGGTGGTCAGCGGCAGCAGCAGCGTCACTTTTCATGTGACCAGGTCATGATCGCGCGAGATAATGGGCAGCACCGGGTCGGTCGGGTGCCGGATGAAACTCTTGGGCCTTGTGCGGCCCAAAACGACCAGCGCCAAGCCGATGGGGAGCACGCAGTGGTCAGGGGTCAAGCGGGTTGCATGGGTGCGCAGGCCCTTGCGCGGCCTCAGGCGGATCGGCACCCAGCCCAGCGCTCTGGCGCGACACCTCCATCTGGCGCTAAGGGGCAGCCGACAATTCGTTGAAGGCGGCGATGGCACTGGCCGCGTACATCAACGAGGGGCCGCCACCCATGTAGGTGGTGACACCCAGGGTTTCGTCGATCTCCTGCCGCGTAGCGCCCAGCTTGACCAGGGTCTGCATGTGAAAGCCGATGCAGGGGTCGCACCGCGCAGCCACGCTCACGGCCAGCGCAATCAGCTCTTTGGTCTTGCGGTCCAGCACACCGCTGGTGGTGGCGGCGCGCCCGAGTTCGCTGAAGCTCTTCATGACCTCGGGCGTGCTGGCCCTCAACGAGGCCAACTCGGTGGACACTGACTGGGTCAGGGCACGGAAGTTGTTGGTCTTGTCAGACATGGGGTCTCCGGTGGGACTCACGGTTTGTCATGTGCGACCTTGGCGGGGCAGGTTCGCAAACCGAAGGGCAGGTAGGCCGGGCAAAACCGGAACAGCCCTGTGGCAAGCGGAACGATGCCGATCCAACCCCAGGCCCCGATCTGGCCGAGCAGGGTGGCTGCGATCAGCGCAACTCCTGCGACCACACGAATGACGCGATCAACCGTACCGACGTTATGAATCATGATTTGCTCCTTTTCAAGCATTCATCGTGCCCGATTTATGCTGTGCGGACATGACCAGCATCAAACAAGTTTCGGATAGCGGCTGCCACGGTGCTGCGCTGATGGGGGTGCTCGGCACGGTGGCTGCACAGGGCCGGGCACTGGCATGACGGGCCCGCTGACGGGCGTGGTGCCAAGGGGTGCCGGCCCCGGTTTCACGCCTTGGTTGACCGATTCAGGGCCTTGAACCCCGAGATCACGTCGGACAGCTCCTCGTCGATCTTGCTTTGCCGCAAACGATGGAAGCCTTCGTGCAGAGCAGACAACATCTTGTCGATGTTGCGGTCGGCACGGTCCATGGCCGCCAGGCGGCTGGCATTTTCGCTGGCCAGGGACTCGGCGCTGGCCCGGAAGATCGAGACGTAAAGGTACTCGCTGATCAGCGCGCGCACCGTGGCGCTGCGGCTGCCCACCACTTGCGGGGGCAAGGCTGTCGGCCAGGGGCGTCGGGCCAGTTCAAGCGCCCAAGCTTCGTCCAGGGGCAGCAGCCGTTGCGCCACGGGCACATAGCCCGCGCCGCCGGTGGGGCGGTTGTAGAACAGGTGAAGCTCAAAATCCGCGCCCAGGTCCGGGGTCGGGGCATCGCCTGAATCCGCGCCGGCCACCGCGCCGGCACCTGCACCGATATCTGCACCGGTACCGGCATCAGATCCATCACCAAGCGCTGCCTTGCCCGGGCGGGTATCGACCACCTTGACCAGCAGTTCGGTCACCAGCCGCGTGACGGCCCGGATGCTGGCCGGTACGGCAAACAGGCCAAGTGCTGGCAGGCCGCTGTCTGCCAGGCTGGCATGCACCCGTTCGCCAACGGCCCAGACCTGAACGCCCGCAGGCGCTGCAGGCAGTGTTTGCAGGGCGTAGGCCGCGATCGAATCGTTGAAGCGCCCCACCAGCCCCTGGTCAGACCCAAACACCACGGCGCGAATCGGCGACCGCTGGGGTGCCCGCGCCTTGACACCCACTTTCGCGGCTTGCAAATCCTGCCGAAAGCAGGCACTCAAGCCCAGTTCGACCGTGTGCGCGTAGTCGCCCAAGGTCGCCACGGATTGCGCGTACTGCCCCACGCTGGCGGCGGCCTGGGCCTTCATCGCGCGAACGACGGACTGCAGGTCGGCTGCGCTGTCGATCTTGCGGCGCAAGTGGGCGGTGCTGTCGGTCATCGCGGCGCTTCAGGGCTTTGGCGTTGACGAACCATCGGGCGCCGCGCGCGGCTCTGCGTCAACCTGCTTGGCGCTGGAGCTGGCTTCGGTGTTGGTGCTGGTGTTGGTGGGGACGGGCTTGACCAGAAAGGGCGCTATGGCCGCGCGCGCCAGATCGACCATGGCCTGGCGGTCCGCGCTCGCCAGCTTGTCCGATTGCAACAGGCGCTGGCGCAGGGCGTCAGGCATGTTTCGGCCGGCGCTGTTGACCACGGCTTGTTCGGCATCAGGCATGTGGTCCATGGGCACGGGGTCGAACAGGCCGTCGGTCAGCGCCAGCATGATGGCCAGTTGTGCGGCTACCGCCACGGGCGCTCGTTCAGGCTGCTTCAGGCAGGCGCGGATGCGCTGGCCGTGGGTGATGGCGGCTTTTGTGTCGTCGTCCAGATGGGCGCCAAAGCGCGCAAAGGTTTCCAGTTCTTCAAACTGCGCGTAGGCCAGCTTCAGGTCGCCGGCCACGGCGCGGAAGGCCGCCAGCTGCGCCTTGCCGCCCACCCGTGACACCGACCGGCCCACATCCACGGCCGGCAGCACACCGAGCTGGAACAGCGTGGGCGACAGGTAGACCTGGCCGTCGGTGATGGAGATCAGGTTGGTCGGGATGTAGGCCGAGATGTCTTCGGCCTCGGTCTCGATGATGGGCAGCGCCGTCAGCGAGCCGCCGCCGAGCTTTTTGCTCAGGTGCGTGGCCCGCTCCAGCAGCCTCGAATGGATGTAGAAGATGTCGCCGGGAAAAGCCTCGCGCCCCGGCGGCCGGCCCAGCAGCAGCGACAGTTCGCGGTACGAACGGGCGTGCTGGGTCAGGTCGTCAAACACGATCAGCACGTCACGCCCTTCGGCCATGAAAAACTCGGCGATGCTGGTGGCGGCATAAGGTGCGATGTAGGCCAGGCCCGGCGCGTCGTTGCCGTCGGCCACCACCACCACCGTGTAGGCCAGTGCGCCCTGGTCGCGCAGCACGGCCACCACCTTGGCCACGGCCGAGGCACGCTGCCCGATGGCGCAGTACACACACACCACGTCACGGCCACGCTGGTTGACGATGGCGTCGATGGCCATCGAGGTCTTGCCGGTCTGGCGGTCGCCCAGGATCAGTTCACGCTGGCCGCGGCCGATGGGGATCAGCGCGTCGATGACCTTCAGGCCGGTCTGCAGCGGCACCGTCACCGGCAGGCGGTCCATGATGGCGGGGGCCGGGCGTTCAATGGGCAGGCGCTCCGGGCATTTGGCGGCGGGCTGCCCGTCCAGCGGCCGACCCAGCGGGTCGATGACGCGGCCCAGCAGTGCCGGGCCCACCGCAACATCCATCACGCGGCCTTCGCGCTGCACCTCGGCGCCGGCCTGCAAACAGGCGTGGTCGCCCAGCAGCACCACACCCACCTGGGATTCGTCCACGTCAAAGGCCAGGCCCAGCAAGCCGCCGGGAAAACGCACCATCTCGGCGTAGGCCACACCCGGCAGGCCGCCGACCTGGGCCACGCCGGTGGACACCGACAGCACGGTGCCCACTTCCTGCGCCACCAGCTTTGGCGCCCAGGCTTGCCGAGCGCTTGCCAGGGCGTCGAAGGCCGCGCTCAGGCTTTGATCAAGGTTTTCAGGCACGCGGTTCATGCAGCAGGCGCATGGGCCTTCAGCAGGTCGCCTGCAGCATGCGCCAGCGTGTTGAGTTGCTCGTTCAGCGACCAGGCCAGCTTCTGGCCTTGCGCCACCAGTTCGATGCCGGCCACCAGCGTCGGCTCGACCTGGAAGCTCAGTTCAGCCTGGACCCCGAAACCATCGGCCAAGGCCTTGCGGATGTCGTCTTGTTGTGCGCTGGGCAGCGCAAAGGCGCTGCGCACCACAACAGCCCCCTGCGCTGCGCCCAGCGTCGTGGCCAGTGCGTCCTTTTCAGGGCCTTCCAGGCTGTGCAGGCGCTGGATGAAAACCGCGCAGGCGCGGGCTTCCAGGCTGCTGTCGGCCAGTTCCGCCAGGGCGCGGCGGGTGATGGCAAACACCTCCGCCTGTGCGCGCTGCTGCAAGGCCTGACCCAGCGCCTGCGCCTGGCTGGCCAGTGCGGCCTGGCGTTTGCTGGCGAGTGCATCGGCGTCTTTTCGGGCGGCGTCCATCAAGGTCTGGCGTTCGGTGGCGGCGTCGGCCTGGGCCTTTTGCAGCAGCGCAGCACGCTGTTGCTCGAATTGGTCGCTCTTGGCCCGGAAGGTGTCACGCGCTTGCTCGGCTTCGATCTGTTTCTGGGCAGCGGCGGCCATTTCGGTGCTGATGCGTTTTTCGCGTGCGTCGATGGCGTCCAGGATGGGCTTGTACAAAAAACGCTTCATCAACCACGCCAGGATGACGAAGTTCAGCGCCTGCGCGGCGACCGTGAACCAGTCGATCAGCATGTCTACTTTCCGGTCGCCTGGGCGGCTTGCGCCAAGGCCGCGTTCCAGAACGGGTTGGCAAAGATCAGGATCATCGACACCACAAAACAGTAGATCGCTGTGGATTCGATCATGGCCAGGCCCACAAACAGCGTGCGGGTGATGGTGGCCGAGGCGTCGGGCTGCTGCGCCAGTGCGGTGAGCGCCGTGGCCACGGCCCTGCCTTCGGCCAGGGCAGGGCCCATGGTGCCGAAGCCGGTGGTGATGCCGGCGATGACGATGGAGGCGATGGCGATGAGGGTCAGGCTGTCCATGGGCGGGTCTCGGGTCAGGTTGTTTCGGATGGGGGGGATGGCTTGGCCGCGGGGCGAGCGCGTGTGGCCGCGGCGATGTACACCGCCGCCAGGATGCTGAAGATGTAGGCCTGCACCAGGCCGGTCAGCAGGCCCAGCACCGTCATCACCACCGGAAAGACAAAGGGGGTGATGGTCAGCAGGATGGCCATGATCATGGCGCCGCTCATCATGTTGCCAAACAGGCGCACCGCCAGGGCCAGCGTGCGCGACAGTTCGCTGATGAGGTTGAAGGGCAGCATCACCAGCGTCGGTTCGATGTAGGTTTTCAGGTAACCGCCCATGCCCTGTTCGGCGATGCCAAAAGCCGGCACGGCCACAAACACGCAGGCGGCCAGCGCAACGGTGGTGGACAGCGACGCGGTCGGCGGCTCGAACCCCGGGATCACCGTGCACAGGCTGGAGGCGGCCACAAACAGGAACAGCGTGCCCAGAAAGACCAGGTACTTGCGCGGCTGCTGCAGGCCCACTTCCTGGATCTGCGTCTGGATGGTGGTGATCACGATCTCCAGCAGGCTCTGCCAGCGTGTGATGGTGGGGC
>JAHECB010000032.1 GCA_024641925.1 Betaproteobacteria bacterium
CGCTCCGTTCGGGCGCGTGCAACCAGGTCTTGCTCCGGTGGCAGCGATCCCGACCGGCGGGTCGCGCTACATGCGTTCCAGAGCCTTACGAGCGATCGCCTTGACGGTTTCGATGGACTGGGGCCCCTTTGGCATCGTCACCCGCAAGATCAGGTTTCCCTTCTTGGCGTACAGATCCGCCCAGTCGTTGGAGTCCGGGTTCACGAAGGCATCACTTCCGAATTCAGGTAGCGCCAACGGGTTCTTGCCGCCGTTGCGCTTCTTCCACGCGGCCAGATCTCCATCGTGCAGCGCAATGTCGATAAAGTCCGGGCCCTTGGAAGGCACGTATCCGCATGAGATCTCGCCGGACTTCGGATCGGTGCCCTCAGGCGCACGCTTCAAGGGCCCCACGATCTTCTGCATCTCCGCCACAGTGATGAGCTTGCACGGGTCAGGGATGGCAGGCCCGGCATACGCCGGGCCTGCGATACGCAGCGCCGCCGCGGCGAGGAGCCCCACCGGCAAACCAACGGACCGGAACAATGGCAAACGTCGGCTGCTAGGGTTCATGGCTTTGGTAGCTCTGGAGCGGGAAAAACGGGCGCAGGAGGTCCGCGATCTTTTGAGGATACCCGGAACACGCAACATCGGGACCACCACGATGTCGGCGTCCACCAGAGTGACGATCTGCTCCGTGATTTCCTATGGCGGGTTCGGCTCGAATACCCGCTTTCGCCACCGGCAATGCCTGTTCGGGCCACCGAGTCGGGGCGTCATCAAACTACCCTTCAGCCACCCCTAGACTGGCTCAGTTGGTGAGTTGGATTCTACCCAAACCCGACCATCGCGCTGAGCCGAAGCAGACCTTCAGCCCACGATGGCTGCGCCCGCTTCGCCCCCGGCTCCGCCTGTCGCCCAGGCCGCCACGATCTCGCGGTGGTGCGGGACGTTTTGCAGGAAGCCCTGGCGCAGCGCGGGGTCGGCGATCGCCTGGGCCTGCGCCATCAGCGCGCGGTGGGCGCGCGCCAGCCAGTCGGCCGCGCGCGGGTCGCCGACGCTGGCCAGAGCCTGGTGGCAGGTCAGTTCGACCCGGCGATCGTCCACGGTGCCGCCAGCGCCGACGTGAGTCAGCAGCGGCTGCAGTTCCTCCATCGCTGCGGCGGGGTCGCCCTCGGCCAGCGCGACCATTGCCAGGGCGGCGCAGATCCCGTGCTGACCGTAGCTGCCGATCTCCAGCAACCTCGCTCGCACCTCCGTGTAGGCCTGCCGCGCGGCGGCCCAGAGGCCCAGCGCCAACTCGGCGTCGCCCAGGATTCGCCCGGCGTGCACCTCGTCGGCACGCGCCTGCGCTGCCACTTCGATCTCCAGCGACTGCCGCGCCAGCGCCAGCGCCCGCGTCTCGTCGCCTTGCCACAGCGCCAGCGTCGACAACAGGCCGAGCGCAGCGCCTTCCATGACCCGGTCTCCGTTGGCCCGCAGCAGTTGCAGTGCCGTGTCCAGCTCACGCCGCGCCCGCTGCAGATCGCCGAGGTCCAGCCAAATCCAGCCCAGGTGCACCTGACTGTTGGCTGCCATCACACGGTTACCGGCCTTGCGGCTCATGTGCTGGGACTGTCGGTGCAGGTCGAGCGCGCTCAACAGGTCGCCCTGGCCATGGGTGGCCATCCCGAGCGCATTGAGCAGCGCCGCCTCCACTGCAGGCAGGCCCAGTGGGCGCGCCTCGGCCAGCCCCTGCAAGGCCAGCGCCCGACCGGCTTCGAAATCGGCTTGCATCACGCGCTCTGCTGCCAGCAGCCGCAGCGCCTGGAGTCGCAGCCCGTCGTCGCCGGCCCGCGCGGCGCAAGCCATGCTGTGGCGGGCGGCACGCTCCATCGCCGCCGAGTCGGCCAAGCGCATGGCGCGGTGACTGCGGCGCCGCGCCGCCTCCGCGCGCCGGCGGTCGTCGTCCAGGACATCGGCCAACCGATCCAGCGCCTCATGGTCGGCGGCCTGTTCATCGCGTCGAGCCTGAAGATTCAAGGTCGCTTCGCAAGCGCACAGCAGCCGCCAGCGCAGTTCAGCCTGGGCCGGTGACGGGCCGTTGGGTTCCTCCCCCAGCAGCGCCAGCGCGCGGCCTACATGCCGCAGCACGCGGTCGTGGGCCAAGCGCTGTCCGGCCTGCTCGGCTGCGCGGGCGTGGAACTCGGCGGCGTTGGCCTCGTCGCCGGCCTGCTCGAAGTGCTCGGCAGCCAGCCCCAGGAAGTCGCCGGCACGCAGACTGCCCTGTTCGGTCAGCCCGGCCAGCCATTGCGCCACCTTCGCGTGGCCCTCGCGCTTGTGGCGCTTGAGTACGGTGTCGTAGGTCACCTGGTGCAGCAGCTGGTGGCGGAAGGCATATTCGCGCAGGCCCTCGAGCTGGGCGTCGGCTCGCGGCAGGGTGAGTTCACGCTGCACGAGTGCGGGCAGCTGTTCGGCCGCCTTCGCCTCGATGGCCGCCAGCGCCCGGTCCCAGAACACCGCGCCGACGATGCTGGCTTGCTGCAGCGCACGCTTCTCCGGGGCCGGCAGGCCGTCCAGACGCGCCTGCAGCACACCCGCCAGCGTGGGTGGCACCTTGATGACCACCAGTCGTTCGGCGTCGACCTTCCAGGTGTTGCCGCTGTCTGACCGGGTGTCCGACCCAGTATGGATCGCACCCTGGTCGATCAGCATCTTCACCAGCTCTTCCATGTAGAAGGGGTTGCCCTCCGCACTGCCGGTGAGCAGTTCGCGCAGGGCGGCCGGGATCTCGGGCAGCTTCTTCAGCAGTTCGTTGGCAAGGTCGCGGCTGGCCCGCTTGTCCAGCGGCGCCAAGTCGATGCGCGCATGGATGCTTTCGGTGCTGCGCCAATCGGTGCGCCGCTCGAACAAGGTCGGCCGCGTGAAGCCCAGCACCAGCAGCGGCACGTCGCGGTTGACCTCACAGAGGTAGTTCAGGAAGTCCAGGCTTTCGCCATCGGACCAGTGCAGGTCTTCGAGCTGCAGCACGATGAGCAGGTCGTCGCGGGCACTGGTGCGACGGAAAAACTGCGCCGCGGCGTGGAAGGCGCGGTTGCGGATCTGATGGGGGTCGTCCAGGATGCCTTTGATGTGGTGGCTGTTCGTCCACTCGATGCCGATCAGGTGGCCCTGCAGGTGGGCGTGGGCTTCGGCCAGGTCCGGGCCATCGTCGTGCAGGAACAGCGGCACGATGCCTTCTTCCATTTTCTGGCGTGCGGCGGCGATGCTGTCGTCGTCCTGGATCTGGAAGCGCCAGGCCAGGATGTCGCGCAGCAGCCCAAAGGCCTGGGTGCCGGTAGCCGGCGTGGAGCGGCCTCGGAAGAGCAGAAAAGTCTCGGGCCGCGCTTCGCTCCAGGCCTCGGACTCGTACAGCAGCCGGCTCTTGCCGATGCCGGCGTCGGCCACCACCGTGACGGCGGCCAGCTTGCGTGTTTCGAACAGCCGCTTGAAGGCGGCCTGCAGGGCTTCGAGTTCGCTGTCGCGGCCGATCATCTTCGTCGCCACGCCTTCGATGCCGCGGGTGGCGATGCGGCAGGACCGTGGTTTGGCGCGCAGCACCAGGTAGCTCTGCACCGGGGCGTCCACGCCCTTGACCGGCAGAGGCACCTGCGTCGCGACCTCGAGCATGCCGCGCACCTGGGCGTAGGTGTCGTGTGAAATCCGCAGCGCCCCGGCCGGGGCGGTCTGCTCCATGCGCGCGGCGATGTTGACGGCGATGCCGCGGATGCTGCCGTCGGCATCGACGCCGCCGCCGAGCAGCACGCCGCCGGTGTGGATGCCCACACGGACGTTGAAGCCGGCTTGACCGTGGGCCGCCTGCACCTCGGCACCCAGGACACGACCGAGTTCAAGCAGCGCCAGGCCGCAGTGCACGGCACGTTCGGCGTCGTCTTCGCGGGTGCTGTCGGCACCGAAGGCCGCCAGGATGTTGTCGCCGGCGTATTGCAGGACGCGGCCGCGGTGGGCTTCGACGATGGCGGTGCCCCGTACCAGGGCGCCGTCCATCACCGCGCTGATGGTCTCGGGGTCCAGGTGCTGGCTCAGGGCGGTTGAGCCCACCGCGTCGAGAAACAGGATGCTGACCTGCTTGAGGGCCTGGGCGGGGTCGGCAGGCGGGGCCGTGGCACCCAAAGCGGCGAGCTTGGCGCGCGCTGCCGACAACATCGCATCGACGACGGCATCGCCAAGCAGCGCGCGCTGCGCTTCGAGCGCCTGGATCCCCGCTTCAAGTTGTAGTTGTTCGGCCGACATCTGGGTGCGGGATACCAACGCTTTTGCGGTGCACAAGACCGTTCGCATTGGCAGACTGGGCGCAGCAAAGGGCGGCCATGGCGAGCCGGTCGCAAGTTCAGGTAGCGGCCGAGTGCATGTCCACGACCTCGCGAATCCAATGTCGGCTGACCGTCAGATCGATGCCGTTTCCATACGCTGGGACACGATCATGCGCGACCTGAACGCATGCTCAGGGTCGATGGCGGCACGCCAGCATTGCCGGCCCGGCCTGCTGGATGGCTTCACCCCATTGGCAGTTCTGACCCTCAGCGCAACAGCACAGGCTGCCCTCGTTTGCCATCATGTGCCCGCCAGCAGCCAAGGAACCCGCGGGGCTGATGGTGCGACTTCGGCCTGAAAGCCCAGCGTTCAAGAGGCTTGAAAAGTTAACCCCCGGTACCGGGCCATCATTAAAAAGGGGCGCCAGAAGTTGCCCTTCAACAGGTCGGCGGTAGAAGTTGGTTCAGTCTTGCAGCCGGGCATTTCAGGCGAGGGGCGAGTGGCGGCGGATGCCAGGCGAGAGGGCTCAGGTCGGTGGGCGATGCGCTGCGAGTCATCAGGGCGTCTCTGCGCGTCGCGATGGGCGGTCGGCGGTGTGGGCCGGACGGGCCGATGGCTGCGCCGAGGAGGGCGACGGCAGACCACCCGATGCTGCCCGTCGCCAAGCCAGCCGGGGCGCCCGCTGAACCGCAGTGATCAGCCCATCGAGCGGCCAGGTCTGCAGGCGCAGACTGCCGCCAGGATCACGATTGCAGCGCCATGATCATCGGGCAACAGACGTTGCCGCTGCTCGACTTGCACTGGCTGATCATGCCGCTCAGCGCTCGCTCTATCTGGCGCAGCCCGGCGAGCTTTTCCCTGACCATGGCGAGCTTGTGTTCGGCCAGGACGCGCGCGTCATCGCACTGGGTGCCGTCGTCGAGGACCAGCAGCCCAACCACCTCGTCCAGGCTGAACCCGAGCCGCTGGGCGGCCTTGATGAACCGAACCCGGGCCGCATCGCGCTCGTTGTAGCGCCGAATGCTGCCAGGCGGGCGTTCGGGCTCGTTCAACAGGCCCTTGCGCTGATAAAACCGGATCGTCTCGACGCCCACATCGGCCGCTGCCGCCAGGGCGCCTATCGCGAAGACCACAGGATCATGCATGTCACTTGACTCCGTACCAATGTACGGAAGTAAGCTTACTGCGTCCAATACGCGTTTGAGAAGGGAACCACCCATGGAAAAGATCCATGACGGTCGAGGGGCGCTGGCTGCGGGCGGCGTTGCCGCCATCCTGGCGTCGGCCTGCTGTCTGGGCCCGCTCGTCCTGCTTTCGATGGGCATCGGTGGCGCATGGATTGCCAACCTCACGGCGTTGGAGCCGTATCGACCCCTCTTCATCGGTCTCGCGCTGATTGCACTGTTCCTCGCGGGCCGGCGGATCTTTCGCCCGGCCGCGGAATGCAAGCCGGATGAGGTTTGCGCGATACCGAGCGTGCGCGTCGCCTACAAGTTGGTGTTCTGGGCGATCGCCGCGTTGGTGCTCGTCGGGCTTGCTTTCCCCAGCATCGCACCTTGGTTTTACTGAAAGGTATCCATCATGAACAAGATTTCTCTCGTCCTGGCTTCGATCATCATGACAGCGGCACCGGCATGGGCCGCCTTGCAGACGGTGACCCTGTCCGTGCCCAGCATGGACTGCCCGGTGTGCCCGATCACGGTGAAAAAGGCGTTGACGAACGTGGCTGGCGTAAGCAAGGCCGAGGTCAACTTTGACAAGCGCCAGGCGACGGTGACCTTCGACGACGTCAAGACAAACGTCGCGGCGCTGACGCGGGCAACCACCCATGCCGGCTATCCGTCCACGCCGGCCAAATGAGCTTGACCCATCGTCAGTGGTTCCGCACAGGCGTCGTGTCGTCGGTCCTCCTGGTGCTCTGCTGCCTGACCCCGATCCTTTTCATCGCCATCACCGCGGTGGGCCTCTCAACCGTGGCGGGCTGGTTGGATGTCGTCCTGATCCCTGCGCTTGTCGTCTGCGTGGGTTTGACCGGGTGGGCATGGCGCCGATGCCAAAACGATGATGCCGGTGCTGCCGGCGCTGCCGGTGCTGCCGGCGCGAGGCGCAGTGCGCAGGCCCGGGAATCGACCCCATGAACGCACAAACACTGCGCATCACGGGCATGACCTGCACGTCATGTGCCGCTCTTGTCGAGAAGGCGTTGATCGGTGTGTCCGGCGTGGGTTCGGCGAAGGTTTACTACGATGATGGTCACGCGCAACTGCAGAGCCATCTGCCGATCGAAGCGGCCGAATTGATCGCTGCCGTTGCACGCGCAGGCTATGGCGCCGAACTCGACGTGAAGGCCGCGAGACCCCTGGGCATGGGCGGTGCTGCAGCGCGCCGCGATGAGGGGCCACGACCCGTCAGCGGGCGGGGCGGCGACGGCCTTCGCGTGGCCATCATCGGCAGCGGCGGTGCAGCGATGGCCGCCGCATTGAAAGCGACCTCCGAAGGCGCGCGCGTGACCTTGATCGAGCGCGGCGTGCTGGGCGGTACCTGCGTCAACGTCGGCTGTGTGCCGTCGAAGATCTTCATCCGTGCCGCGCATGTGGCTCACATGCGCCGACAAAGCCCATTCGACGATGGCATCTCGGCCACACCACCCGTGATCGACCGGGGTTGCCTGCTCGCCCAGCAGCAGGCGCGGGTGACGGCCTTGCGTGAGGCCAGGTACGAGAACATTCTTCGCGACACGCCGGCGATTCAGGTGCTGCACGGACACGCCCGATTCGTGGATGCCAGTCACCTTGCGGTGGATCTCGCAGATGGTGGCGAGCGCAAGCTGACCTTCGATCGCTGTCTGGTGGCCACCGGCGCCCGTGCGGCCATCCCGCCGATCGAAGGGCTGGCCGGCACGCCGTACTGGACGTCGACCGAGGCGCTCGAGTGCGAGCGCATTCCGGCGCGGCTGCTTGTAGTTGGTGCATCGGTCGTGGCCGTCGAGTTGGCTCAAGCCTTTGCGCGCCTGGGCAGCCGCGTGACGATCCTGGCCCGCCACGGCTTGCTGTCCGCCGAAGATCCTGCAGTTGGAGCGGCACTGATGGGGGCGTTTCGCGCCGAAGGCGTCGAGGTGCTGGAAAACACCCAGGCCTGTGTTGCAGCCCATGTCGACGGTGAATTTGTGCTGACCGGCGAGGATGACCAGCAGTGGCGCGCGGACGCGTTGTTGGTCGCCGCCGGCCGCACGCCGAATACAGATGCCATCGGACTTGATGTCGCTGGCGTGAGCGTGGATGCCGCGGGTCGGATCTTGATCGACTCGGCCATGAGGACGAGTGCCGCGAACATTTATGCGGCGGGGGACTGCACGAGCCAACCGCAGTTCGTCTATGTGGCGGCCGCAGCCGGCACCCGGGCCGCCATCAACATGTTGGGGGGCGACGCAGAACTGGACCTGTCTGCCATGCCTGCGGTTGTGTTTACCGATCCCCAGGTGGCCACAGTCGGTCGCAACGAGGCGCAGGCGAGCCAGGCCGGTTTTGCCGTTGAAACGCGGACATTGGCGCTGGAACATGTGCCCCGTGCTCTGGCTAATTTCGATACGCGCGGTTTCATCAAAGTGGTGGCGCAGGCGGGTAGTGGGCGCCTGCTGGGCGTTCAGGTGGTGGCGCCAGAGGCTGGCGAACTGATCCAGACTGCCGCCGTGGCCATCCGAGCCGGGATGACGGTGCACGACCTGGCCGATCAACTGTTTCCCTACCTCACCATGGTCGAAGGGTTGAAGCTCGCGGCACAGACCTTCACCAAGGACGTTTCGCAATTGTCTTGTTGCGCAGGATGAATATCAGGATCAACGTCGGCAGGGTGAAGCCCTTGCGGCGGCCCGTCGCTTGTGATCTGTTTGGCCAGGTGTCACTGGCGGCTGCTCTCTGAAGACCGGACACCGACATGCGGGCTGGCCTGTGCAGACGTGGAGCACCGGGCCCGCTCGACGCCAGTCACTCGCGCTCCATCACGAACGTCCCGTCCTCCTCAAGGCCGGTTGAGGCACTGATTTCATTGCTCGTGTAACTGCCCGAGATCGGCTGACGCTCTGACCGCGGATCAACCAGGCCGGTGAGCCTGAGCACCGTCGGCCGACTCACGTTTTCGCGCTTCAGCGTCAGGACGATCCGCACGGTTCCGGTGCACCCCTCCACCTTGCCGCTGGTTGTGACTTCGATGGGGCCGCCGGCGTCAACATAGTCGTCCGACCCAAAGAATGCGCTGACGACCTGCTGGGTCGAGAAACGAACCACGGCGTACCGGGCACTGCCGGCAGTCGCCCTGAAGTGGCCGATCCAACGGGTTGGCGCGTGGTCATTCAGGACGACCTGGGGGCAGACGATCGTCGTCCCTTGCGCCTGCGCAGCCTCGAAATTCGCGTTGCCCTCCTGAAAGACTCGAATCGTGCATACGCCGGCGCTGGCGACGGGCGCCACGGACCGGCCGACAATCGAGCAGACTGCCGGGGTGAGTGAACTGAAGCGCACCGGCAGGCCACTTGATGCGGCGGCTTCGAGTGCAGTTGCCGATGCACCGGCGGGCACTTCCGACGGTGGGCTGAAAGCAATCTCCTGCGTGGCCTTGAGAATCCGGAAGGTGGTCCGCACCTGGGCCGCCGGCATCACGGCGTCATTGCCGAACTGGTCCGCGACGATCGTGCAGACGCCTGCGGCCAGGGACCTGCCGTTCACGCCGTCGATCGAGCAGACCGCTGGCGTGATCGACTTGTAGTGCACGGGCAAGCCGCTGGACGCCTGGGCTCGAACGGTGAACGGTTGGGGGTAGACCGTCACCGCGGCCTGCGGTGACAGCAAAGCGATGACTTGCTGCTGCCGTGCAGCGACGGACCTTGGCGCCCCGGCCTGCACGGTTGGGTGTGCATCGGTCCGGGGCGGAAGGGCGTGACCGGACGAGCCTGGCACTGGGGACGAGCCGACCACCACCGCATCCAGCCCGTCATGACTGCTGTACAGCGCGGTTATCGCAGCCACACCGATCAGAACCTTCATCAATGACACCCAATGCCTCCAATCGCGGAACTGCCTGCGTCAGGGCCGCCGCCGAAGGCGACAGGCCAGGGTCGTCGCAACCGATACCTAATGAAGGGCGGCCGGAACGCTGAATGGTTTCTCCGCGTCAACGACGAACATGACCAGTGCCCGAAGATCCGTCGAACCACTGCTGGACACCTGCATGGCATGGTCTGCACCGCGGCCGGCTTCGGCCTGGCCCTGCTTGATCCGCAGCACGCCCTTGGCGTGTCGGATGCTCTGCTCGCCGGCCAGAACAAAAAATGCCTCCGATCCCGGGTGACTGTGGATCGCCGTGATGCTGCCGGGCGGGCCGCTGGCCTCGTTGATGCGCAAGAGGAACTTCGCGGCCGTGATGCGAGCGATCGGGCCGACTTCCGCGACCGTGACCGCCCCGGGTGATGACCCCCCTATCGGTCCCAGGGTGAACAGCCAGTTCTTGCCAGCGGCCTCGACAGCCAGCGACCATGGGCCCGCCGCAGCCCTGGCCTTGTCCATGGAAGCCAGGTTTTCGATGCGCCAGTACAGTTCGCCTGCAGGCAGATCGCTCACCCGGGCTTCGGCCAGCGGCTTGATCTGCAGCTTGGGCTGGGCAAGGGAAAACCCGGGCAGGCCAATGGCCAGCGCCAGGGCCAAGCCCCTGGACATCGAACCGGTCAAAAGCGAGGCGCGGCGCGGCGCATCGACTTGCCACGCAAACGATGTCAATATGGATCTCAGGGTTCTCATGGTTCTCATGGTTCAGGCTCCTTGATTCGCGGACGAACCCGCATCCGGATCCAGACAGGGCTGTCCGCCGCGTTGGTACAAGGTAGCCGTCACGAACCCGCGCGTACTGAAGAAGCGATGAGCAAACAGTGAACAAGCGATGACGAACGATGCTGCACCGCCTCTGGACGCGGGCGAATCCACCCTGGGACACGCTTTGTGGATTGGCGACTGGCAGGTCATCGGCGATCTGAACCAGATCGTCCGCGGCGAACAGACCGTTCATCTCGAGCCCAAGTCCATGGCCGTACTGCTCTATCTGGCAGACCATCCCGCTGAGGTGGTCGGCCGGGATGCCCTGATGGACTCCGTTTGGCCGGGTGTGGTGGTCGGCGACAACGCCTTGAACCAGGTCGTCATCAAGCTGCGCAGGGCCCTGGGCGACTCGGCGCGCGACCCGACCTACCTGCAGGCCGTCGCCAAAAAGGGCTATCGGCTGATCGCAAGCGTGCGGCGGGGTGAAGCGCCGGACGGAATCCATCCGGCAGGGCGGTCGGAGCCGGCGCCGCAGTCGACGGAGCGCAGGCCAGTCACCCGACTTGTCGTGCTCGTGTTCGGAGTCCTGTTGCTGGCGCTCGGCTGGGTCTGGGCGTCGAGACCTGCACCCCGGCGGCCTCCGCGGCTGCCGGAATCCGGCCTCTACGGCATGGCCCCACGCGCCACCACGCCCGCGGTGCTGGTCGAGACCTTCGAAGTCGTGGGCGCGGCGCCGGGTCAGGGCCCGCTGACGCACGCCATTGCGGCCGATCTGGTCAGCGATCTTTCAAAGGTGGCGGGTCTTCAGGTCGTGGCGGCCACCCGGGGCAGTGCCCTGGCCTTGGCGGGGACCTTCGCTCCCCCGCGGTATCGGCTGTCCGGTACCGTTCAGGAGGAGGGTGACCGCCTGCGCTTGAACCTGTTGCTCGCCGATGCCGAATCGGGACGCCAACTCTGGTCGGAGCGATTCGACCGCCAGTTGGCCGACATGTTCGAACTGCAGGACGAACTGGTTGCGCGCGTGCTGGAAGTGCTGCCCGTCAAGGTGACCGAAGCGGAGACGCTGCGGGTCGCGAAGCGCAGCACGCGCAACCTGCGGGCCTATCAGAAGTTCGTGCAGGCACAGTCGGCCATGCTGGTGCGGCGCGCCGCCCAGAGCGACGCCGCGCGGGCGCTGTACTGGGAAGCGATCGCGCTCGATCCGGCGTTTGCACGTGCGTACGCCGGCCTGGCCATGACCTATGCCTTTGCCTACCAACTGGGCTGGAAAGCGGATGGCGTGGACGCACTGGCGCGGGCCGCGGAGTTCGCCGAGACCGCAAGCCGCATGCGGCCGGACATGCCGGAAGCCCACTGGGTTCTCGCGTTCGTCAGCACCCAGCGCCGGCGTCACGAAGATGCGCTGCATCACCTCGATGACGCGTTGCGCCTGAACGCTTCCTACGCCGACGCGTATGCCCTGAGGGCCGGCATCCTCACGTACATTGGCCAGCCCAGGCAGAGTGTCGAGCAATTGCAACTGGCGCTGCGTCTCAATCCCGACGCCGGCTCGCTGTACTTCCTGGTGCTCGGCCGGGCCTACTTCTTCCTGGGCGATACCGAACAGGCGGCCTTCGCACTAGCCCGCGCGCTGGACCGGAACCCGGAGAACCTGGAAGCGCGCATCTACCTGGCGGCTAACTTGTGGCAGGCCGGTGACCACGACGCGGGTCTGTGGCAGATCGATGAGATCCACACCCTCGAGTCCAAGTTCGACCCAGCGGCCTGGCTTGACAGTTACCCCTTGACCGACGTCGACGAACGCGAGCGACTGCGCAGCCTGATGAGCGCGATGGGGCTGTAGCGGCCGGCGCCCGCGGCCGGCGCAGGCGCTCTCACTGCCTTGCGGCCTAACGCGCTTTTCTGGGGCATGGCCCACCGAGTCGATCGCGGTGCCGCCCGTGCTCTGCGGCGACGTCCAGCGTGCGCAACTGCCCGCCGCGATCGGCATCAGGGCCCGTGCAGTCCTGGCCAACGTGCTGCAAGCCCAAGGTTGGCTGACCGCCACATTGCTGACGTTCAAATGGATTGACCCGAACCCGCACTGTGGGTTGGCTGAACCATCAACACCTGGGGGCCTGGCCGCCAGCGCCTTTGTGAACAGCCAAGGATTGGCCGATTCAGCACAACGCGAAGGCGAGGCCGTCGGATACACGCGTTGTAGGCCAATCCCCGCAAGTTGCCTGAGTCCATGCGGCGGGCGGTTGAAAGTCCGCTGCTCCAAGCTGCTACGGCTTCATGCCACGCACGGCCAGGGCCCTGGCCTCCAGCGCGAACTGCCCATCGGTGCCGGCGCAGGCTGCCAAACGTTGTCGCAGCCGTTCACGCAATGCGGCCCGCACGTCTGCTGGCAGATCGCTGACGTAGCGGCCGGCCGGCCCGACGCCAGCGGCCATGGGCAACCAGAAATCGTCAAACGACTGAAATCGCAAGGTGCATGACAGCACGGTTTCGCGAATCGACGCGAATCCCGCGGCCTGCCAGAGTTCGCTCAGCACACCGGGTTCGGCGCACACCGATCTGCCGGCATCTGCGGGCGCCTGCGGGTCCATTGCTGTCGCTTCGTCCCAGAGGAGGTCGATCATCGTCTGCCCCGTGGCGGGCCATGTGCAGGCGGCAGCGATTCCCCGCCGGCGGGTAACGCGCCACATCTCGGCGGCAACTTTGGCCGGTTGGGGTACCAGCATCAACAACAGGGACGACAGCGACGCGTCGAACCGGTCGTCGGCATACGGCAGGTTCGCCGCGTCGACGCGGTCGAAGCTGAACGGTGGAGATGGCAAACGGGCCCGGCAGGCCTGCAGGTAGACCGCCGACAGATCTGCACCCGCAATCCGGCATACGGGCAGCATGGCGTGCAATGCGTCGCACAAGGCGCCGGTTCCACAGCCCAGGTCGAGCGCTGCCTCAGGGTTGCCTATCTCCGCGAAGTCCAGGAATGCCGGCGCGAGGCGCCGACTCCAGCGGCCCATGAATCGTTCGTATGCAACCGCGTCACCGAAGTTTTCTCCGGCGGCGCCAGGCGCACAGACCGTGGTCATGAAGTGGCCGTGATGCCAGCGGCGCGGATGATCGGCGTCCAGTGCGTGGTTTCGGTCGCAATTCGGTTCGCCATCTGGGCGCTGCTCGATGTCGCCGGCGACATGTTCAGGGCGGCAAACGCCTGAATCAAGTCGGCCTGCCCGGCAGCATGTCCTATGGCGCCGGACAGGGTTGCGATGCGCTCGGGCGCCACCGCGGCGGCGGCGAAGAACCCGAACCATTCGTGCAGCACGACCCCGGCCAGTCCTTGCTCGGTGAAGGTCGGGGTATGGGGCGTGAAGCGGCTGCGCCGAGTGCCCGACGTGGCCAGCAGGCGCACCGCGCCATTGTCGGCATGCCGTTGCAGCAGGCCTTCCGGCAATACCACCGCTGCGAGCCGCCCGCCAAGCAAGTCGTTCATCGCCGGTGGTCCGCCACGGTACGGCACATGCTGCAAGTCCAGCCCCGCCTTGCTGGCAAACAACGCCGCCAGCACGTGCGGCGGCGTACCAATGCCCGGCGAACCGACGCTGGCCTGCTTGTTGTTGGCCCGAGCCCAGGCGACAAAGCCTCGTAGTGTCGTGACACTGGCCGGGACTTTCTTGCCAATGCCGATGCCCAGCGACAATTCGGCCGCCGGAGCAACGGCCTGCAGGTCACGTGTCGGGACGTAGGCCAGACGCGGATAGATCGCCGGGTACATGGTGGCAATGCCCCCAGGGGCCAGTAAGAGCGTCGAGCCGTCGTTGCCGGCCGACAACAGCGCCGAGATTGCCAGCTGACCGGCTGCACCGGTTTTGTTCTCGACGGTGACGTTGGCTCCAAGCAAGGGGCCCATGCGTTCGGCGAAGTGACGGGCGATCAGGTCGGGCACGCTGCCGGGCGACGACCCGACGAGCACGGCCAAGCCGCCCTGCGCATGGGTCCAGGTCGGGATGACCTGGGCCGCAAGGCCTGCGCCAGCGCCCCACATCAGATGACGGCGGTTGAGATGTATCGGTCGGTTCATGTCCGGCTCCTTGGATCTGGGTTCGGTGGCTTGTCGATGGGGTCATTGGCGCACCCGGGGCCGCTTTTGAACAGATCTCCCATGCAGCAAGCCGATGCAGTTGTTGCATCATGGTCGGGCAAAGGAGCCTGACCATGCGATTTGCCCAGATTGAGCAGTTCATCGCCATCGTGGAGGCGGGCAGCATCCGCGGTGCTGCCCGCCTGCTCGGTTTGTCGCAGCCGGCACTGACCCGCAGCCTGCAGCAACTGGAGCAGGATCTGGGCGTGCAACTGCTGCAACGCACTCTGCGTGGCATCGCGCTGACCGCCGCCGGTGCGTCGTTCCTGGCGCGGGCTCGTGTTGTCGACGCCGAGATGCGAAAGGCCGCCGACGAGGCACGGCGCACGGTGGCTGCGGCCGGCAGCCTGTTGTCGATCGCGCTGTCGCCGGTGGCGGCGACCTTGCTGCTGCCGGAGCTGGTGCTCGAACTTCGCGCACGTCACCCTGACAGCCGCTTTCGCATCATGGAGATGGCGCCAAGCGCGGTGCTGCCACTTGTGCGCGACGAAGTCGCAGACATCGGCGTTACCCAGCGCACTCGCGCCGGGCTCGACGCGGGGCTGCGCTTCAAGTCGCTGTTCGAGATTCAGATGCGGGTCGCCGCGCGGCCTGACCATCCGCTGTGTGCTTGTCGCGACCTGATTGATCTGGCCGACGCGGCATGGTTGGCGATGACGGTGCCTGAAAGCACCGAAGACATCGTCAGCCTGTCCTATGCCCAACGCGGGTTGCCAGCACCGGTGCCAACCGTGCACTGCGGTTCGTATTCGGTGTCGCTGGACATGGTGGCGGCCGGCGATTTCGTGACCGTATTGCCGCCCAATTTGTTGCGCAACTGGATCGAGGCCGGGCGCTTGGCGGAGATCGCGCTCGACCGGCCGCTGCTGCCGCTGCTCGTCGGCAGCTACATGCGAGCTGACACGCCGCCGACTGCGCTGTCGTATTCGGCTACCCAGACCATCGCCGCCATTGCGCGCCGGCACAACCGGAGCGACTGGTTGCGCAACAACCGACCCTTGACGATGGGTCGAGCTTCAACATCGTCGTAGGGGTGCCATGGGGAAGGAAAGAGGGCGCAAACAGCGGTATGAAAAGCCTATCCTCAATCACCTTCGTAAACTGCGGCAGGCCGGCTCCCACCGAAGGGCCGTCGGTCTTGGCCATGCGCCACAATTCATTCACACCCATCTTGTGTTGTTAGCTGTCAACTGCCACCACCACCGCCGCCGCCGCCGCCGACCAGGAGCCTGAGTTGGATTACGCACTCCAGCCTTACCAGGGCACTGATATTGTCGCGATCGTGCTCGGCATCGCGGCTTATTCGTGCCTGCACATTCGAAGGCGTGACAACGAACCCGGCATGGGCTGGTTTGCGCTGAGCATGGGCAGCTTGGCGGTCTGGATGGCGGCCAACGCCCATCACCTACCCAGCGGTCCTGAACTCAACCCGTCGCCGTGGTACTTCGTGATGTGCTTGGCCATGGGCGCCATGGGCCCCGGCCTGGTCGCCTACCTGCGCCTGTCGCCGACGCGGCAGCGGCGCGCCATGCTGGCTATCGTCCTGCCATCGGTGGCGTTTGCCGGTATGGTCGCCTGGGTGATGTTCAGCGGTGCCGTGGTGCAACGCGTCTGGATCCACCTGCTCACGGCGCTGGCGTTTTCCAGCATGGCGGTGCTGGTGCTGCAAGCTGCACGCCGCGAGCCTGGCGCCGGGTATGCGGTGCTCGGTGCCGCACTGCTGACCGTGCCCGGCCTGGCATTGCTGCTGGTGGTCACCCGGGCCGATCCGGTGGCGATCCGCTACTGGGCAGTGCTGCCGGTGATGCTGGTCGGGATCAGCCTGCCCTTGGTCAGCATGATGCGTCGCCGTCAGGCGCTGCAGACCGAGATTCTGCGGCGCAGCGCTGCCGAACACCAGCTGGCCGAACTGAACCAGTCGCTCGAGCATCAGGTGGCGCTCCGCACCAGCGACCTCGAGCAGATGGTCTCCGGGCTGGAAAGCTTCAACCGCAACGTCTCGCACGACTTGCGCGGACCGCTGGGCGGCATCGCCGGCCTGGCGCAAATGGCGGCGCAGGCGCTTGAACAGGGCGATCCCAGCAGTGCGACCCGGGCGCTGCCGGAGATTGCCCGCCAGGCGGAGAGCTCCGGGCAGCTGGTGGCATCGCTGCTGGAGCTGGCGCGGGTGGGCGAGGCGACGCTGGTCCTGCAGCCGGTTGACCTGGCCGCGGTGGCCGGCGACGTCGTCGAGCAGCTGCGCCTGGCGGCGGCGGGACCGCTGCCAAAGATCGTCGTGCAGACCTTGCCCGAAGTCGAGACCGACCCGGTGCTGCTGCGCGCCATCCTGGTCAACTTGATCGGCAATGCAGTGAAGTTTGCCCCCGGCGGCAGCGAGGGTCGCGTGGACGTCGGCTTCAGCATGAACGACCGCAAACTCTACCTGACCGTCGACGACAACGGCGTCGGCTTCGATGCCGAGACCGCCACGGCGATCTTCAAGCCGTTCAGCCGCCTGCATGGCAGTGCCTACGAGGGCCATGGCATCGGTTTGAGCATCGTGCGCCGCGCGGTCGACCGCTTGGGCGGTGAAGTGTGGGCTGAATCGACGCCGGGCCGTGGCGCCAGTTTCAAGGTCCGCCTGCCTGTGCGCCACTGACGACGGGACGTCGCGGCGGCTGTTTCGCTGCTCGGCCAGCAGGCGGTTCCGGGCGTAGCCGATCGGCATAGGCGTTGCAGGTCCGCCGCAAGCGCAGCCCGGTTCAGGTGCGCGCTGCCACGTCCGCCTTGCGCGCCATGCGAAAGTGTCACCAGGGCAGTGCCTTGGTCAAGGACAGCACCTGCCCGGGCTGCGCCAGTTCATAGCCTGACAGGGCCGCCACGGCCTGGTGCCAGTCGGCATCTTCCATCGCACGGCGCAGCGCCAGAACCGCGGGCGTCTCCAGGTCCTGTACCAGGCAAGCCAGGCAGTTGTTGTCCGCGCCAGCGACACGAACGCCAGGCCATAGGCCTGCGCAACCGCTGCCACGCCGATGCCGGCGTCGGCCAACCCGGCAGCGGCAACTGCGGTGTGGCTGTCTTCGGTGCAGATGCCATGCAGTTGTTCGGGCAGCAGGTGCTGCGTCAACAGCCAGCTCGCCGAGCCGGGCTGACGCTGCGCATACCGCGCGCTCCCTTCGGGCGGCAGCGGCGGCACGTGGAAGCCCGCTACCGTGCAGCGGCTCTCGCTGAGCGCGCGCAGGGCGTCCAGGCTGCGCGCAAAACGCAGGTTGATGTTCAGCCGCTGCGTGGTGCGTGCGGTGTTGCGTAACGCGGGCAAGGCCAGGTCATGGTTCGCGTAAAGGCTCAGCACTTGCTGGCTGCCGGCCAGGGCTTCGTCCAGCACCCGTTCCAGTTCGGCGCGCAGCGCTTCGACGTGTGGCGTCAGGCGCACCCGTGTGCGGGTCTAGCCCCGCAGCCGGCACAGCAGCCGGCGGCAACCTTCTTCGCGCAGGTCAAGGCTGAGGCCAGCGGCGATCGGCTGCAGTTTGTCAAGGACGAGTTCGACACCTTCATCGAATGCGGCAGCCGTGGCCCACGGCTTCCTGCGCCCGCGCTGCGGCCACAGCGGCCACGACAAGCTGGTGGCCTTCAGCTGCAAGCGGCGCGGGTTTTGCCCCCTGCGGCGCCCGGCGCATGGCACAGACGGCTGCCCGCTTGGTCGATCACGTCAACCCCCAAGTGCCGGTGCACCAGCGGGTGCTCTCTCTACCGATCCCCCTTCGCCCGAACACAGTCAGTCCACTGGACTGACTGTGTTCGGGCTCAGCTACTGCTGGCTGCGCAACCCAAGCTGGTGACGCCCGTGCTGCAGGTGGTGCACCGCGTCATCACGCGTCACGTGCCCGGTCAGGCCGCGCTCAAGGCCAAGAAGGCTGAAAGTGGTGCGGTCACTCTGATTCAGCGCTTTGGCTGGGCCGCCAACATGAACATTCACCTTCACTGCCTGGTCCTGGACGGTATGTACCGCCGCGGCATTGACGGGACGCAGGAGTTTGCCGAAGTTGCCGAGCCAACCGACCGAGCGCTGCAGACGGTGTTGCACACGATCATCACCCGCACGATGAAGCTGCTCACCCGTCTGGGGTGTTGGTCGAAGAGGAGGGTTCGACCAATGCGGGCAGGGCGGCCTCAGTTGTAGGGCATGAAAAAATGCGGTCGTCTGGCATGGCGGCACTCCGATGCCCAGCTGCGCTGCAGCAGGGTCGGGACGCACCGCCAAAGTGTTCGGCCCCGTCGCATGGTCGTCGCGCAACGTGCCGGTGTTGCGGTAGGCGGGCAGGTCGGCCGCCCGATTCGGCACTGCCGTCGGCTGCTGCTGCCGGGCTGCTCCTTGCGGTCCAGATATCCCTTCCGGTAGTGTCAACAGGCCCTAGACGGAGTCGGCGCGGAATTCACCCACCACCTCGGGCGAGGTGGGCGGCGGGGTTTGACAGGCGCTCAGTGACAGGGCGGTCAATGCGGCCCGTGTCAGTCCGGTGGGTGTTGCCAGAGGCCATTCAGGGCTGACGAAAAGGGGCTTGCTCATGTCCAAGCTCGGGCGTGTCAAGAGACGCACAGCATGATTTCTGGACAGGTGCTTGATCACAGGGGCTTTGCCGGGTGCGCGGTTGCGCGCCCGTTGCCTGGCGCCGGGATGGCGCGGCGGGCTGGCGGACCAGCGTGCGAGCGTCCAAAAACCGGCAGTGCCAGAATCTCCCCCATGCCATTGCCAGGTTCCTGGTTCACACGCGGAGTCGTTGCTGCAGCGGTTCTGATGGGGCTCGTCGGAGCTGTGATGGTGCGCGCGGACATCGCCGCCCGGCGCGAGGCCTTCCAGTCCGACGCGCGCACCGCACACCGCCTGCTCAGCCAACGAGCCGCGCAGCATGACGCCATCCTGGCCACGCTGGTGCTGCTGGATCCGATGGCCGCGGACGAACATCCGGCCACGCGGCTGCCGGCGCTGTATCCGCAGGTGCTGCAGGTGTGGCGTCGTGCCCCTGCGGCGGACTGGCCCTTGGCCTCGCTGGCGCATGCTGAAGGCCTGTCGCGCAGGGCCGCACAGCCTGCGTTGGCGGCGTTGGACGCAGGAGCCGGACATTACGATCTGGTGCTGGCCGGATTGGCGACCAGTTTTGCCCTGCGCATCGAGCTCGACCGTTGGGTGCCCTGGGCCGATTGGCCCTTTGACCGTGGCGGAGCTGTAAAGGCTGAACTGGTGCATGGCACGCAACGGCTTTTGCTGCAGTCGGGGCAACCCGCCAGTGGCTGGCACGGTGGTGTGACGCCGGGTTTTGTCTTTGACAAGGCGCTGGACACACCCAGCCAGCCCTTTGTGTTGCACCTGCAGCGCGCCACCGGCCCGGCCGACTGGCCCTGGCTGCGGCTGCTGACCATGGCATTGGCCGTGAGCTTGATGGCCGCCGCAGCGGGGGCCTTTGAGCGCCAACGGCAGCGACGCCTGCGTGCCGAGCAGTTGCTTCGGCTGGCGCGCACGGCGCGCCTGAATGCGCTGGGTGAACTGGCGGCGGGTGTGGCGCACGAGCTGAACCAGCCGCTGACGGCAGTTGTCGCCAGCACCCAGGCTGCCCGGCGTCTGCTGGACGACGAGCCACTGCCGCGCTCGACACTGCTGGACGCCCTGGGCCACGCAAGCGACCAGGCCCGCCGCGCGGCCGATGTCGTCGCGCGGCTGCGTCGGCTGGTGGAAGGGCCGGGTGGTGCCACGGCCGTGCAGCCCGTGGTGCTGGGTGACGCGGTGCGCGGCGCGCTGGGCCTGCTGCAGCCCGAGTTGCGTCGCTTGGGCCTGGTGCCCGACATCGTCGATGCCGGCGTCAGCGTCAGTGCCGACCCGGTGGCGCTGGAACAGATCCTGCACAATCTGCTGAACAACGCCTTGCAGGCCATGGACGGCGTGCCTGCCGCGCAGCGCCGGCTGAGGTTGAGCATTGACAAGCAGGCGGGCCGAGGTGTGCTGCGTGTGCTGGACGGCGGCACCGGCCTGGCGCCCGAGGTGCTGGCGCAGCTGTTCCAGCCCTTCACCAGCACCAAGGCCGGCGGACTGGGTCTGGGCCTGAGCCTGTCGGAATCGCTGGCCATCGCCATGGGTGGGTCGCTGACCGCACAAAATCGGCAAGACCAGGGTGCCGAGTTCAGACTCGAACTGCCGTTGGCCACCGCACCCTGACCACCCCACATGACGGCCCCACTGATTCACCTGGTTGACGACGACGCCGCCGTGCGCCGCGGCCTGGCGCTGCTGATCGGCAGCGTCGGCCTGGCGGTGGCCGAATGGCCGCAGGCGCAGGACTTCATGGACCGCTTCGACCGCGAATCGGTGGGTGCCATCGTGCTGGATGTGCGCATGCCCGGCACCAGCGGGCTGACGGTGCTGGACCAGTTGATGGCGCAGGGTGTCGACCAGCCCGTGATCATGCTCACCGGCCATGGCACCGTGGCGATGTGCCGTCGCGCCTTCAAGGCCGGTGCGGCCGAGTTCCTGGAAAAGCCGGTGGACGACGAACGCCTGATCGAGACGCTGTTTGAGGCCGTGCGCCAGCATGTGCAAACGCGCGAGCGCCAGGCCGCAGATCTGCAGACGCGCGAGCGTTATGCGCGCCTGTCGGAGCGCGAGCGCGAGGTGCTGGCCCTGGTCGTCGAAGGGCAGACGGCCAAGCAGATCGCGCGGGTGCTGGACGTGTCGCCACGCACCGTCGAGACCCACCGTGCAAACCTGGGGGCCAAGCTCGAGACGGCGTCGCTGGCGCAGCTGATCCGGCGCTATGCGGCCCTGGTGGACGAACACCGCAATGCGTAGATCTACGCAGACCTGGCGTAGTCGTGCGAATGGTGGCCTCGGCGCTTGTTTCCTACAGTGACGGCACGGTCGAGATGCGGCCGCGACCCCAACAAGCCTTCAAGGAACAAGCCGATGAACACCCACCTGAAACTGGCCACCCTGGCCCTGCTGGCAGGCGCCACCTCGCTGTCCATGGCCGACGGCGCGCGCAGCGAAAAGAACATGAGCCTGGCGCTGGCCAACCAGCTCGCCGCGGCGGCCGTATCGGCCTGCCAGGCCAACGGTTACGCCGTGACGGCCACGGTGGTGGACCGCGCCGGTGGCGTCCGTGCCCTGCACCGTGCCGACAATGCCGGACCGCACACCCTGGTAGCCAGTGAACGCAAGGCTTTCACCGCGGCTTCGGCCAAGAACGCCACCACGGCCATGATGGAAACCGCACAGAAGAACCCTGGCGCGGCCAACCTGGTGCACATCCCCGGCTTCCTGCTGCTGGGCGGCGGCGTGCCGGTGAAGGTGGGCAACGAGCTGATTGGCGCCATCGGCGTGGGCGGCGCGCCGGGCGGCCACCTGGACGACCAGTGCGCAGCGGCGGCGCTGGAAGCGGTGAAAGGCCAGCTGCAGTGAAGCGGCTGCTGCTGGGGTGTGGGGTGCTGCTCGCCGGCATCGCTGCGGCCCAAGTCGGGCCTTCTGCAACGGAGGCTGCGGCCTACACGGGCCTGCACGCGGCGGCTCGGCGCGGCAACGCAGCGGCGGTGGCCGATGTCGATCGATCGTGGGTCGACACGCGTGACGGCCACGGCCGCACGCCGCTGCACGTGGCCACCTTTGCCCGCCAGCTTGACGTCATCCGTGCCTTGGCCAAGGCTGGCGCCAACCTGGGCGCCCTGGAAAACGACCGCTACGACGCCGTCACCATCGCCGCCGTGGCCGGCGACGAAGCCACGCTGGCCGTGCTGCTGGAGCTGGGCGCCAGCGCCAAGCTGACCACCAGCCGCTATGACGGCACGGCCCTGATCGCCGCGGCCCATCTGGGCCATGACGGCGTGGTGCGGCAGCTCATTCAGGCCGGTGCACCGCTGGACCACGTCAACAACCTGCACTGGACGGCGCTGATCGAGGCCGTGGTGCTGGGTGACGGCGGCGCGCGCCACCAGCGGGTCGTGCAAGACTTGCTGAAGGCCGGCGCCAGCACGCAGCTGGCCGACCGCAGCGGCCGCACGCCGCTGGCCTTGGCCCGCGCGCGCGGCTACACCGCGATGGTGAGCCTGCTCGAGGCAGCGGGCGGGCGCTGAGTGCCCGGTTCGCCTGCCAGCACCTGGACCTCAAAGTTGAAGGGCGGGCGCTGTTGAAAAGAGAACGGCATACTGTGAAGGGTGACGCAAGCGCTTGACGGGCTGGTGGAAGGCGATGGCCCACGATCGCTGTCCCCCAGCGACCAGGAGGCCGTGCGCCACGACTTGTTCAACCGAGTCCACCGGGATCAACATGCGCATCCGTGCCTATTTTGCAAAGCCCTGGATCAGGATGGCGCTGATGGCGCTGGGGGTCGTGTTGCTGTTGGCGCTGGCCATCGGCGGCACCTTCGCCTGGCATTTCATTCCATGGGTGAAGGACGCCGACTTTCCCAAGCCCGCCAATACCACCGAAGCGTATGAGCAGGACCTGCGCTATCTGGCCAGCTACGCCCGCTACGAGAAGGCGTTTCAGGATGCTGCGAAGCGGGCCGCCTTCGACCGGCACCTGGCCCAGACACGAAGCCAACTGCGTGACATGACGCCGGCGCGCTTCGAACTGGCCGTTGCCAGGGCCGTGGCCTTTGCGGACAACGGTCACACCAACGTGTCGCCGCTCGGGCGCTCGCGGCGCGTCAATCGATTTCCCGTTCGCACCGGCCCTTTCGAGGATGGCGAGTTTGTCGTGCAGGCGCGGCGCGAGCACGCAGACCTGCTGGGCGCCGAGGTGCTGGCCGTGGAGGAACACCCCATCGGCAAGGTGACGGCGGCCTTTGTGCCCTACTTTGGCGGCGTCGAGCGCCGGTCGCGTTTTTTCATGCACGTCACCCTTTCATCGCCTGCGCTGTTGCACGCCATGGGTTTCACTCGATCAGCCGACAGCGCGACATTGACCTTGCGTTTGCGCAGCGGCGAGATCGTGAAGCGTGAACTGGCGGGATCCGCACCGGCGTCCGGGCGCCGCCAGCCCTTCGGCCGCGAAGTCATGGACTATCGCGTGCCAGCGGCCGAAGAGCCCGATTGGGTTCATCTCATGGCCGGTCAGGCCGCACCCCCCTATCTGACCTTGCCGGATGAGCCCTATCTGTACCGTGTCCTGGAGCCGCAACAGGGCGCCTACATCAAGATCAACTTCAACGCCGATGTCGACGACCGCTCGCTCGTTGACTGGCTGGACGAGGTCATGGCCGACATGGCGTCGCGCCGCCCGGCGTTCGCCGTGGTGGACCTGCGCTTCAATGGCGGCGGCACCGATGCAACCGCTGACCTGGCCCGCAGGCTGCCTTCGCTGGTCCAGGCCGGTGGGCCGATCTATGTGCTGACGTCACGCGAAACGTTTTCGGCGGCCATTGGGGCTACAGCCCAGATCAAACAATTTGCAGGCCGACGCGCCCGCGTGGTCGGCGGTCCCGTAGGCGATCGCCTGCGCTTCGTGGCCAATGGCGGCACACCCTTCACCTTGCCCAACTCGAAGATCGTCATTGCCGTCTGGAGCGCATGGGAAGACTATGCCGATGGCTGCTGGGACTGGACCGAATGTTTCTGGCTCTCGCCGTTTTTCAGAGAACGCGGCGTCGGTCATCTCGACCCCGACCTGCCCGTTGCCCTGAACTTCCGTGACTACGTCCAGAATCGCGACGCCGCGCTCGAGGCGGTGCTGGCGGCCCAGGCTGCCGCCAGGTGAAACCTTCCGCCCCGGCTCGAGCGCTGCGTACCCAGTCCACGGTCGAAAAAGCCGGCGGGCCGATCGTCAAGGCCATCTTTTCATTCCCGGGGGCACGCCGGTTCGATTGCATCAAATCCAGCGGACCCGAGCTTGCCGTCTGGGCCGATCGGTAGCGAAGCGGACGCGCTCGCCACGCGCCCTTGCCGCGGCATCCAGCGCCAGCCTGTTGAAGGGTTTCAGACCTCGGCCAGCATCGCCTCGCTCTGCGCCCACAGCCGCTCCGCCGCCTCGTCGCCGCAGGCATGGGCCTCGACGCCGAGGAAGCGGGCGAAAGGGCTGGCGGTGTCGGTGGGGGCGGCGATGTCGCAGTCTTCGCAATAGACGCCGGGTTTGCTGGCCAACGCCGGAATGGTCGCCGCCCACAGCGTGGTCGAACAGCCTTGTTCGGTGGTCTTGAAGCCAGCCTGGGCCAACGCCGATGGCGAGCCATCGGCCTTGATCCAACCCAGCCGCACTTGCTCTTCAACGCCCAGATGCCGCTGCAAGGGCGTGAAGATGCCGCCCGGGTGCACCGCAAAGGCATGACCGCCCGATGCCTTCAAGCGGCGGCTGAGGGCGTTGGCAAACAACGCGTTGGCGGTTTTGGACTGGCCATAGGCCTGCCACTTGTCGCAGGCCCTGGCCCTGAAATGGATGTCATCCCAGCGCATACCGCTGATCTTGTGGCCAGTCGACGACAGCGCCACGACACGCGCGTCTTCCATGGTCGTGAGCAGGCCCATCAGCCCGACCGTCAGCGCCATGCGACCCAGATGGTTGCTGCCGAACTGGGCCTCCCAGCCCGGACTGTCGCGCGTTTCAGGACAGGCCATGATGCCGGCGTTGTTGATCAGCAGGTGCAGTCTGGGCAACGACGACACCATGGCGCCTGCAAAACGGCGCACCGAGTTCAGGTCGCCCAGATCCAGGTCGGCCATGTCGACCTTTCCTTGAATGCCGGCCAACGCCGCTTCGGCCTTGCTGCGGTCACGCAACGGCACGATCACGCGCACACCCGTGTGGGCCAACGCGCCCGTCGTCAGCGCAAACTGGACAGCGACAACTGCGCAATGTCCTGGGCCTCGGCGCACAGTGCATCAGGGCGTGTGCCCTTGACGCTGGCGCCAAACACACGGCGCCACCGGTTGCGCAAAACATGGCTGACTTGTGACAGCAAGGCGCTGCCCAGCGTCCATCCCTTTCGCGTTACACCCGCTCGCCCGCGTCGGGTAGGGGCACCGCATTTGCACCCGCGTCCGGTGAAGTGAAACTCAAACACGGCAGTTTGTGTCCGTTGGCCAAACGCTTTGGGATGTGTTGCTGCGGTCCCGGCGTGCGGTCGTGCAGAAGTTGTTCGGCGGCGCCCAATGAATGGGAACCGTCACCGTGACCGCAGCAGCCACATTTGACGTGGCGATGGGCGTGAGCACGGCAGCGTGTGCAAAGTGGCTGAAACCCAGTCTGCCAAATTCGGCGGGGATGATCATGCCCAAGACGTTTCTTACGCAGGAACTGCCTGACCTCC
>JAHECB010000033.1:0-1486 GCA_024641925.1 Betaproteobacteria bacterium
CGGAACTCGAGCAACTTGTTGTAGGTCTCGGTGGGCGACTCGCCGGCGATGTTGTCGAAACCCGGCCCCTTGCCATTGGTGCCATGGCACTGGAAGCAATTGGAGGCGAGCAAGCGCCCGGTGGGCGCGGTTTGCGCTTGCGCCGGCAGCGCCAGTGACAGCGTGATGGCGGTCGCAACCGCCCCCAAGGCCGCGCGAGGACGCAGGGCGACTGCACTTCGTGCGCCGTGTGTGAAAGTCAGCTTCATGATCAAGTCCTTCAAGGTGAGTGCCCCGCGCAATCGGAGGCCGGGTGGGGTCGGCCGGGTTTCTCAGCCATCGAAAAAGCCGACTCGACGCCGTTCAATGTATATTAAATGTGCTTATCGCACTTTTTAAAGGACGCCAGTTGTTGATCCATGTCAACAAATCCTTTGTTTGCTGGCGGGGAGCCGTCGCCCGGGCACGCCATGCCGCATGTGAGGCGGTCTGGGGCCTACCCTGATTCGGTGCCGTCTGGTACCGGGCCGCAAGCCACTGCGTGATTCCCGCCGGGCGGTCTCTCGTGAAAGTGCCTTGCAGGCTCGGTCGCCTCAATCGCGCGCCGCCCGCATCGACGTTGCGCCCCGCATCAGGTCGCCAGGCCGTTGTTGCTGCTTTTGCCCACGACTGCGGTGGCGGTGAGGGTTTGTGCCAGAAAGGGCGGTCAGCGCTGTGATACAGCGCGACGCCAGGTCACTCGGGAGGCGTTCGCCTGCGCATGGGCGTGCGGCTTGACGTTGCCCACGCGCTCAATGGCGGCTGCCCCATGCGTACCAGGCCAAGCATAGCGCAGCAGCCCACACCACGATCACCAGCGCCGCGCCCACTGCGCTGCGTGGATCTTGCTGGCCAGCGCGCAGCCTGTGCTCGGCCTGTTCACGACAGGCGGTCAACACAGCAGTCGGCACCTGGCGCAGGGCCAGCCAAATCAGGCCGGGCAGCAGCAAGGCATCGTCGACAAAACCCAGCACGGGTATGAAGTCGGGAATCAGGTCGATCGGGCTCAGGGCGTAGGCCACCACCACAAACGCGAGAGCCTTGGCCAGCCAGGGTGTCTGCGGATGACGCAAGGCCAGCCACAGCGTCAACACGTCGCGTTTGATGCGCCTTGCCCAGGCCCGCAGGCTGTGGATCCATGACCGAATGGCAATGCCTTTCATGTGCCGACGGTACTGCATGCGCAGCCCGGGCCGACCCGTCTGACGACGCGTCCATGCAGCGGCTTGGTTCTGCGGGTTATCGATATAAATGGAACGTTGCATTCCAAAAAGTGAATAGCTAGTATGCAACTCACACCCCCTGGTGCGCCATGCAAACTGAATACGACTACATCATCATCGGCGCCGGTTCGGCCGGCTGCGTGCTGGCCGGGCGGCTGAGCGAGGACCCGGCGGTCAAGGTCCTGCTGCTGGAAGCCGGCCCGCCGGATACCTCGCCGTGGATACACCTGCCCATCGGCTATGGC
>JAHECB010000033.1:1496-25345 GCA_024641925.1 Betaproteobacteria bacterium
ACGATGTGGAGCGACACCGTCAACTGGCGCTACTACACCGACCCCGACCCCGGCATGAACGGCCGCGAGATCTACTGGCCGCGGGGCAAGACGCTGGGCGGCAGCAGCAGCATCAACGGCTTGATCTACATCCGCGGCCAGCGGGAAGACTTTGACGAATGGGCCGCGATGGGCAACCCGGGCTGGGGCTTTGACGACGTGCTGCCGTATTTCAGGCGCAGCGAAGGCAACCAGCGCGGCGACGATGCGTTCCACGGCGGCAGCGGTCCGCTGCGGGTGTCCAATATCAACGACCGCGACGAACTGATCGAAGCTTTCATTCGCGGTGCTCAAGAAATTGGCGTGCCGCGCAACGACGACTTCAACGGTGCCCGGCAAGAGGGCGCGGGCTACTACCAGCTCACCACGCACAACGGCCTGCGCTGCTCCACCGCCAAGGCCTACCTGAAACCGGCCAAGGGCCGCACGAACCTGCAGATTGAAACCGGCGCACAGGCCAGTGGCCTGGTGATGGAAGGCCGTCGGGCCTTGGGTGTGCGCTACCGCCAGGGCGGTGTCGAAAAAACCGCACATGCCCGGGCCGAGGTCTTGTTGTCAGCCGGTGCGCTGCAATCACCGCAGCTGTTGCAGCTGTCGGGCATCGGCCCGGCTGCGCTGCTGCAAGGCATGGGCATCCCCGTGGTGCATGCGCTGCCCGGCGTGGGTGAAAACCTGCAAGACCACCTGCAGTTTCGGCTGGGCTACGAGTGCACCAAGCCCATCACCACGAATGACCAGCTGAACAGCCTGTTCGGGCAGGCGAAACTGGGTTTGCAGTGGTTGCTGTCACGCAGCGGCCCCTTGGCCGTGGGCATCAACCAGGGGGGATGTTTCATGCGCGCACTGCCTGACGACGCGGGCCTGGAAACACGGCCCGACATCCAGTTCCACGTGGCCACCTTGTCGGCTGACATGGCGGGCGGCAAACTGCATCCGTACTCGGGTTTCACGTTTTCCGTATGTCAGCTGCGCCCCACGTCCCGAGGTTATGTGCGCATCAAGAGTACGGATGCCTTCGAGGCCCCATCGATGCAGCCGAACTACCTGTCCACCGAGCTGGACCGGCGCACGGCGGTGGCCGCCATCCGGGCGGCCCGCGCCATCGCCGAAGCCCCGGCCATGCAGCCCTATGTGAAGCGCGAAGTCAAACCCGGCCCCGGCGCCGCCGATGACGCGGCGCTGCTGGCGTTCTGTCGCGATCAGGGCGCCACCATCTTCCACCCCAGCGGCACCTGCAAGATGGGTGCAGACCCTGATGCGGTGGTGGATGCGCGTTTGCGCGTGCACGGCCTGCAAGGCTTGCGTGTGGTGGATTGTTCAATTATGCCCACGCTGGTTTCGGGCAACACCAACGCCGCGGCAGTGATGATGGCCGAGAAGGCCGTGGACATGATCAAGGAGGATGCTTCAGGGCGCTGAAGTACGCTGCGCTGCACCGAAAGCCGGAGTCGGCGCGGTGGAACGCCTGAACCGATTGGCCGACTCCGAGACTGAAGTTGATACCGACCTTCCCCGCGCTTCCATTCGGCGCAGGGCCCACGTTTCACAAACCGCAGACAGGAGACCACACCATGGCTGACAAGACCCCTTTCGACCGCCGCGGCTTCATGAAGATTGCCGGCACCTACGGCCTCAGTTCCACGGCTTTTGCCGTGGCCGGCATGGTCGGCCCGCTGACGCTGGAAGGCGTGGGCAAGGCGGCCGCGCAGACGGCGGCATCGCGCAGCGGTGCGGCCGTCAAGACACTGAAATTCGGCGCTGCCGGCTTCAACGAAAACAACCTCAAGATCCAGGAATCGGGCCAGCTGTGGTTTGCCCAGGAACTGGAAAAGCGCAGCGAAGGCGCGCTGAAGATCGAGTTCATCGGCAACAACGCCATCTGCAACCAGGGCGACTGCGTCAAGAAGACGCAGCAGGGCATCGTGGACATGTTCACCGCCAGCACGCAGAACTCGGCGGGCTCGGCGCCGTATTACAACGTGCTGGACTTTGCCTACATGTTCCCCAGCCGTGCGGCCCAGCACCATTTCCTGTACAGCAAAAAGAGCGAAGTGCTGTTGCGTGAACCCATGCGCCGCCTGCACAACATCCAGTTCCTGTACAGCCATTGCGAACTGCGCGGCCTGATGATGGGCAAGAAGTTTGCCGACAAGCCCACCGTCACCAGCGTGGACCAATTGGCCGGTACCAAGAACCGCGTCACGGGCACGCAGCTGGGCCGCATTGCCATGACGCTGATGAACCTGAACCCCACACCCATTGCCTGGGAAGAAACACTGGACGGCCTGAAGCAGGGCCTGATCGACGGCGCCGAAACCTGGATGGGTGCTGCCGCCTACGCCAACATGTCGCCAGTGCTGAGCCAGGCGGTGGACCTGCGCTTTTTCTGCGGCACCGAGCATACGGCGATGAACTACGCAACCTTCAAGAAGCTGCCCGCCAAGCTTCAGGACCTGGTGCTGGAAGCGTCTTATGACGCGCAGCAGTACACGCAGAAAAACCAGGAACGCGCGCTGGTCGAGATCGTCGGTGCGGTGGCCAACCCCGGCCCCGACACGGTGTTTGGCAAGGCCGGTGTGCGCGTGGCCGTGCTGTCCGATGCCGAACTGAAGAAGGCCGAGATGATGTGCTCGCCGGAATTCCAGCCCAAGCCCTGGGAAGAGTGGCGCGAGCGTCTGAACAAGATGTCGGGCGGCCACGACGTCTACAAGGAAATCTACGCCATCGCCCGCGAGATTCCCAGGTCCATGGCGGCCGTGGACGTCAAGCCGGTCAAGTGGTGGACCAAAGCCTGAACGTCACCCGTTGACCTGAAGCACCAGGGGTGTACGGGCGGCGCGAGCTGACCGTACACCCTGCACGCATCGGCGTGTTGGTTCTGCCGCCCTTGAGGAGACACCATCTTGAATCTCATCCTGGCCCCCTTGCGTTGGCTGGACAAGAACGCCGAACGCGTGCTGATCCTGATCGCCTACTCGGCCATGGCGTTGATCATTGTCTTTGCCGTGTTCGAACGCTTCATCCTGAAGTCCATGGTGCCCTGGAGCACCTCGATCCCGATCTACCTCTTTCTGTGGGTGACCTGGATCGGCTGCTCACGCAACGTGCGCCAGCGCACGCACCTGGTTTTCAACGACCTGCGCTTGCGCATGCCCTACGGCTGGCAGTTTGCCTGCCTGTGGCTGGACGCGCTGCTGTGGATCGTGTTTGGTGTCATCGTGCTGTATTTCACCGTCGAGCAGACCCATCTGGTCTACCAGAACTTTGCCATCGTGCAGGGCACCGACAACGTCATGCAGTGGTGGTTCTATCTGGCCACGCCGCTGGCCTGGGCACTGCTGATCGTGCGGGTTCTGCAGAACCTGGCCGATGACATCCGGCGCTGGCGCCAGCGCCAGCCGTTCCTGATCGACATCCAGTCCATCAACGCCAAGGCCTGAGGAGACATCATGGACCAAGGTGCACTGTTGGGTTTGTTGTCGGCGGGTGTGGTGCTGCTGTTCCTCATCGGCGTGCCCATCTTTCTGGTCATCGGCTACTGGGTGGTGGGCGCGTCGCTGATCATCGATTTCACACTGGCCAACGTGGGCGTCACGCTGTTCGAGGGGCTGAACTTCTTCGGCCTGCTGTCCTTGCCGCTGTTCATCCTGACCGGCGACCTGATTGCCGCGGCCGGCATCGCCCGGCGGCTGGCCGACTTTGCGCACGCCTGCATGAGCTGGCTGCGCGGCGGCCTCGGCCTGGCCACGCTGGGCTCGTGCGGTTTGTTTGCCGCCATCTCGGGCTCCAACTCGGCCACCACCGCCACCATCGGCGGCATCATGCATCCGCTGCTGGTGAAGGACGGCTACGACAGCCGCTTTGCCGCGGCGACCGCCGCGGCCGGCGGCACGGTGGGCATCATCATCCCGCCGTCCATCATCTTCATCGTCTACGGGTTTCTGATGAACCTGTCCATCAGCGACCTGTTTGTGGCCGGCATCCTGCCCGGTGCGCTGATGGTGATCTCGATGATGCTGGTGTGCTGGTATATGTCGCGCAAACACGGCTGGGGATCCATTTCGCCGCTGGACTGGGGGCGTGTGTTCAGCACCATGCGGCGCGCCTATCTGGGCTTCTTCGCCATCTTCATCGTCATCTACGGCATCTACTCGGGCGTGTTTTCGCCCACGGAGGCCGCGGCCATCACGGTGGGTTTCTGCCTGATTGCCGGGCTGCTGCTGACCCGTGAAATCAAGTGGCGCGATCTGCCCGACATCCTGCTGAAATCGGGCCAGCTCACCGGCATGCTGGCGCCCATGATCGCCATCTCCATCGTCATGCAGCAGGTCTTCGGCCTGCTGGGTGCGGCCGAGGCGGTGGCCTCGTTTGTGGCCTGGTTCGGCAACAGCGAGGTCATCGTGCTGCTGGTGTGCATGGCCATCGTGCTGGCTGCGGGCTGCATTCTGGAAAGCCTGCCGGTGACGGTGATCTTTGCGCCCATCCTGGCGCCCATTGCCGTGGCGCACGGCGTGGACCCGGTGCACTTCAGTGTCATCTTCCTGGTGGGCGCGGCCATCGGTTTCATCACGCCGCCGTTTGGCCTGAACCTGTTTGTGGCCAGTGGCGTCACCGGCATTCCGTACTCGAAACTGGTGCGCTTTGCCACGATGTACATGGCCGGGCTGATGCTGGCCTGGGGCCTGACGGCCTTTGTGCCCTGGTTCTCGCTGGCGTTGGTGCCCAAGGTGGGCGGCTGAAGCCGGGCGCTGCGCCTTGACCGCACTGCCGAAACCGCTTCACCCGACCAGCGCTGGTGGCTGAAGGCATGACGCTGCTGGCCTGGTTGCCTGCAACCTCACCCTGGGTGCTGGCCGGCGCCTTGCTGGTGTCCTTGGGTGCAGGCGTGGTTCGGGGTTTTGCCGGCTTTGGTTACGCAGCCTTGACGGTGGCTGGCTTGTCGCTCTTTGTGGTGCCCAGCAGCGTGGTGCCGGCGGTGCTGGGGCTGGAGGTGGTGGGCAGTTTCAGCCTCTGGCGCCGTGCCCTGCCGCAGGTGGACCACGGCTGGCTGCGGGCGCTGCTGTTGGGCAACCTGGTGTTCATACCGGTGGGCATCGCGATCCTGGCGCTGGTGCCACCGACGGAACTGCGTTTGCTGGTCGCCGGCACGCTGTTCACGGCCGCGGTGGCGCTGCGTGTGGCCGGCAGCTTGAGCTTGCCGGCATCGGCGCCCATCATGGCCATCACAGGTGTTGCGTCGGGCCTGATGAACGGGGTGGCTGCCAGCGGCGGGGTGGCGGCAGCGCTGTTGATGACGGCGGCCCGGGTGCCGGCCTTGGCCTTGCGCGCCACCATCATCTGTTTCTTGTTGCTGGCCGGTGCCTACACCCGGCTGTGTGCTGCTGTGGTGCCGCTGTGGTTGGGGGTGGACGGGCAGGCGGGCATGGGCCTGCTGAGCCGCGCCACGGTGGGCTGGATGCTGTTGTTGGCGCCGACCATGCTGGCGGGCATCTGGCTGGGCGGCCACTCGTTTGCGCGCTCGAACCCCGGTGGTTACCGCCAGCAGGTGCTGCTGCTGTTGATCGTCATCTCGGGCCTGGGCGTGCTGCGTGCGGTGTTGGGCCTGATGGCGGCTTGACGCCGGCGGCTGCGCAGGCGTGTGGCCCACTGGCCCGCCGCTGCGGCCACACCACGCCGGGCCGGCGCTGCGGGCCGTGGCGATGGCAGTTACAGTGCAGGGTTTCCCCGATGCGTGCCCGCAGGCGTGCACCGTGCGGCCACCCAGAGACTGCCCACCCTGCCCATGACCAAGCCTCACTGCGCCCAGATTGCGGGCGAATCGTTCGCTGTGCAAGATACCGCGATGGACCCGTCGCTCTGCCTGCGTGTTTGGCGACACGGGTTGGCTGTTGTTGCTGTCCTGGGTCTGGTGGCCTGCGGTCCGCAAGCGGGCGCACCGGCTGGCCCTGGTGGGCCGGGTGGGGGTATGCCACCACCGCCCGCCGTGGGTGTGGTCACGGTAGCGCCCACCGCGTTGGCGCTGACCACCGAATTGCCAGGGCGCCTGGAAGCCTTGCGCACCGCGCAGGTGCGTGCCCGCGTGACCGGCATCGTGCAGAAACGCCTGTTCAACGAAGGCGCGCTGGTCAAAGCCGGACAGAGCCTGTTCCAGATCGACGACGCACCTTACCGCGCCAGTCTGGACAGCAGCCAGGCTGCGCAGGCCAAGGCCGACGCTGCGTTGCAGGTGGCCCAGGCTGCGCTGGAGCGCAACCGCCCGCTGGCTGAAGCCAAGGCCATCAGCCAGCAGGACTGGCTGGCCATCCAGGCCGCGAATCAACAGGCCGTCGCCGACGTGGCCGCCACCAAGGCAGCGGCTGCGCAGTCGCTGCTGAGCCTGGGTTATGCGGCCGTACGTGCGCCCATTTCAGGCCGCATCGGCCGCGCCAACGTCACCGAGGGCGCGCTGGTCAGCCAGGCCGAAGCCACCTTGATGGCCACCGTGCAGCAGGTGGACAAGCTGTACGTCAACATCACCCAGCCGGCCGCCGATGCGCTGCGCTTGAAACGCGCTGCGCAAGCGCAACCGGCGGCAGACGGTGAAGCCACGGCGGTGCGCCTGGTGCTGGACGACGGCACGGTGTATCCAGAGCCCGGCCGGCTTCTGTTCACGGATCTGTCCGTGGACCCGACCACAGGCCAGGTGACGTTGCGCGCCGAAGTACCCAACCCGCGAGGCGACCTGCTGCCCGGCCTGTTTGTACGCGTGCGCATGGCTACCAGCCAGGTCGACAACGCCATGCTGGTGCCGCAGCAGGCGGTGACCCGCGGCACCGCCGGCGACACCGTGCTGGTGCTGGGCGCCGACCGTGTGCCGGCGCAGCGCAGTGTTCAGCTGGCCGGCGCACGGGGTCATAACTGGATCGTGGTCAGTGGCCTGCAGGCGGGTGAACAGGTGGTGGTGGACGGCTTCCAGAAGATACGGCCCAAGTCGCCCGTGTCGCCCGTGCCCTGGTCGGGTGGCGCGGCAGCGAAAGCGGGTGGCCCTGGCGCAACGGCGCCGGTGGCCGCGGCGTCCGCGGCTGCAACCGCAGCCAGCCGCTGACCGCACCCATGTCGTCCAAATTTTTCATCGACCGGCCCATCTTTGCCTGGGTCATCGCGCTGTTCATCCTGGTGCTGGGGGCCGCCGCCATCACCAAACTGCCGGTGGCGCAGTACCCGACCGTGGCGCCGCCGTCCATCGTCATCAGCGCCGCCTACCCCGGCGCTTCGGCCCAGGTGCTGGAAGACAGCGTGCTGGCCATCATCGAACAAGAGATGAACGGCGCGCCGGGCCTGATCTACATGGAATCCAGCGCTGACGCCAACGGCGCCGGCAGCATCACCGCCACCTTCGAGCCCGGCACCGATGTGGCCATCGCACAGATCGAGGTGCAGAACCGCCTGAGCCGTGCCGCGCCGCGCCTGCCCGGCGTGGTGACACAGCAGGGCGTGCGCGTGGACAAGGCGCGCTCCAACTTTCTGCTGGCCGTGTTGATGACCAGCAAGAACCCCGACTACGACCCCGTGGCGCTGGGCGACTACGTGGCGCGCAATATCATCCCCGAGCTGCTGCGCGTGCCGGGCGTGGGCCAGACGATCCAGTTCGGCACCGAACGGGCCATGCGGGTGTGGGTGGACCCGGTCAAGTTGCGCGGTTATGGCCTGGCCATGGCCGAGGTCAACGGCGCCATCCGGTCGCAGAACCTGCAGGTGTCGGCCGGCAGCATCGGTGCACAACCGGCGGTGCCGGGGCAGACCACCTACGCCTCGATCACCGTCAACGGCCAGTTGCACAGCATCGAAGAGTTCGGCCAGATCCTGCTGCGCGCCAACACCGACGGCTCCACCGTGCGCCTGAAAGACGTGGCGCGCCTGGAGCTGGGCGGCCAGAGTTACGCCACCAACGCGCGCCTGAACGGCATCACCGCGTCGGGCATCGGCGTGCAGCTGTCACCCACCGGCAACGCACTGGCCACGGCCACGGCGGTGCGCCAGCGTATGGGCGAGTTGCAGGCCTTCTTGCCCGAAGGCGTGGCCTGGGACATTCCGTTTGACGCGTCCAAGTTTGTGCGCATCTCCATCGAAGAGGTGGTGAAGACGCTGCTGGAGGCGATTGCGCTGGTGTTTGTCGTGATGCTGCTGTTTTTGCAGAACATCCGCTACACGCTGATCCCCACCATCGTGGTGCCCGTGGCATTGACCGGCACCTTTGCCGTGATGCTGGCTTTTGGTTTTTCCATCAACGTGCTGACGCTGTTTGGCATGGTGCTGGCCATCGGCATCCTGGTGGACGACGCCATCGTGGTGGTGGAAAACGTCGAACGCATCATGTCCGAAGAGGGCCTGGGGCCGGTGGAGGCCACCCGCAAGGCCATGGGCCAGATCACGGGCGCCATCATCGGCATCACCATCGTGCTGGTGTCGGTGTTTGTGCCCATGGCGTTTTTCAGCGGCTCGGTGGGCAACATCTACCGGCAGTTTTCGCTGTCCATGGTGGCATCGATGCTGTTTTCGGCGCTGATGGCTTTGACGCTGACACCCGCGCTGTGCGCCACGCTGCTCAAGCCCGTGCCGCCGGGGCATCTGGAGCGCAAGGGTTTTTTTGGTGCCTTCAACCGCGGCTTCAAGCGCACCACGCGGGGCTACGAATCGGTGGTGGCCAAGATGCTGCCGCGCGCCGGGCGTTTTCTGGTCATCTACGCCGCCATCGTGGGCGCCGTGGCCGTGATGTACCAGAAGCTGCCCACCTCGTTCCTGCCCAACGAAGACCAGGGCTACCTGCTGGTCAACGTGCAGCTGCCGCCGGGTGCAGCGCTGGAGCGCACACAAGCGGTGATGAAGCAGGTCGAAGACTATTTCATGGCGCAGCCCGAAACCGACAAGGTCGTGGCGGTGCTGGGCTTCAGCTTTTCAGGTTCGGGCCAGAACGCCGGCCTGGCCTTTGTGCCGCTGAAGGACTGGAGCGAACGCAAGGGCCCGCAGCACAGCGCACAGGCCGTTGCGGGCCGCGCCTTTGGTGCGCTGATGGGCGTGCGGGACGGGTTCATCTTTGCGCTGAGCCCACCCCCGATTCCCGAACTGGGCAACGCCACCGGCTTCAACTTCCGCCTGCAGGACCGCAGCGGCCAGGGCCACGCCGCACTGCTGGCCGCGCGCAACCAGTTGCTGGGCCTGGCACGCCAGAGCCCGCTGCTTCAAGGTGTGCGGCCCGACGGCCTGGAAGACGCACCGCAGCTTCAACTGGACATCGACCGCGAACGGGCCGCCGTACTGGGCGTGTCGTTTGACGCCGTGGGCTCCTTGCTGGCCACGGCTTTGGGCTCGACCTACATCAACGACTTCCCCAACGCCGGGCGATTGCAGCGGGTGATCGTGCAGGCCGAAAGCCGTGCCCGCATGCAGCCCGAAGACGTGCTGCGCCTGACCGTGCCCAACAACAAGGGCCAGCAGGTGCCGCTGTCGGCCTTTGCCAGCACCCGCTGGGTGACCGGGCCCATCCAGACCGTCCGCTACAACGGCTACCCGGCCATGAAGATCAGCGGCGACGCGGCGCCCGGCCAGTCCACCGGCGCGGCCATGGACGAGATGGAGCGCCTGGCCCAACAGCTGCCGCCGGGTTTTGGGTTTGCCTGGACCGGCCAGTCGCGCGAAGAAAAACTCTCGGGCTCACAAGCCACCATCCTGCTGGCGTTTTCCATGCTGGCGGTGTTCTTGTGCCTGGCCGCCTTGTATGAAAGCTGGAGCATTCCCGTGGCCGTGCTGCTGGTGGTGCCGCTGGGCCTGGTGGGCGCGCTGGCCGGCGTGTGGCTGCGCGGCATGCCCAACGACGTGTACTTCAAGGTCGGCATGATCACCATCATCGGCCTGTCGGCCAAAAACGCCATCCTGATCATCGAGTTTGCAAAGGACCTGCAGGCCGAAGGCATGAGCCTGATGCAAGCCACTTTGCATGCCTGCCGGCTGCGCTTTCGGCCCATCCTGATGACCTCGTTGGCCTTCATCCTGGGCGTGCTGCCGCTGGCCATTGCCACGGGCGCCGGTTCGGCCAGCCAGCGTGCCATCGGCACCGGCGTGATGGGCGGCATGATCACCGCCACGGTGTTGGCGGTGCTGCTGGTGCCGGTGTTTTTTGTGGTCCTGCGAAAGCTGTTTCCCGGTGGGCACATGACGGGCCATGGCACCAGCATCTCCGGGCCACCCCAGGCGCCGGATGTGGGCGAGCCAGGCCCTGCAGCCGGCACGTCGCCGCGCGCTGATGGAGCACCGTCATGACCCGGCCGGCCTTGGATCTGCACACCCCAAGCGGCGCGCACCGCTTGGGCAACAGCCTGGTGGCGCTGGCCGCGGCCTTGGTGCTGGGTGGCTGCACCAACCTGGCGCCCGAATTGAAACGGCCTGCGCTGCCCGTGCCGGCCACCTTACCGGCAACACCGGCGTCGCAGACGGCGCCAGCGCTTATGCCGGCCTGGCGTGAGCTGTTGCTGGACGACCGTTTGCGTCAGGTGGTGGACCTGGCGCTGGCCCACAACCGCGACCTGCGTGTGGCCTGGCTGAATGTGGAACGCAGCCGTGCGCAGCTGAACCTTGCCGACGCCGACCGCTGGCCCAGCCTCTCGGCCGCCGCGGCCGCCAGCCGTGCGCCCAACGCACAGGGCCAACAGGGCAACAGCCTGCAGGCCGGCCTGCAACTCAGCAGTTATGAAGTGGACCTGCTGGGCCGCGTTCGCAACGCCAACGACGCCGCCGCCGCCAGCCTGCTGGCAACACAGGCCGCACAGCGGGGTACGCAGCTGGGTGTGCTGACCCAGACGGTGGCCGCCTGGCTGGCGCTGGTGGCCGACGGTGAACAGATGAGCCTGGCCCGCCAGACCCTGGCCAACCGCAACCAGACCCTGGAACTGACCAGCTTGCGGCAGCGTGTGGGCGCGGTGTCCGACATCGAGCTGAACGCGGCGCGTTCACTCAGCGCCGCTGCCCGCGCCACCGTGGCGCAGCTGGAGCGCCAGGCCGCACAAGACCGGCAGTCGCTGGACCTGCTGGCCGGCCAGGTCGTGCCCGACAACTTGTTGCCCCAGGCCAGCGACCGTTCTGAAGGCCCCTGGCTGGCCACCGTGCCCGCGGGTCTGTCCACCGACGCCTTGCTGCTGCGCCCCGACGTGATTCAGGCCGAACAAACCTTGGCGGCCACCAACGCCAACATCGGCGTGGCGCGTGCCGCGATGTTCCCGCGCCTGACGCTGGGCGCCAACGCCGGCCAGGCCAGCAACACGCTGGCGGGTCTTTTCAGGGGCAGCAACTTTGTCTACACGCTCAGCGCCAACGCGGTGATGTCGCTGTTCGACGCCGGCCGCAACCAGGCCAACATCCGGGTGGCCGAAGTCAACCGCGATGTGGCCGTGGCGCAGTACGAAAAGGCCGTGCAGACGGCCTACCGCGAAGCCGCCGACGCCTTGCAGGCACAAGCCACCTGGGGGGCACAGCGGCAGGCGCAGCAGGAACTGCTGGACGCGGAACAGCACCGCCTGCGCCTGACCCGCATGAAACTGCAGCAGGGCGTGGCCAGCCTGAACGAATTGCTGGATGCCGAACGCCAGCAGGCCGCGGCCCAGCAGGTCCTGGTGCAGGTGCGGCTGGCCGAAGTGCTGAACCGCCTGGCGCTGTACAAGGCCCTGGGCGGCGAAAGTCAATGAGTCTGGCAGGCCGTTGTTGACGCTGCCCGCACCTCACTGCGCAGGCAGCATTGGGCGGTCGCCACCGTTCCGCCAAACGCACACACGAACCGCCGTCACCCATGCCCCGACTTGACCCCACCCGTGCCCTGACACTGGTGGTGGCGTCGGCGCTGTTCATGGAAAGCCTGGTCAGCACGGTGATTGCCACGTCGCTGGCCGCGATGTCGGCCGACCTGCAGGTGGACCCGCTGACGTTGAAGCTGGCCTTCACCGCCTACTACCTGGCGCTGGCCATCTTCATCCCCATCTCGGGCTGGTGTGCCGACCGTTTTGGCGCCAAGACGGTGTTTGCGTCGGCCATTGCGGTGTTCACCCTGTCCTCGGTGGGCTGCGCCCTGGCCTGGGACCTGCACAGCCTGGTGCTGGGCCGTTTCTGCCAGGGCCTGGGCGGTGCGCTGATGTTGCCGGTGGGGCGGCTGGTGCTGCTGCGGGTGATTCCCAAGCGCGAGATGGTGTCGGCCATGGCCTGGCTCAGCATCCCCGCCCTGTTTGCACCCATCATGGGCCCGCCGGTGGGTGGTTTCATCACCACCTACTACCACTGGCGCGGCATCTTCTGGCTGAACGTGCCCGTGGGCCTGCTGGCGTTGACGCTGGCGCTGCGGCTGGTACCTCAGGTCAAGTCGCTGGCCCCGCGGCCGCTGGACGTGGTGGGTTTTCTGCTGACCGGCACTGGCCTGTCATTGACCATCTTCGGCTTCACGCTGGCCGGGGGTTTTGGCGCGATGGCCACGGTGACCGAAGCGCTGGTGATGATGGCGCTGGGCCTGGCGCTGCTGGGTGTTTACGCCTGGCATGCGCGCCGCACGCCGCACCCCATCCTGGCGCTGGACCTGATGCGGCTGCCGACCTTTCGCATCTCGCTGTGGGGGGGGCTGCTGTTCCGGCTGTCGGTGGGGGCCATGCCGTTTTTGCTGCCGCTGATGCTGCAGCTGGGCTTTGGCATGACGGCGTTTGATTCGGGCCTGCTGACCTTTTCAGCAGCCGTGGGCGCCATGACCATGAAGCTGACGGCCGCGCCCATTCTGCGACGCTGGGGCTTTCGGCAGGTGCTGTGTGTGAATGCCCTGATCAGCAGCGCCATGATGGCGGCGGTGGCCGTGTTCACGGCGCAGACGCCGCACCTGATGATCATGCTGGTGCTGCTGGTAGGCGGCTTTTTCCGGTCGCTGCAGTTCACCAGCCTGAACACGCTGGCCTATGCCGACGTGCCCGAAACCCAGCTCAGCCAGGCCACGGGTTTTGTGGCCGTGGTGCAGCAGTTGTCGCTGTCGGCGGGCGTGGCGCTGGCTGCGCTGCTGCTGGGCGCATCGCGCCGCGCCGATGGCCGCACCGAACTGCTGGCGGTGGACTTTGCGCACGGCTTTGTCGGTATCGCGCTGGTGTCGGTGCTGTCGCTGTGGGTGTACCGGCGGCTGGCGCCCGATGCCGGAGTCGAGGTGTCGGGGCACCAGTCGCGGCCTTGAACGCGGGGTTCAGCCCAAGCCCGGCGCCATCATGAAGCGGCAACCGCCTGCATCTCGCGGGCCAGTTGTTCGGCCTGGTTGGCGCGGGGCTTGGAAAAGCGGGCCAGACCCAGGTAGATCACCGGCGTCAGAAACAAGGTGAACAAGGCCGCCAGCGACAAGCCGCCAAAAATGACGGTGCCGATGGACACGCGCGCCTCGGCGCCGGCGCCGCTGGCCAGCACCAGCGGCAGGGCGCCCAGCACGGTGGAGGCCATGGTCATCATGATGGGCCGCAGGCGGGTGGCAGCCGCCTCCTGGGCGGCATCGCGCACGCTGCGGCCGGCATCGCGCAGCTGGTCGGCAAACTCCACCATCAGGATGCTGTTCTTGGCCATCACGCCCACCAGCAGCAGCAAACCGATCTGGCTGTAGATGTTCAGGCTGACGCCGCCCCACAGCATGGCAAACACCGCAGCGGCCAGCCCGAAGGGCACGGTCAGCAACACCACGGCGGCACTGGTCAGGCTTTCAAACTGCGCCACCAGCACCAGGAACACGACGGTCAGGGCAATGACAAACGTCAGCACCATCGCCTGGTTGCCTTCCTGCAGCGTGGCCGCGTCACCGCGAAAGAGCATGCCCATCTCGGGTGGCAAGCTGGTGGCGGACAAGGCGCGCAGGTCGTCAACGGCCTGCTGCAGCGTCACGCCTTCGGCCAGTGTGGCGCTCATGCCCACTGATCGCCGCTGGCCATAGCGGTCCAGTTGCGACGACACGGCGGTTTCTTCCAGCCGTACAAACTGCGACATCGGCACCAGGGCGCCGCTGGCCGCGCGCACGTTCAGGTTCAGCAGGTCGGCTGGGTCGGTGGCGCCGCGCCGTGTGGACTGCAGGATCACCGGCAGCGCACGGTCGCCGGCCCGCAGGTCGGTGACCTCATACCCGTTGACCATGGCGCGCAGCACCGCGTCCAGGCCTTCAATCGGCACGCCCAGTTCCGCCGCCCGCTGGCGGTCCACGCGCAGGCCCAGTTGCGGCTGCGCGGCTTCCCAGTCCACCCGCACGTCCTGCAGGCCCGGCAGCTGGTCTTCGATGGCGGCGGCAAAACGATAGGCCGCTTGCGCAATGGCTTCGTGCTGGTCGCCGGTGATGGCCATGCTGACGCTGCCGTCCGAACCGCCACCGCCGATGCTGCTGCCACCGCGCACCCGGGCCCGCACGGCGGGCAGGCTGTCCAGCGCACGCTGTACACGCTGGCCGGCCTGAGCCTGGCTGTAGGTGCGCTCGCTCCAGTCCGCCAGCGGTGCCACGATCTCGGCGCGGTTGGGGTCGTAGCGGCCAGTGATGGTGAACAGCTGCGACAGCACACCTTCGTCCACCAGGGGCTGCAGCGCTTTCAGCGCCCGTTCCAGCTGTTCGTCGGTGTAGGGCAGGCCCGTGCCCTCGGGTCCGGTCAGCAGCACGCGCAGCACGCCGCGGTCTTCAGCGGGCGCCAATTCCTGCTGCAGGCCGCGTGCGCCCACCACGGCAGCGCCCGCCACCAGCAGGCACAGGGCCAGTACGGGCCAGGCGAATCGCAGGGCCTGCGCCAGCAGCTTGTCATAAGCCCGTGCCAGGGGCTTGCCCAGGGCGGCCAGGCTGCGCTGCACCGGGCCTGGTGGCCCGTCTGCGGGCAGCCGTGCGGCCAGCATCGGCCCCATGGATAAGGCCACAAAGGAGCTCAGGGCCACTGCAATGGCCATGACAAAACCGAATTCGGTGAACAGGCGTCCGGTCTGTGATGGCAAGAAGGCGATGGGCAGGAACACCGCCACCAGCGTGGCCGTGGTGGCCATGACGGCAAAAAAGACCTCGCGTGTACCCAGCACCGCAGCGGCCCGCGCGCCGATGCCCTGGTTGCGGCGGCGCTGGATGTTTTCCAGCACCACGATGGCGTCGTCCACCACCAGTCCGCTGGCCAGTACCAGGGCCAGCAGCGTGATGACGTTGATGGAAAAACCCAGCAGCCAGATGGCGCCCAGCGTGCCCACCAGGGCCACCGGAATGGCCACGGCAGGCACCAGGGTCTGGCGCCAGCGGCCCAGGAAAACGCCCACCACCGCCACGACGATGACCACCGACAGCAGCAGGCTGAACAGCACCTCGCGGATCGAGGTGCGGATGAAGGCGGCGTCATCGGACACCACGGAGATCTGCAGGTCCGGGTTGCGCCGGTTGATCTGGCCCACCACGCGGCGCACGCCTTCAGAGATGGTCACGCTGTTGGCCTGCGCCTGCGGCAGGATGCCCAGGCTGACAACGGTGCGGCCATCCAGCCGCACATAGGCCTGCGCATCGGCCGGGTCCAGAAAGATGTCTGCCACGTCGCCCACGCGCACCGGCGCCGTGCCTGCGCGCAGGCTCAAGGCGGCCACCTGCTCGGGCCGGGTCAATGAAGCATCGGCACGCACCAGCACTTCCAGCGCGCTGGACGGCAGATTGCCGGCAGGCACATCGGCGCGCGCCGTGCGCAGCGCGTTGGCCACGTCGTCCACCGACAGCGCCAGCGCCGACAGGCGCGCCGGGTCCAGACGCACGCGCATGACCTGGCCGCGGCCGCCAAAGGTGGTGACGTCGGCCACACCGGGCACCGAAACCAGTTCCGGCTCCAGCTGTTCTTGAATGGCCCGTGTCAACTGGTCGATCGACGCGCGCCGGCTGCTCACGGCCAGCTGCATCACCGGCTCGGCATCGGCGTCGGCCTTGACAATGCTGAGGTTCTGAACACCGTCGGGCAACTCGCCGGTGATGCGGGCCACGGCGTCGCGCACGTCGTTGGCCGCGTCGACCAGGTTGATGTCGGGGCGGAAGGTGATGATCACGCGCAGGTTGCCTTCTTCACTGGCCGAGCGCACGCTGTAGACACCCGGCACCCGCGCGGCAGCGCCTTCGATGACACGGGTCACCTCGGCGTCCAAGGTTTCCGGCGAGGCCCCCGGATAGTTGGCGCGCACCGCCACGATGGGCCGGTCGACATTGGGCAGTTCACGCACCTCGACGCCGCCCAGTGCCGCAACGCCGGCAATGATGATCAGCAGGTTCATCACCACCACCAGCCAGGGGCGGCGAATAGCCAGTGCGGGCAGGTCCTGGGCCTTGTCGGGCGCCAAGCCGCCGGCCGGCGCTGTGCTGCCTTCGGTCATGGTCTTGACCCGGTCGAAGGTGCGGATGCGGATGCCGGTGCGGTCGCGGGTGCGGTCAAAGGTGCGGTCACAGGCGCGGTCACAGGCGCGGATGCCGACACGCCGCTGGCTGCAGCGGCAACTGCCGCGACATCGGGCAAGGTGCTGATGATGGCCACCGCGCGGCCCTGACGCAACCGTTGCACACCTTCAACCACCACCTGTTCACCGGTGCGCAAGGGCTTGGCGGTGGGGTCCTGTGGTCGCAACAGCACCCGACCCTGCACGCGACGCAAGATCTGCACCGGCACTTGTTCAGCCCGGCTGTCCTGCCCGCGCACGGCCCAGACATAGGCCCCGTCGCGGCCCCATTGCACCGCCAGTTCGGGCACGGCCTGCACACGCTCGCCGTCCAGCTTCAGCCGGAGTTGAAAGGCCATGCCGGCGCGCAGCACATCGTCGCCATTGGGCACCTGCGCCTCGACGCGGACGGTACGCGTTGCGGTGTCGATGCGGCTGTCGATCTGCGTGATGCGGCCCTTGAAGACACGGCCGGGAAAGGCGCGGTGCGACAGGCTCAGGTCCTGGCCCACCGCCAGCCGGGCGATGTGCAGCTCCGGCACTGCAAACGCCACCCGCAGCGTGCTGCGGTCGTCCAGCGTGGTCAGCACCGAGTCCGTGCCCACCCGGTCACCGGCCTGCACTTCGGCCAGGCCGGTGATGCCGGTGAAAGGCGCCAGCAGCACACGGTCGGCCAGGGCTGCACGCGCCTGGTCGAGCGTGATCCGGGCCGTGGTCACGGCGGTACGTGCGGTGTCGACCTCACTGTCCGGCACGGCGCCGCTGCCGGCGGTGATGTCGTAGCGGGCCATCAGGCGGCGTGCAGCGTCCAGTTGGTTGGCCGCCGCGTCCACGTCCAGGCGCTGGTTGCGGTCATCCAGGCGCAGCAGCACCTGCCCGGTCTGTACCCGCTGGCCGGCCTTGAACGCCAGCATCTTCACTTCGCCAGCCGCAGCGGGCCGCAAGATGGCTGAACGCAGGGCCAAGCCGGAGCCGGTGACTTCGATCAAGGTGGTGTCGGCTTGTTCGGACACCGCCGCCACCACCACCGGTGGTGCAGCGGCAGGCCTCGACCGACCGGCACCGTTGCCGCCCTTTGTGGCCTGCTGCGCCGAAGTGGACTGCGGTGAAGCGGCGCCCCAATCGCCCCACCGGTAGGCGGCCAGCCCGGCCAGGATCAGGACAGCCACCAGCGCAGCGCTGATCTTCACGGACGCTTTCATCGTTGTCTGCTCATGTGTGGCGTCAGTTTCAAACACCGCTGCGCAACAGCAGGGCCGGGTTCAGACGCATCTGCGCCAGCAACCAGCGCGCGCCGGCGCCAAGGCTGATAACGCTGACACCCAGGGCCGTGGCCGCAGCCGTCCAGTACAAGCCGGCCGGGTCGATGTCCAGCCGCCAGCGCAACAAGGCCGTGGCCAGCACGCTGCCGGCCATCATCGCAAATCCGCCGGTGACGGCGGCCAGCAAGGTGTATTCAAACACCAGCACCCGGCGCAGGCTGGCGTGGCGCGCGCCCATGGCGTGCATCACCGTGGCTTCGTACACCTGGCGGCTGCGGCTGGCGGCCACCACGCTGGCCAGTACCAGCAGGCTGGCGCCCAGGCACACGGCGGCCACCACGCCCAGGCCGCCGGTGGCGCGCGATATCAGCGCGCGGGTTTCACGCAGCACCGACGCGGTTCGCACACTGGCCACGGCCGGCAGCGCCCGGGCCACACGCTCTTGCGCCGCCACATCCGTACCGGTTTTCAGGTAGGCAGCGCCCACATGGCGGGTGATGAAGGGGTCCAGCGCGCCGTCGCTGAAGATGGCTTCCAGCCACAACCGGGCCTGGGTGCGACGCTGGCCGTAGATGGCCACCAGTTGCGCGTCCAAGGTGCTGCCCATGATCTCGAAACGCAGCCGGTCACCCACCTTCAAGCCGCGCTGCTCGGCTTCGCGGTCTTCCATCGCCACCTGCGGCGCCCCGGCATAGCGGGCGGGCCACCACTGGCCCTGCTGCAGCAGCACGTCGTCCACATTGCCGTCGCGGGTGCTCAGTTTTTGTTCGTCACGGGCGTCCAGCGCGGTGGCAGCATCAGCGCTGTCGCGCAGGTCCTGGCCATTGACCCCCACGATGCGGCCCAGGACCAAGGGTGCCGTTTGCAGCTTGACCAGGCCAGGGCCGGCCGCCAGCGCCTGGCGCAGGGTGTCGAGCTGGTCGTTCTGCACATCGTAAAAAACCAGGCCTGGGGCATGGCGGGGAACGGTGTCGTTGACGGCACGCAGCAGTGACACCACCACCAGCGTGCAGGCCACCAGCAGGCTCAGCGCCGTGCCCAGCGACAACAAGGCTGCGCGCAGCGGCGAGTCGGGGCGCTGCAACCCCCCCAGGGCCAGCCGGGCCTCGAAACCCAGCCTCAGACCCGGCCGCGCCAGCAGGGCGCGGGCCCCTCGGCGCAGCAGCGCGGCCACGGCTTCCAGCAGCAACAACAAGACAGTGGTGGCGGCCACAAACGCCGCACCAAAACGCGGATCGGGCAAGGCCACGACCACGCCTGTGGCCACCACCGCGCCCAGCGCGCCGGCGGCTGCCCAGGCCCACAGCGGTGTGGTCAGTCCTTGGCCATCACCGCCGCGGAACAATACCGCCGGTTGCACCGACAAGGCCCGGCCCAATGCCGGCAAGGCAAACGCCAAGGCGGTGACCACCCCGAAGCCCATGGCCGCGGCGGCGGGCGGCAACAGGGCGGACAGGTTCACCACCGACGCCGCACCCTGCTGCAGCGCCTGCGACTGCTGCGCCATCACCACGGCGCCGGCCATGGCCAGACCGCCGCCCAGCAGCACACCCACGGCACTGGCCAGCACCGCCAGCATCAAGACCTGCAGCAGCACCATGGCGGCCAGGCGACGGTCGCGCAGGCCCAGCGCACGCAGGGTGGCCAAGGTGGGCAGCTTGCCTTGCAGGTAGGCCTGCACACTGTTGAACACACCCAGGCCGCCGATGAACAGCGCCGAGAAGCCGATCAGCATCAGGCCCGAGCCGATCTGCCCCAGCACCTTGGCCAGCCGCGCGCTGCGGTCCTCGAAGGTGCGCAGTTCCACCGGCAGCTTGGGGAAGGCCTGGGCAAATGCATCGCGCCAGGTGTCGGCTGCGCTGTCAGTGCGCACCCGGTACCGGTAGTCGACCCGGCTCAGCGGCTGCACCAGTTCGCTGGCGGCCAGTGCACCGTCGGCCACCAGCACCGGCGCACCCGCCCAATCGGCCCGCAGGCTGCGGTCGCTCTGGCGCGTGATGGTGGCTCGCACCGCCAGGCGCACGTCGCCCACTTCCACCACATCGCCCCGTTGAAGGTTCAGGCGCTGGGCCAGCACGGCGTCCACGGCAGCGCCCCAGGTGCCGTCTTGCTGAGCCAGGGCCTGGGCCAGCGGGCCGGGCGGTGCCAGCTCCACCGTGCCCACCAGCGGATAAGCCGCGTCGGCGCTTTGCAGGGCGATCAGCTGTGCCCGGCCGTCTACCGTGCGCAGCATGCTGCGCATGTCAACCACGCGTGACACGACGCCGCGCGCGGCCATCCAGGCCAGCACGTTGTTGTCCAGCGGACGGCGGCTTCCCACTTCCACATCGCCGCCCAGCAGTGCACGGGCATCGCTGCGCAGGGCTCGCTCAACCTGGCCATGCAGACCACCGGCAGCGGCCACCAGGCTGACGCCCAGCACCAGGCAGGCGCAGAAAATCCACAGCCGCCGACCGCTGGCGCGCAAGTCGCGCCAGGCCAGGCTAAACAGGAAGCGCCACATCGGCAGCCGCCGTCATTGCATGCGCAGGGGCATGTTCCTGCAATCGGCCGTCCTGCAGGCGCAGCACGCGGCTGCAGCGGCGTGCAAAAGCCGGGTCGTGGGTCACCAGCACCAGGGTGGTGCCGGCCTCCCGGTTCAGGTCAAACAGCAGTTCTCGAACCTGGGCGCCGGTGGTGTCGTCCAGGTTGCCCGTGGGCTCGTCGGCCAGCAGCAATTGGGGTCGGTGCACCAGGGCACGGGCAATGGCCACGCGCTGCTGCTCGCCCCCTGACAGGGTGGCAGGCCACTGGTGCAGCCGGGCACCCAGGCCCACGCGCTGCAGCAGCGCGGTGGCGCGCGTGTACGCGTCGGGGGCGCCGGCCATTTGCAGCGGCAGGGCCACGTTGTCCAGTGCACTCAGGCTGGGCAGCAGGTGGAAGGACTGGAAGACGATGCCGATGTGGTCACGACGCAGGTCGGCCAGCGCGTCGGCATCCATGCCGGCCAGCGACCGGCCCGCCAGCACCACATCACCCGCCGCCGGCCGTTCCAGGCCGGACAGCAACAGCAGCAAGGAGGTCTTGCCCGAGCCCGACGGACCGACCACGGCCACCGTTTCGCCCACCTCAATGCGCAGGTTGACGCTGCGCAGGATATCCACACGCTGGCTGCCTTGCGGCGCGCCGTGCAGCGTGTAGTGCAGGCTCAGGTTCTGGAGTTCGACGGCCGCTGCCGTCATGCCGCAGGCAGCTTGGGCAAGTCCCCTGCGCGACGGGGGCAGGCGATTCCGGGTGTGGGCGGCCGATGGAGAGAGCAGGTATTCACAAGCTGGATTGAACCATCGACGCTGTGGCCCTGCCAGTGACCAGAAAATGCCCCGCCATCAGGTGCGGCCACGTTGCGACGCCCAAGGACGGCGCAGGCTGACGGCGTCGGCATGACGCATGTCGGCAGCCTGGCCTCTGCGCCGTGTTGACCCAGCGCTGGTGATGGATGGCGGGCTGCGGACTCAGTCGACGGCGGCGGCTTCATCCCATGGGGCCACACTGGCTGCGCTCTGGGGCGACGCACCCGACGCAGTGGCAGCAGCCGTTGCTGCAGCAGGGTCGTTGGCATCCGCAGCGGGCGCTGCCGGTTGCCGGACGTGCAGCCCACCCAGCGCTTCCACCAGTGCCGGCAGCAGCTGGCGCAGTTCGCCGGTGGCAATGGCCACATCGGCTTCAAAGCCGCCTTCGTTGCGGCCCTGGTTGGCAGCGTCAACGCCGGCGCCTTCCAGCACCACGTCCAGCAGCTCGATTTTTTTCAGCGTCAGCGCTTCGGTCAACACAAAACTGACGCGGCCGGCCCAGGTCAGCGCCAGCTGTGTAGGCAACTTGCCCTGCGCGATGTGTTCACCGACCTCGGCGATGTCCAGTGTGTGGCGGGCATAGCGCACGGTGGCTTTTTCGCTGTCGGGTTGTTTGAGTTCACAGTCGCGGTCGATGCTGAATCCGGACGGCGCTTCCTGGCTTTGCAGCCAGTGCGCCATGGCGGTGGCCGGGGCCAGTTCGGTCTGGATCAGGCTCAGCTTCAGGCCGCCACTGCTGGTGCCCAGCAACTCGATCAACCGCGTCACCACCGCATCGGCTTTTTTCACGCTGCCCGCGCCCACCCACACGACCTGGCCGATGGGGTCTATCCACACCAGGGTTTCGCTGCGCTTGGGAAAGGCACGGGGCATCAGCGCATGCACCACGGCCTCTTTCACTTCCTTCGCGCGCTTGCCCTTGGGGCGGTGGCCGGTCTCGGCCTCGATCTTGTCCAGTTCCGCCTGCACCTGGGTCTTGACCACCCCACCGGGCACGGCCTTGGTCTCGGTGCAGATGCGCAGCACGATCTGCCCGCCCACACTTTCAACCAGCGCGGCATGTTTGTCGCCGCGCGGCGGGATGAAACCACTGCTTTCAGGCTGGGTCGCGCCACAGGCCACAAAGGGTGCGGTGGCCAGCCGGCTGTCGATGTCGGTCAGGCTGGGGGCGTCCCAGCGTTCCATGCGGTAAACAAGCGCGTTCTTGAACATGCGTAGGGGGCTGGGTGTGTCGGTCAGGGCGGATGATTCTAGGGTGCGGGTTTCAGATGGCCCGCCGTGCGGGTGTTGCCAAGGCGGGCCGGTACCGGCTGCTGGGGTTGCGCGAGGACACCCGCCTCAAGTGCCAGCGCCACCACCTTGCACAGTGCGGGCCGCAGCCCGCCCTCACAGCAGCACGATGTCGTACTGCTCCGGGTTGATGCCCGGCTCGGCGCTCAGCGAAATCGGCCGGCCGATGAATTCGCTCAGGCCCGCCAGGTGGGTGCTTTCTTCGTCCAGCAGCATCTCGACGACACTGGCGTGTGCCACCACGCGGAATTCCTTGGGCGCAAACTGACGGGCCTCGCGCAGGATCTCGCGCAGGATGTCGTAACACACGCTGCGCGCGGTCTTCACCTGGCCGCGGCCGTCGCAGGTGGGGCAGGGCTGGCACAGCAGATGGGCCAGGCTGTCGCGCGTGCGCTTGCGCGTCATCTCCACCAGGCCCAGTTGCGTGAAACCGCTGACGGTGGTGCGGGTGCGGTCGCGTGCCAGTTGTTTGCGCAGTTCGGACAGCACCGCTTCCTGGTGGTCTTCACGTGTCATGTCGATGAAGTCGGCAATGATGATGCCGCCCAGGTTGCGCAGGCGCAGCTGGCGCGCCATGGCGCCCGCCGCTTCCAGGTTGGTCTTGAAGATGGTGTCGTCGAAGTTGCGGGCGCCGACAAATCCGCCGGTGTTCACATCGATGGTGGTCAGCGCCTCGGTCTGGTCGATGATCAGGTAGCCGCCGCTTTTCAGGTCCACCCGCCGCTGCAGCGCGCGTGCGATTTCTTCTTCGATGCCAAACAGGTCAAAGATGGGGCGCTCGCCGCGGTACAGGTCCAGCTTGCACACGCTGCCGGGCATGAAGGTGTGGCCAAACGCCAGCAGTGCTTCACATTGCATGCGGCTGTCGATGCGGATGGTCTGCGTGCCTTCGTGGCACAGGTCGCGCAGCACCCGTTCGGCCAGGCTCAGATCCTGGTGCAGCAGGCTGGTGGGCGGCAGCGTCTGTGCCCGTTCGCGGATCAGCGACCAGGTGCGGCGCAGATAGGCGATGTCTTCGGCCAGTTCGGTGTCGGTAGCTTCTTCGGCATTGGTGCGCAAGATGAAACCACCGGTGCTGGCACCCTCGGGCAGCCCCTGGCTGACCAGCGTTTGCATGCGCGTGCGCAACTGCTCGCGCAAGTCGTGACTGCCGATTTTCTGGCTGATGCCGATGTGGTCGTCGTGCGGCAGAAAAACCAGCATGCGTCCGGCGATGCTCACCTGCGTGGTCAGGCGCGCCCCCTTGGTGCCGATGGCATCCTTCACCACCTGCACCGTCAGGGTCTGACCTTCAAAGACCTGCTTTTCGATGGGTGGCAGCGCGGCATCGGCCTTGTTTTCGAGGCGGGCGTAGCTGTTGTGCAGGTCGGCCACGTGCAGGAAGGCCGCGCGTTCCAGGCCGACGTCGATGAAGGCGCTTTGCATGCCCGGCAGCACGCGCACCACCTTGCCCAGGTAGACGTTGCCGACCTGTCCGCGTTCC
>JAHECB010000280.1 GCA_024641925.1 Betaproteobacteria bacterium
GAAACCGCGGTGGCCGAGGTCAGCCACCACCGCGCGCTGTTTCTGGCGCGCACGCAGGAACCCGAAATCGACACCGACCTGCGCTGGCTGCAGGCCCGCCTGGTGTTGCCCCTGCACGACCTGCGCGGCAGCCAGCCGCAGCGTCCGGATCTGTACCTGGGTGACAACTACGCCCACAGCCAGGTGTTTGGCCGCCAGATGCGCGACGACGGCAGCGCCGGTTTGTTGTACGACAGTGTGCGCCGCAAGGGTGGCCAATGTGCGGCCATCTTCAAGCCCAAGGCTTTGGCCCGCGCGCAGGCCAAGGGCCACATAGCGCTGCACTGGAACGGTGAGCGCATGTCGCACTGGTATGCCAAGGGCGAGCCCAGCGCGGTGTGACCTTCGGGCGGATGCGGTTGCTTGCGCGGCTGCAGCCCGCCACCGCGTCAGCTTTTGCGCAGGCTCTCGCTCCAGCCCGTGCTCCAGATTTTCGGCGCCGTTTTCAGCGCAGCAGTTGCATCACCAGCGTGGCCGCCGCCAGGTCGGCCAGGGCCGTGCCCACGGCCTTGAACACGGTACGCCGCGGTGCCACCGAAGCGCGCGCCACCGGGTGGCCACGGCACAGGTCCTGCAAGCTGGCCAGCACGTTGGCACGCTTGATCACGCCGCGTTCCAGCGGTTGCAGCAGGTCGCCACTTTTGGCCAGCGCTTCTTCGGTGTCAACGTAGATGTCGGCATTCGCAAAGCTGTTGTCATCGGCCTCGCGCATGGCGGGTGTGAAGCTGCCAATCAGGTCCAGATGTGAACCGGCTTTCAGCCAGCGACCCTGGATGACCGGCTCGGTGGCCAAGGTGGCGCAGCTGACGATGTCGGCTGCAGCCGCGGCAGCAGCCAGGTCCGGCGCGGCCTCGGCGTCAAACCCCTGCTGCCGGAAGGCCTGCGCCATGTCGCGTGCGGCATGGGCATTGCGCGCCCAGATGCTGACACGCTGGATCTGGCGCACCTGGGCAAAAGCCTGCGGCAACAATGCGGCTACGCGGCCCGCGCCCACCACCAGCAGGTGTTGTGCGTCGGCGGCGGCCAGGTAGGACGCGGCCAGTGCCGAAGCCGCCACCGTGCGGCGCGCCGTGATCTGGTTGCCGTCCATCAGCGCCAGCGGCACGCCGGTGGTGGCGTCGTGCAGCAGGTAACTGGCGTGCAGGCCAGGCAGGCCGCGCGCGGCATTGCCGGGCGCAATGTTGACCACTTTCACGCCGTAATAACCGCCGGGACGCCAGGCCGGCATCACCAGCGACGTCATGCCGGTGCCGCCGTCGGCTGTGGCGATGTTGTGCACGTCGCGTGTGGGTACTTCGCAGCCGGCCACGAACATGTCGCGCAGCGCTGGCACCAGGCGGTCAAAGGCCAGGGCTGACTGGGTGGCGGCGTGGTCGAAAAATCTCATTCAGGTGCTGGAGCGGCGGCGGCTCAGGGGCGCATCGGTTGCCCGTAGATGACCCATCAAGCCCGCAGCGCCGTGCGGCGCTCAGGCCTTGCGCATGGCGGTCAGCAAGTCCTGCGAACCGGCTGCCAGCAAGCGGGCGTCTGAACCCAGCGTCACAAAACGAAAGCCCAGGTCAACCCGTGCTCTGGCCACATCCGCTCGGCCGTTGTGGATGCCGGCCACCACACCGTGTGCCTTGGCACGCGCCATGATGTGCTCGATCGCCTGCTGCGCCTTGGGGTCGACATCGTCAAACACCGGCTTGCAGCCCAGCGACAGCGACAGGTCGGATGGCCCGATGTAGATGGCGTCCAGCCCCTCGACGCTGAGGATCTCGTCCAGGTTGTCCAGCGCCTGCGCGGTTTCGATCATCGCAAAGGTGACGATGGTTGCATTGGCGTGCTGTGGGTAGTCGGCGCCGCCATACAGGTTGGCGCGAATGGGACCGAAGCTGCGGGTGCCCTGCGGTGCGTAGTGCGTGTAATGCACCAGCTTCTGCGCGTCTTCGCGGGTGTTGATCATGGGGCAGATCACGCCGTAGGCACCGGCGTCCAGTGCCTTCATCAGCATGGCCGGATCCAGCCAGGGCACCCGCACCACGGGCACCGTGTTGGTGGTGCTGATGGCCTGCAGCATGGGCACCAGCGCCTGGTAGTCGATGACGCCGTGCTGCAGGTCCACCGTCAGGCTGTCCCAGCCCTGGTGTGCCATGACCTCGGCGCTGAAGCCGTTCGGGATGGCCAGCCAGCCGTTGACGGCGGCTCTGTTGTCGGCCCAGAGTTGGCGCAGGCGGTTGGGTCTCATGGGGTCTCCAATTGGTTGTGGGTTTATAGCGCGCTCGGCGAACTGTGCTCAGCGCCTGGTGCGGTCCGGCGGGTCCGGCGGCAACGCCGTGCAGCCCAGCGTCTTCATGGTCTGCAAGAAGCGGCAGACGGAGGCCTTGGCTTGGCCTGGCGCACGGCGAGTTCGCTGATGCCCGTTTCATTGCACGCCGAAAGGGCTTGCAGAATGGCAAACGCCTTGAACCCGGCCGCCGCGGATTCCGGCTGCCTTGCGTCGTTGCGGTCGGTGTCCATTGTTTTGATTGGTTCAATCTGGCATTTCAAATATTGTGCAACGGCGCAATTTGAACGCCATCGGGGTCTGACTGGATGCGGCCAGTGCTCAGGGCCCCGCTGGGCAGTCACAGCAAGGCTTCAAGGCGTGGTCGGTGCCAGCCGCTGCAGCGCGGAAAATGCCGCTGCGGCTTCGATGATCTCGCCGGCTTGCAGACACAGGTCTTCGCGGAACTTCGTCGCCACCAGTTGCACACCGGTGGGCAGGCCGCTCGCCAGGCCGGTGGGCACACTCAGGCCGGGCAGGCCCATCATTGCGGTGCCCAGCAGCGGGCTCTGGGCGTCCAGCAGGGCCTGCATGCTTTCGGGCGGCCCGGTATCGGCATCGATGGGGAAGGGCGGCTGCCAGCTCACGGGCATCAGCAGCACGTCAAAACGGTTCAGAAACAAGGCCCAGTCGCGGCAGATGCTGAAGCGGCGGGCGTAGGCTTCCAGGGTCTGGTTGCCGTCCAATGCCGGCAGCCCATGCATGTGGCCGCGCAGCGCCGCCTGCACACCGGCGTCACCCTGCTTGTTGACGGCTGCCAGCGCGGCCCGCCGCAGGTCGTCAGCCACCAGCTGGCGCCACAGCACCGCGCCTTCTTCAAAGTGTGGCGGCTCGGCTTCTTCCACGGCGCAACCCGCTTGCGACAGCCAGAGGGCGGCTTGCTCCAGGGCAGCCACCACGCTGGCGTCGGCATCAAAGGCCGCATGGCGCTTGAACAGCGCCACCCGCAGCGGGCGCTGCAGTGGCGGGTGACGCAGCGGGGCGCCGACCCATTGCGGGTCCAGCGGATGGCCGGTGGCCATGGCCAGCAGGGCCAGGCGGGCGTCGGCCACACTGCGGGTCAGCGAGCCCTGCACCGACATCATCTGGTTGCTGAGTGTGCGTATGGGTGCACTGGCCTTGTAGGCCGGCACCCGCCCGACGGTGGTGCGCAGCCCGACCACGCCGCAGGCGACCGCGGGGTAGCGCACCGAGCCCCCGTAGTCGTTGCCATGGCCGATGGCGCCCATGCCCAGCGCGACCGCAGCGGCCGCACCGCCGCTGCTGCCACCGGGTGTGACCTGCGCATCAAACGGGTTGAGCGTGCGGCCGTGCAGATCGTTGTCGGTGAACCAGCGGATGCTGAAAGCCGGTGTGTTGCTGCGACCCACGACGATGGCGCCCGCGGCCCGCAGGTTGGCCACCACCGGCGAGTCGCTCTGTGCGACGAGGTCCTTGTTGGCCGCCACGCCGTCGGTCGTGGCCCGCCCCCTGGTGTCGACATTGACCTTCACCGTGACCGGCACCCCATGCAAGGGGCCCAGCGGACGCCCGTGGGCCAGTGCCAGGTCTGCCGCATCGGCTTCTGCCAGGGCCTGCTGGTGCATCACATCCACCAGCGCGTTGGCGGCAGGGTTGGCCTGGTCGATGCGTGCCAGCACGCTGCTGACGGCCTCGCGCGCCGACACTTCACGCCGGCTGATGCGTTGTGCCAGGTCAGCGGCATCACAGCGCCATAGATCCTTTGTCACCTTGTCTCCTTCAGCCTTCGCTTGCCGTGCCCTAGACTGCGGCTCAACTCGACCAGTCCGTTTGCGCACAAACCCCAGAGTATGGCCGCCGTTCTTTTGCGTGTTCTTGCTGTTCTGACAAGCGGCCTGTGCGGCCTGGCACAGGCCATATCGGTGGCGAGCGTGACGCCCCAGGGCGAAGTGGCGCAGGTGCGACAGGTGGTGGTGCGCTTTGACCGCGCCGTGGTGGCCTTTGGCGACCTGCGCCTGCCCGACCCCATGGCGGTGGCCTGCGAAGCCGGCACGCCGGCCGGCGCCGGGCGCTGGGCCAACGACCGCACCTGGTTGTTCGACTTCCAGCAGGCGCTGCCACCGGGGCTGCGTTGCACCGTCAAGCTGCGGCCGGCATGGCGCCCTTTGCCCACCAGCGCTGAAGCTGCGGGGTCGGCGCCCGTGCTGTCGGGGCGCACTGATTTCAGCTTCAGTACCGGTGGCCCGGCGGTGGTGCGCGTGCTGCCATATGAGGGCAGCGAGATCGAAGAGTCGCAATACTTTTTGCTGCGCCTGAACGGACCCGTGGCGGATGCCAGCCTGGCCCAGAACGCCTGGTGTGAAGTGGAAGGCATCGGAGAACGCCTGCCGGCGCTGGTGATCGATGGCGCCCCGCGTACCGAGATCATCAAGGCCCGCAAGCTTCAAGCGCAGGCTGCCAACCTGGTGCTGCTGAGTTGTCAGCGCCCGATGGCCAATGACACCCGCATGCGCCTGGTCTGGGGCGCAGGCATGGCTTCCAAGCTCAACCCCCAGGTGGTGACCCGCCAGTCCCAGGTCTTTGAATTCAAGGTGCGCCCGGCCTTCACGGCCGAATTCAGCTGCGAACGCGAACGGGCCAGTGCACCCTGCCTGCCCATTCGGCCGATGACGCTGAGTTTTACCGAGCCCGTTGCAAGGACGCTGGCGCTGCAGGTGCGTTTGCGGCCGGCCAACGCAAATGCGAGTTCAAACGCGCTGGCACCTGTGCTGGACAAGGACAACAAGTCCACCGAACTGAGCCAGATCAGCTTCCCGCACCCGATGCCGGAAAACGCGAAGTTCACAGTCGAACTGCCACTTGGTCTTCAGGACAGTGCCGGGCGCACCCTGGCCAATGCGGGCAGTTTCCCGATGCAGGTGGCCACTGGCGCGTCGCCAGCTTTGGCCAAGTTTGCAACCGCGCCGTTTGCGGTCATTGAACACGGCGAAGAAACCTTGCTGCCCGTGACCTTGCGCCACGTGCAGCCCGACCTGCGGCCCGCGGCCAGCCAGGGACAGGTGCGCATCAGGCGTATTGATGGCGCGGCGGACATCCTGGCCTGGTTGGGCAAGGTGAAACGCTTTCATGAAACCCAGGTCACCGCGCAGGAAGCCGGCCTGCCCAAGTCAGCCTGGACCGAGACGCAGACCGACACCGACAGCCGCGGCCGCACCGTGCGGCGGCAGGTGCAACGCTGGGTGGGCAGCCGAGAGGTGTCGCTGCTGAAGGCCGATGCCGGCGCCCGGCGTCTGGACCTGCCGCAATTGCAGGGCGGTGATCCGCGACCGTTTGAGGTGGTGGGCATTCCCATCACACAGCCCGGATACCACGTGGTGGAGATCGAATCCGCACGCCTGGGCGCGTCGCTGCTGGACCCGCCGGCGCCGATGTTTGTGCGCACGGGTGTGCTGGTCACCAACCTGGGTGTGCATTTCAAGCATGGCCGGGACAACAGCCTGGTCTGGGTGACCACGCTGGACCGTGGCAAGCCCGTGCCCGGCGCCGGTGTCACCGTGCACGACTGCCACGGCAAAGTCTTGTGGACCGGCAACACCGACAACAACGGCCTGGCCCGCACCGAGCAACCGTTGGCACCAGACAACCGCGACTGCCCGGCTGAAGAAGGTCTGTTCGTGACGGCCACCAAGGCCGGCGCCAAGGCCGGTACCGACGTTGCCTTTGTGTTTTCAACCTGGCAACAAGGCATCGAGCCCTGGCGCTTCAACGTGCCCACCGGCTCGCCCTGGATGCCGTCGGCGGATGCTGCCATTCGGGCGCACACCGTGTTTGACCGCACGCTGCTGCGCGCCGGTGAAGCCGTGGCCATGAAACACTTCATGCGGCACGAAACCCTGCAGGGCCTGGCCGCGCTGAAGCCTGAAGAGCTGCCCACCACCTTGACCATCGTTCACCAGGGCAGCAACCAGCGCTTCACGCAGCCGCTGCAATGGGCCGGCACACGGCAGGCCCAGAACACCTGGGACATTCCGCCCAGCGCGCGCCTGGGTGTCTACCGTGTCAGCCTGGAGCGGCCGGGTCAGAAGGCCGGCGAACTGAGCAGTTGGGACAGCGGTGAGTTTCGGGTCGAAGCCT
>JAHECB010000281.1 GCA_024641925.1 Betaproteobacteria bacterium
CTGAAGCAGCACGCCTTTGCCTTGCCGCAGGTCACCAAGCCGGCTGACCTGGGCTACACCGCCGACACCGCCGGCGACCAGCAGATGCACGAACAAGGCTTCGTGATGCTGCAAAAGGCCGCCGCCGGCATGCGCACCAGCCGCTGGCTGCATCCGGACCTGATGGACGCCGCACTGGCGCACCTGCAAGCCGTGGGCAACGGCGCCGACGCACGGCCGCTGATGCTGGAGCGCAGTTCCGCACTGGAAGCCCTGGGTGTGGCCCGTGCCGAAAACAACTGGACGCGGCTGATCAGCCATGGCCTGACGCTGGCGGGCACGGCCACCAAGGTGCCGGTGCTGTACCGCGTGGCGCTGGACGCCAGCCCGGTCTGGGAGTTCTTCCGCACCGGCGACCGTGCCGCGATGCTGGCCGCCTTGGGCGCACCAGCACCCTGCCCTTTTGCCGCCGAGCTGATCGCACACCTGGAAGCCTTGCTCGCGCGCAGCCGTGCCTTCAGGCCGCAGCACCTGGACAGTCTGCTGCCACGCCTGCAAGCCGAATGCGCCAGCGCCAAACCGCTGCTGACGCTGCAGCCGTCTGCCGGCAACAGCCAGGCCCTGGCCGATTTCAAGGCCGCCTGCGACCGCGCACAAGACCGCTGGGTACAGTCGGTGGCCGAACTGGACACACTGCAGGGCCTGAACGACGAACTGGCGTTTGGCGGCTACCCCGCCACCTTCCCCAAGGCGCGCCGCCTGCAGCGCAAGGTCACCCTGTTTGTGGGCCCGCCCAACAGTGGCAAGACTCACGCGGCCTTTGAACGCCTGGCGCAGGCGCTGGACGGTGCTTACCTGGCGCCGCTGCGCCTGCTGGCGCTGGAAGGCCGCGACCGCCTGGTCGGCCGCGGCGTGCCCTGTTCGCTGCTGACCGGTGAAGAAAACCAGCCCGCCGCAGACGCGCGCGTGGTCAGCAGCACCATCGAGATGGTGAACACGCAGAAGACCATCGACGTGGCCGTCATCGACGAAGCGCAGATGATCTTCGACCCGTCGCGCGGCTGGGCCTGGACCCAGGCCGTGGTGGCCGTGCCGGCGCAGGAAGTCATCATCATCTGCAGCGCCTACGCCGTGCCAGCGCTGCAGAACCTGCTGGGCCTGTGCGGTGAAGCCTGCACCGTGCGCAACTTTGAACGCATGCAGCATGTGCAGTTGCTGCCGGGCACCCTGGCCATCGACCAGCTGAAACTGGGCGACGCCGTGGTGGCCTTCAGCCGCCGTGACGTGCTGACCCTGCGCGACGCCATCGCCGCCAACGGGCACCCCGTGTCGGTGATCTATGGCGCGCTGCCACCTGAAGTTCGCCGACGCGAGGCCGAGCGTTTTGCCACCGGCGAAAGCCACATCCTGGTCGCCACCGACGCCATCGGCATGGGCCTGAACCTGCCCATCCGGCGGGTGCTGTTTTCCACCCTGACCAAGTACGACGGTGTGGGCGACCGCCTGCTGGAAGAAAGCGAAGTGCACCAGATTGCCGGCCGTGCCGGCCGCTACGGCATGCACGAAGAGGGTTTTGTGGGTGTGTTGGACAGCGCCGAAAACGAAGCCCCGAGGGTGCTGAAAGAGTTGCTGGCCAAACAACCCCGCGCGCCGCGCGACTTCAAGGCGCCGGTGGCGCCCAATGGCTGGCACGTGGACACCATTTCGGCACGGCTGAACAAAAACAAGCTGCGCGACGTGCTGGCGGTGTTTGTGGAGCAGCTGAAGCTGGACGACGCCCACTTTGCCGTGGCCCAGCTGGAGCAGATGCTGGAGCTGGCCGGCCAGCTGGACAGCGTGGCGAGCAAGCTGACCCTGAAAGAGCGCTTCACCTACGCGCAGGCCCCGGTGGACATGCGCACCGACACCCTGGTGCAGGATTACCTGGGCTGGGCCACGCACCATGCGCTGACCGGCCGCGCCGGCCGCCCCGAGTTTCTGGACCATGTCGATGGCCACAGCCGGCTGGAGCGCATGGAACAGGCGCTGCGCGGCTGCACGCTGTGGCTGTGGCTGGGCCTGCGTTTTGCCGGCGTTTATGGCCACGAAGAAACGGTCTACACCCTGCGCGGCGTGCTGAACGATGGCATTGAAAAGCAGTTGAAAGGCAAACGACCGCTGGCGCAGATGCGGCGTGGCGGTGGCGCGCCGGGTGCTGGCGGTCCACGAAGTGGTGGCGGTGGTGGTACAGGCGGTGGTGGTGCGCCACGCCGTGGTCCGCGCACGCGGCGCTGAAGGCCGGACGGCATCACGCCAGGCCGTCAGGCGTTGAACCCATGCACCCCATCGACACCCTGAACAGCCAGGACCCCAACACCGCACAAGCCATGTTGGCGCTGGTGCAGTTGGCCCATGTGCAAGAGTCCGGCTGGCTGGGTGTTGAGCCCCGGCCCGCCGCAGCCGACGCCTTGCTGGCGCTGCAAGGCCAGCGGGCGTTTCATCTGGGCGCTTTCAGTGGCGACACGCTGTGTGGCCTGCTGACGCTGGGGCCTGACGATGAAGCGGGCCAGTTGATCATCACCACCCTGGTCGTGCACCCGCAGGTGCAACGCCAGGGCCTGGCGCGCCAGCTGCTGCAGGCCGCGTTTGAACGTGGCCCCGGCATGACCTTCAGTGTCTGTGCCGCCACGCACAACCAGCCCGCACGGCAGCTGTACCAGCGCCTGGGTTTTGTGGCCTACCGACAAGGTGTGGTGGACAGCTCGGGCGTGCCGATGACCAAGTTCAGACGGGTTCCAAACGCCCACCCCTCAACCGACCACGCTGCGATGCCCGCCAGCCCATCACCATGAACCCAACCGATACCCGCCAGCATAGCCCCGCCGCCGAACGCAACCAGGCCGTGCTGCTACCCCATTTGCAGCGGCTGCTGCCACCCACGGCCAAGGTGCTGGAAATTGCCAGTGGCACCGGCCAGCATGCAGCGCACTTTGCCGGCGCCATGCCGGCATGGCAATGGCAGCCCAGCGACCCCAGTGCCGACGCCCGCGCCTCGATTGTCGCCTGGTGCGCCGCCTCGCCGGGTGTGCTGCCGCCTTTGGCGCTGGACGTGATGACGGCGCCCTGGCCGGTGCCGGCCGCCACGGCCGATACCGCCTTCGATGCCGTGTTCTGCGCCAACATGATCCACATCTCACCCTGGCCCACTTGCGCGGCGCTGATGCAAGGCTCGCAGCGCTGTCTGCGACCCGGTGGTCTGTTGCTGCTGTACGGCCCGTTCATCGAGGACGGGGTGCCCACCGCGCCCAGCAACCTAGCCTTTGACGCCGACCTGCGGCAGCGCAACCCGCAGTGGGGCTTGCGCGCCCTGAATGACGTGCTGGTGCAGGCCCAGACCTGCCAATTGAGCCTGGCCGAACGCGTGTCCCTGCCGGCCAACAACCTGCTGCTGGTGCTGCGGGCCGCTTGAGCTGAAGGGTGCTGCGTCGTGCCGTGGCGCGCAGCGGCGTAAAGCCGGGCCAGGGCTGCGCCGGGCCACTGCCAGCGCCTCAGGCCTGCGCGGGCCCCACCACAGTGAACTGCGAGGTGTTGTCCAGCAGCCAGCGCTGGGCCAAGGGCACCGCATGCTGGCTGGGGTGGAAGCCGGGCGCGCGGTAGTCCAGCCAGCGGCGCACATTGCCGCGCACCAGGCCGTCCTTTGCAAACAGCACACGGGCGGCACTGCGCCAGGTGCTCCAGCGCCACAGGCTGCCGTCGTGCCGCAGGTTCAACAGCACCTGCAACGACACGTCCCACAAAAAGTGCAGGGTCACGTAATAGAAGCTTCGAAGCCGCCAGCGCTGGTTGCCGCCCGCGGCCCCGTAGATGTCGAAGGCCGTGCTGCGGTGTTCCGACTCTTCGGCGCAGTGCCACAGCCACATCGTTTTCAGGCGCGCTTCGGTGCCGTCAAACACCTCGCCGTGGCGCAGCAACCAGTCGGCCATGATGGCCGTCAGGTGTTCGGTGGCGGCGGTGGCGCCCAGGTGGTTGCGCAGATCGTTGCCAGCGTTTTTTTCGATGCGTTGGCGGGCGCGCTGCTCGATGCGGTTGACGTAGCCCAGCCGCGCCAGATGGCCGTTGAACAGTGCGTGGACATGCCGGTGCGTGGCCTCTTGCCCGACAAAAGCCCGCACCTCGGCCGCAAACTGCTGTCGCTGCGACTCGGGCAGGGCCTTCAGGCCGGCACGCACCGAGTCGATGAAAAACTGCTCACCCACCGGAAAGCTCATCGACAAGGCGTTGAACAGCGCCGAACGAAACGCGTCGCCGCCATTCCAGCGGCCCGGAAACGGTGTTTCCAGGTCGATCAGCAGGCGGCGAACGGGCAGAGAGTTCATGTTGTATCAGCGCGGTCGACTGGCATTGGATGGCGCAAAAGCTGGCATCTGCAAGTGCACTGTATGGGCTTGGTGGTCTGGCGCCCATGAGATCCGCCAGCAGCGGGCCCGCGCACCAGCGCTCAGACTATCACCCAGCGCCTTCAACAAGCCCCGAAACACCGGCGTTCGATTTGGCAAGCGACTGACAAATATCAAGAAGAAACAAAACCCAAGCGCTACAACGGCTTTGACCACTTCAGCTGCGCCGCACATCTGCTGTGTGTGCTTGTCCATTCAGACCCATCAAGGAGCCAAGATGATGTCGATGCAACTTCGCCTTGCCACCGCGGCAGTTTGCTCAAGCCTTGTGGTTTACGGCGTCGGACCGGTTGTTGCCGCACCCGTGCTGAGCAACGGTGCGTTTTTGTCCGACAGTTCCATGTTCAATGTGGGCGCCTGGGCCTACGCCGGCACCTTGCCCAACAGCGTGAACGCGGGCTTTCGCGCCGAAAACGTGGACGACCCGATTTGTGTGCCCTTTGTGGGTTGTTTTGGCGGCGACACCCAGTACGCCACCGGCCAACGGTCCGTGTCGGTGCAAGCCGGTGCGAGCCCGGCGTATTCACTGTCCTTCAGCGGGAACTTTGGCACCGCCAACTTCGAAGCCTGGGAAGGCAATCTGGTGTCGCAAAGCAAGGGCGTCCGGTTTGACAGCGACGTCAACCGGGTGCTGTTCCCGTCGCCGGGCACCGGCATCACCAACGAGCACCCCATACCGGATGCGTGGCAAGGCGCCAACGGCTATGGCACCACGGCCACCAGCGGCTACGCATCCTTCAGCCAGGACGTGCAACTGGTTCGAAACTACCTCAACCCCGGCGAAGGCGGTTGTCCGATCGTGATGGCTCAGAGCGGACAGCGCACGGGCCATTGTCTGTACACCGGCTCCTATTTCAAAGGCGGCGCCACCTTGCAGGCTGTGCTTCAGGGCAATGGCTCCATCGAAAACACGGTGGCAGGATCGCAATCGGTGACCCTGGACGCCAAGGCCAACCGCACAACGCTGTTCAAGGTCAACAACGACGTCCTCTTTTCAGGCGAAATCGCGGGCACCGCGTCGACCTTCAAGCTGGAAGAAGAAAGGGTCAGTGCCGTCGACTTCAGCTTCAATGGCAACTTCAACACCATGAGCTTCAGCGTTGGCGCTGACGTTCGGTGGGACGGCAGCGGTGAAACTTCGGCCTTTGACGCTTCGTACAACCGCCGCGTCGCCATGCCCGACTATGTCTTTGCAGGCAACGCTGAAAATTTTCACGTCGAGTTTCGTGACGAGGCGCAGCTCAGCGCGGGCATCACCGGCACCGATTTCTACAAGGCCAATGTTTTGGCATCGGCCGGTGTGAGTTCGGTGGACACGGTGCTGCTGCCGGTTTTCCAGCCGGTGGCCTCGGGGCTGCTGGTGGTGAAGGACGCGTCGACCTTCAACTTGAAGTCACCTTTGCTGCCCATTCCGCCAGGCGGCTTCACTTCAGATTTCAACGTATTCCTGAATTTCGTTCTGGACAACGACGGCGCGCTGGACCTGACGCTGCAAGGCCTGGAACTGGCCCTGTTCGACGACGACTTGCTGTTCGACGACCTGCTGGGCCGCCTGGTCCGGGACAACCTGGGCATCGTGATTCCCGCAGGTGCAAGCTACACCTTTGGCGGTTTGCTCACGCTTTCCGGCAGTGCACTGCGCAATGCCAGCTTTCTGGATGGCGATTTTCTGGAGCTGGTCGGGGCTGGCGTATTTCACTTCAGTGACGTGTTCGGAAACCGGGACGTGAACTTCCGCTTGCAGATTCCCGAGCCGGGTGCGGTGCCCTTGGTGATGTTGGCGTTGGGCGCCTTGGTTGCCGTGCGCGGCCGGCGGCGGGTCTTGCCCGGCCCCGGCAGGTGATGCGGCTGAGAACCTTGTTTCTGGCATCGAAGGGCGGCGATCCTGGTGGGCGTGGCCATCACAAGTCGTGACTGGCTTGAGGCCGACGTTCAGACACCGGTGTTGACCGTTTAAAGCTGAAGGTGCCTGGCAGTGCCCAGGCCCTGGGCACCCCAGGGTCCAGCGCCCTCGCCGATCGCCGG
>JAHECB010000282.1 GCA_024641925.1 Betaproteobacteria bacterium
CTGCAATTTCCCGACCACAACCACATCAGCCTGATGGCACAGTTCAACACCACCTGCAACGCGCTGGGTGCGGACATCCGGCAGTGGTGTGAAGCGCTCGAACGCAGGGCTCAGGCAGCGACGCTGACGTGACCTGTGCAGTAACCCGGCGCCATGTGAAGAAGGCGTCCAGCGCTTGCTTCAGTCTTCCTCGGCCACCCCGTGCTCTTCGTCCAGCCGCCGCATGGCCCTGGCGTACCAGGCAATGATCAGGCAATAAACCAGCAAGGCGCCCTGGGACGCCACCCAGAAACTGAAGGGCCAGCCGAAGAACTTGAAGCTCAAGTCACGTGCAAAAAACGCAACCCCGAAGGTCACGACAAAGCCGATGGCCATCAGCACCGACGTCAGGCGGAGATTTTTCTGCCAGTAACGGTGCAGGTTGTCGTTCAGGGGCATGGCGATCAGGGGTACGTGGCGGGCAGGCGATATGGTGTTCGCAGCGGCGCGGATGCTCCACCTGATCCGCAGCATACCGGCCCCGAGACCAGGCTGCACGCGCAGCGGCCCCCGATGCGCCCCATGCCGCGCCACCTTTGCATCATGGTTCGGTGGCACGGTATGGCCCGGTCTCTTGCTCCAACTGCGCCGCCGCTTGCGGTTCAAACGTCTTCAGGTGCTGGATGATGTCTTGCACCTGGACGCCGTCCTGGCGTTGCGCATGCACCCGGGCCAGTTGCACCCAGCCGTGTGGCGCCATGGGCTGCAGCTGTGTGCACCGTTGCAGCGCCGCCGCGGCTTCGTCCAGCCGGCCAGCGCCCCACAGCACCAGCCCCAGGCCATACCAGGCGCGGTCCAGATCGGGGCTGCAGACGGTGGCGCGGGTGTAGGCCAGCCCGGCGTCTTCGCGGCGGCCCAGCGTTTCCAGGATGAAGCCATGGTTGAACCAGATCGCGCCCTGGTCGGGCTGCAAGCTCAGCAGGCGCTGTGAGGCGGCCAGGGCTTCGTCCAGACGTTGTGCCTGCGCCAACAGGTGAACACGGCTGGCCAGGGCGTGGCTGTCGTTGGGTCTCAAGGTCAAGATGCGGTCAAAGATGTCCAACGCCGCCTGGCGGCGGTGCAGCGCCAAATGCACCGCCGCCAGCAGCCGCAGCCAGCCCAGGCCCAGCGCCGTCATCGGCAGCCCGGCTGGCCCAGCATCTGGCCCGTGACACACAGGTCGGCGCGCTCGAAGGTCACCACCGCATACAGCACCACCAGCAGGCCAAAGGTCACCCAGGGCACGTGGTGGTCTGCCACCTGGCGCGGTGTCAGTCGGCGCACCGTCCAGGTGAAGGGCCGTGCGATCAGTTTCAGCAGCCGGTAGAAGACATTGCCCTCGCGCCGGGCACCGGCGAGCAGGTACAGAAAGGCCTGGCCCAACAGGGACAACAGGGCGATGTACAGCACCAATTGAAGGAGATTCAGGATCTGGAGCATCGGTGAGGCAAAATTCGCGGCAAAGGCAGGTGGGCTTGAAGCCCAGGCGCAGCCCGATATTGTTGCCGGGCGCGCCGCAAGATCCGCTTCGACGCTTCGTTACAGTGACAGCCTGCGACGCAAGCCCCATAACGGACGGCGTTGCCACCGGTTGCGGCCGCCCTGACGCGCTGCAATTTCCACCCGAGACCTTATGCCGACATTGACCCGCGAGCTGACTTACCTGCTGTTGATTGTCGGCTTGATCATCGTGCCTCGCGTGCTGCAGCGCTACCGCATCCCGGCACCGCTGACCAGTTTTGGCCTGGGCATGGCCGCGGTGTTTTTTGTGGCGGGCTCCGACCACAACGAAACCCTGGCCCTGCTGGCCACGCTGGGCATTTCGTCGCTGTTCCTGTTTGCCGGCCTGGAAATCGAGCTCAACGACCTGCGCCAGGGTCGCTGGCAGCTGCTGGGCCATCTGGTGATGCGTTCGCTGACGCTGACCGCCACCTCCTGGCTGGGCATGCAGATCTTCGGTTTCAGCTGGCAGGTGGCGGCGCTGCTGGCCCTGGCGCTGTTGACACCGTCCACCGGTTTCATCCTGGACACCCTGCCCGCGCTGGGCCTGAATGCACAAGAGCGTTACTGGGTGCGCATCAAGGCCATCGGCGGCGAACTGCTGGCGCTGCTGCTGCTGTTTGTGGTGCTGCAGTCCGACTCGTTGAACACCATGGCCACCTCGTCGGGCGTGCTGCTGGCCATGATCGTGGGCCTGCCCATGCTGCTGACACTGCTGGTGCGTGTGGTGGTGCCCTATGCGCCGGGGTCGGAATTCTCGCTGCTGGTCATGGTGGGCTTGATCGCCGCATACGGCACCTACCAGCTGGGTGTGTACTACCTGGTGGGCGCCTTCCTGGCCGGCTTCATCGCACGGCTGCTGCGCAGCCGGCTGCCCAGGCTGGCGTCGCATGAAAACCTGCACGCCATCCAGATGTTTGCCTCGTTTTTTGTACCGTTCTACTTCTTCCACAAAGGCATGAGTGTGCCCACCGGGGCACTGACGCTTGAGGCACTGTGGCTGGGGCTGGCCTTCACCTTCGGGGTGCTGCCGCTGCGTGTAGGCACCATGTGGCTGCAGCGGCGTTTTGTCAAAGGCGAAACCAAGCCGGGCAGCCTGCGTGTGGCCGTGGCGCTGACCCCGACGCTGATCTTCACCATGGTGCTGGCCACCATCCTGCGCGAACGTTTCCACATTCCCGACGCCTTGTATGGCGGCCTGCTGTTTTATGCGGGTGCGTCGACGCTGGTGCCGTCTTTTGTGCTGTCACGATCGGTGGACTTCGACCTGCAGCGGGACCAGTTGCCGGGGGATCGTGCTGCCGCCGCTGCTGCCGCTGCCGCCGCTGCGGCGGCGCAGCCGACAACCGATCCGGGCGGCGCGGCCCAGCCGGCAGCGGCGCACGGCGGCGACCTGTCCGGTGCCGCCAAGACTTGAGACTGCACGTCGCCACTTGTAACGACAGACACACGGAGAGAAGACCCCCATGAACATCGTCTGCATCGGCGGCGGGCCTGCCGGCTTGTACTTCGGCCTGTTGATGAAAAAGCTGGGCGCGCACCACGACGTCACGGTGGTTGAGCGCAACAAGCCCTACGACACCTTTGGGTGGGGCGTGGTCTTCTCGGACGCCACCATGGACAACATGCGGGTCTGGGACCCCGAAACAGCCGACAGCATCGAACAGTCCTTTGCCCACTGGGACGACATCGAACTGCAGTTCAAGGGCCGCAGCATCACCAGCGGCGGTCACGGTTTTGTCGGCATCGGGCGCAAGAAGCTGCTGAACATCCTGCAGGCGCGCTGCGAGGCCCTGGGCGTGAAGCTGGTCTTCGAAACCGAAGCCGACAGCGACGCCGACTACCCTGAGGCCGACCTCATCATCGCCAGCGACGGCGTCAATTCGCGCATCCGCACGCGCCACGCGGCCGTCTTCAAGCCTGACATCGTCACGCGGCCCAACCGCTTCATCTGGCTGGGCACCCACAAGCTGTACGAGCCGTTCACGTTTCTGTTCGAAAAAACCGAGCACGGCTGGTTCCAGGCGCACATCTACAAGTTCGACAACAGCACCAGCACCTTCATCGTTGAATGTCCGGAACAGGTCTGGCTGGCGCATGGACTGGACAAGGCCGACGTGGCTCAGTCCATTGCTTTTTGCGAACAGCTGTTTGCCCGTAACCTGCAGGGCGAAGAGCTGATGTCCAATGCCCGCCACCTGCGCGGTTCTGCGTGGCTGAACTTTCAACGGGTGAAGTGCGAACAGTGGTCACACTTCAACGGCCAGAGCCACGTGGTGCTGATGGGCGACGCGGTGCACACGGCCCACTTTGCCATCGGCTCGGGCACCAAGCTGGCGCTGGAAGACGCCATTGAACTGACACGCCAGTTCAAGCTGCTGGGCGACACCGCAGACCACATTCCCGAGGTGCTGGCGCGCTACCAGGCCGAGCGCGCCATCGACGTCATCCGGCTGCAGAACGCGGCCTGGAACGCGATGGAGTGGTTTGAAGTCTGCGGCGAACGTTACTGCGACCAGCTGGAGCCCGAGCAGTTCATGTACAGCATGCTGACCCGCAGCCAGCGCATCAGTCATGAAAACCTGCGCCTTCGTGACGCCGGTTGGCTGGAAGGTTACGAACGCTGGTTTGCGCAGCGTGCGGCGGGTGCTGCGCCGGCGGCGGCCATTGCCGCGGCAGCATCAACACCACCCATGTTCACGCCCTACACCGTGCGCAGCGTGACGCTGAAAAACCGGGTCATGGTGTCGCCCATGGCGCAGTATTCGGCTGTGGACGGCGTGCCGGGCGACTACCACCTGGTGCACCTGGGCGCACGCGCGCTGGGCGGCGCTGCGATGGTGGTCGCCGAGATGACCTGCACCAGCCCCGACGCACGCATCACCCCCGGCTGCCCGGGCATCTGGAACGACGCGCAGGCGACGGCCTGGAAACGCATCGTCGACTTTGTGCACCAGAGCACCGACGCCAGGATCGCGCTGCAGATCGGCCACGCCGGCCCCAAGGGTTCCACCAACGCACCCTGGGACGGCGCTGGCGCTGACCAGCCTCTGGCAGAAAACAACTGGCCCCTGCTGGCGGCGTCTGCCCTGCCGTATCTGGCCGAAGGCGGCCTGCTGCCCCAGGCCATGACGCGCCGGGACATGGACCGTGTGCGCGACGATTTTGTGGCCGCCACACGCCGCGCCGCCAGTGCCGGTTTCGACTGGCTGGAACTGCACTGCGCACACGGCTACCTGCTGTCCAGCTTCATCTCGCCGCTGACCAACCGGCGCGACGACGAATACGGCGGCAGCCTGGAAAACCGCCTGCGCTACCCACTGGAGGTTTTTGGCGCCGTGCGCGCTGCCTGGCCGGTTGACCTGCCCATGAGCGTGCGCATCTCGGCCCACGACTGGGTGGAAGGTGGCATCACACCGGCCGACGCGGTCGACATCGCACGTGCCTTCAAGGCGGCCGGGGCCGACATGATCGACTGCTCGTCAGGCCAGGTCAGCGCCGAACAGAAGCCCACCTATGGCCGCATGTACCAGACACCCTTTGCCGACCGCATCCGCAACGAAGCCGGCATCGCCACCATCGCCGTGGGCGCCATCAGCGAGGCCGATCATGTCAACAGCATCATCTCGGCCGGCCGCGCCGACCTGTGTGCCATCGCCCGGCCCCACCTGGCCAACCCGGCCTGGCTGCTGACCGAGGCGGCCAAGATCGGCTACAAAAGCGTGGTCTGGCCTCGGCCCTATGAAAGTGGCAAGCCGCAGATGGAAGCGCTGGCCCAGCGCGAACGCGCGGCACTGCAAGGCGGCGGGCAGACAGGGTCTTGAGCGGGTAGCGGTGCGGCGACCGCTTCGGCGCGCGACCGATAGAGCGAGCCGCCTACTTCCGCCGCATCAACGCGGCGCCATCACTTTTTCTTCCACTGCTCGTCGCGGATCCGCACGCGTTCCTTTTCAGCGGCACTCTTGACGGCCGAGTTGTAGCGGTCGGTGGTGGCGCTGGTGCGCCCCGAGGAAGACGAGCCGCTGTCCTTGTTGTAGACGCCGTTCAGGCGTTGCTGGTTGTTCCACGCGACGCCGCGGTTATGGTCGTTTTCCATCGACCGGTACAAGGCCTGGAATTCCGAACAGCGCGGGCCCCGGTACTGGCAGTACACACCCACGTCGTAATAAAAGGCCTGCAGCGACGACCTGTTGGGCCCGGATTCGTGGATGTAGTTGATGAAGGCCTGGGCTTTGGTGAGCGGCTGTGCCGGTGCCGGTGCCGGTGACTGGGCTTTGGCCACCGCAGCCGCCTGGCGATCGGCAGCCAGCTTGGCCACTTGCGCTTTTTCCGCCAGGACCTTCTTTTCCTGCGCCGCCACCAGCATGCGCTCTTTCTCTTCAGCGATGAACGCCATCAACTCGGCACGGTCCTTGAACAATTTTTTGGCCCTGGGCAGTTCAATACCGTCTTCGAGCACCAAGACCCGCATGTGTTGGGTCAAGTAGTTGCCGTACCCTGAGCGCTCCGGTATCTCCTCAACCGAGGTTTCAAGCAGTTTTTTCGACTGATCGGTGAAGAAGGCGACGCGGTCGTCCAATTGCTCCGGCAGTTGGCCCCTTTGATAACTTAGGTAGCGGCTGTCGGTGAATTCACCGACGTATTCCGTGCTGAAGGTCAGCCTGCCGGCATTGCTTTCCTGGTTGAGCATGCGAATGCCTCGGAAATTCTCGGGTTTGGCGATGGTGCGTTCACCATCAAACTGAACCGGCCAATAGAGGTTCTTCTGCGGGTCGATCCTTTCAAAGAACATCACAGCCTCGGGTATCCAGCCTTTCCCATTGGCGATCTCAACCTTGGTCGGGTAGATCTGCTCGGCAGGGATCTCTGGGGTCAGCGCCTTGCCGGCATCGGAGTACACCGCGTAGAACTTTGATCCG
>JAHECB010000283.1 GCA_024641925.1 Betaproteobacteria bacterium
CACGTTTTCCAGGTCGTTGTGCTTGCCGCCGGCGCGGATGCACTTCTGGCTGGTGGTGGCGCGTGTGTAGGGCCGCTTGTCAAAACCCAGGAACACGTCCTTGAACTGGTTCATGCCGGCATTGGTGAACAGCAGCGTGGGGTCGTCGCCCGGCACCACCGGGCTGCTGGCCACGATGGTGTGGCCCTTGGATTCAAAATACTTCAGGAAGGTGGCGCGGATGTCAGAGGCTTGCATGGCGATGGCCGCAAGGCGGCGGCGGTAAAGGCGGTTGGGATGGAAACGCGACAGGGAGAGATTCAGTTGATCACTTCGACGCCGGCCTGAGCGGCTGCCCGAGCCAAACTGGCGTCCAGCGTGGCCAACGGCCCGCGGCGTTGCAGGGCCAGTTCAAGGTAGGCGGCGTCATAGGCTGTCAGCCCATGTGAGGACGATGCCAGGTAATGCTGACGAACGGCCGCGTCGTGCACACCGGCCATCTCGAATTGCAGGGCCTCGATACGGCCGCAAACGGCCAGGATTTCTTCGCTGGTGATGCGGGCGCGCCGCACGGCGCTTCGAAAGGCATTGGCCACTTCGAAGGGCCAGATGGCCGGCACCAACAGGCGGCCCGCCGCCACCTGCGCCAGGCCGGCCGGGCGAGTTTCGCCGGGCATCACCATGGCCAGGGCGTATGAACAGTCCACCACGATCACCGCCGGCCCTCGTCACGCCAGGCCAGGATTTCATCAACGGACAAGGGACCTCCGCGCTGCACAATGCCGCGGCCTATGGTCTGCAATTCGTCCAGGATCCGCAGGCGCCGCGCCACCAGTTCGGGCGACACTTCATTGATGGGCACCAGCTTGGCCACCGGCTTGTTGTGGCGGGTGATGATGACCTCTTCGCCCCGCTCTGCGCGCGCAATCAGCTCCGATAAATGGGTCTTGGCTTCGAACAGACCAACGGATTCCAAGGGGCCCCCAAGATTGGTTGAATAGACCAGATTGTAGTTGGCGCCGCTCCTGCGCGACGTCGCCCCCAGGGCATCCTGCTGAAGCCCTGACGGACGGTAACCCAGACGCCAAAGCCGCTGTCAGCCGTCCATGCTGGCCTGGTTCGCCTGGCAGATCAACAGGCGTACCGGGTGCCCCCCAGCCGGCGTACCCGCCTGCAGACTGTGCAGCACGGTTTCGGCGACCGCTTCGGGCAGTTGCCATGCCGCCAGCAGGCTGGGGCGGCGGGGCTGGAACTGAGCCAGCGCCCGCACCAGGTCGACATCAGGGCGAAGAAAGCCGCAGTCCCAGGGCCATCCGGGGCCCAAGACCTGGGCGTTTGCTTCCCGCAGTTTCAAGCCCAGGCGGTAGGCGCGCTGGCGCCACAAGCCGCCCAGGGACTGCATCTGCCGCGTGCCGTCCAGGTCCAGCAGTTGATGGTGCAACAGCGCCAGTTGCCGCGCACGCTCTGGCGCGTCGGCATGCAATGGGAAGTGGGCACTCGCAAAGGGCAGTCGAGAATTTGCCAGCGCCTGCAAGGTCAACGTCAACTGCTCGCCCCCCACACAGCCCGAGGCGGCAAGCGTCACTTCGGCATCAGGCGGCAACATCAACTGCGTATCAAAGCGTGCCTGGAATCGCGCGAGCCAGCCCGGTGCTGCGTTGTGTGTCATGGCCCTCGCTCGACGACGTCGAAAACTGCGCTGATTCAGCGATGGGTGCATTGTGGTGCGCAGCCCGGACACGAGCCGATCGGGTTAGATTCGCGGCTGATCATTTGGAGCACAAGCGCATGGAATCCCCTACCCCCCTGGCATCGCTGATTGACCCCAGCCTGCTGAAGCTGGACGGCCTGATCAACGGCGAATGGACCGCAGGCCAAGCCGGCGCTGCCCGTTTTGCCGTCACCGACCCTGCAACGGGGCAGGTCCTGGCCCAGGTGGCCAACCTGGGCCCGGTGGACGCCGCAGCGGCCATTGACGCCGCCAACAAGGCCTGGCCGGCCTGGCGCGCCAAGACCGCCAAGGAGCGCGCTGCCGTCTTGATGAAGTGGTTCCATCTGCTGCACCAGCATGCCGACGACCTGGCCCGCATCATGACGGCCGAACAAGGCAAACCGCTGGCCGAGGCCAAGGGCGAAGTCGGTTACGGCGCCAGTTTCCTGGAGTGGTTTGCCGAAGAAGCGCGGCGGGTGTATGGCCAGACCATCCCCACCACCGACAACAACAAGCGCTACATCGTCGTCAAGCAACCGATTGGTGTCTGCGCAGCCATCACGCCCTGGAATTTCCCCATCGCCATGATCACGCGCAAGGTGGCGCCCGCACTGGCGGCGGGCTGCCCCGTGATCATCAAGCCGGCTGAACAGACCCCGCTGTCGGCACTGGCTGTGGCCGAACTTGCGCAACGTGCCGGTATGCCCGCAGGCGTCTTGAACGTGCTGTGCGCCGACAGCGAGCAGAGCATCGCCATCGGCAAGGTGCTGTGCAGTTCCGACGTGGTGCGCCACCTGTCGTTCACCGGCAGCACCGAGGTCGGCCGCATCCTGGCGCAGCAATGTGCGCCCACGATCAAGAAGATCAGTCTTGAACTGGGGGGCAACGCACCTTTCATCGTGTTTGACGACGCCGACATCGACAGCGCCGTGGAGGGCGCCATGATCAGCAAGTACCGCAACGCCGGCCAGACCTGCGTGTGTGCCAACCGCCTGTATGTGCAGGCGGGTGTCTACGATCAGTTTGTCGACAAGCTGGCCGCCAAGGTGGGGCAGATCAAGGTGGGCAACGGATTTGGCGCCGGCATCAACCAGGGCCCCATGATCGACGACCAGGCGATTGCCAAAGTCGAATCACACGTAGCCGACGCGCTGGCCAAGGGCGCTCGCGTGGTGGTCGGGGGCCAGAAGGACGGTGAACGCTTCTTCACCCCCACCGTGCTGGCCGACGTGACCAGCGACATGCGCTGCGCGCGCGAAGAAACCTTCGGCCCGGTGGCGCCGGTTTTCAAGTTCACCACCGAAGAGGAAGTCATCGCGTTGGCCAACGCCACCGAATTTGGCCTGGCCAGCTACTTCTACAGCCGCGACGTAGGTCGTGTCTTCCGCGTGGGCGAAGCGCTGGAATACGGCATGGTGGGCATCAACACCGGCTTGATCTCAACCAGCGAAGTGCCTTTTGGCGGCGTCAAACAAAGTGGCCTGGGACGCGAAGGCGCCAGCCAGGGCATGGACGACTACGTCGAGATCAAGTACCTCTGCCTGGGCGACGTGATGCGCTGAGCCAGCGCGGGCTGCTACATGTCGATGGCCATGGCCAATTCAATCGAGCCGCCGGCCTTCAAGATCGGGCAGCTGGCGGCCTTCTTGTGTGCGTCTTCCACACCGGTGGCCTCGATCAGGCTGTAGCCGCTGGCGGGATTGGCACCGCCATTGCTGAGCAATGAGCCGTCGGCGTGCACGGTGTAGGACTGGCCCACCGGGTTGCCGCCATCGATCACGGCCGGGCCCAGTGAACCAAACCAGGCGCCCCAGGCGTCGTGCACGGCTTTCGCTTCCGCGGGACTGGCGGGCATCTTGCCGCCGTGATAAACGAACAGGTATTTGGCCACGGTAAATCTCCTGGTTGACAGTGGCGAGGGGCCAGCTGGCGTCTCTCATGTAGAGTATTCACAGACCATGGGGCATACAACGTCGATATCGATCAAAATTTCGCCGTGAAAATAGTGAACATTCACAGTGATATTCGATCGGATTGAAATGGTGGCAGCACCAGCACCGGAACTGATGCCCGCGCTCAACACCGCGCTGGGCGCCGCGCTGGATGCTGCACGCCCCATCGGCACCCTGGCGCGCACCGCGCCTGCTGTCGACAAGTTGCTGTCGGCGCAGGCACAACGCGCCCGCGACCAGGTGCTCCAGGCCATGCCAGCCTTCAGCGCGTCGGGGAACCCCGACGTCATTCCCGACCTGGAGCGCCATGCCCGCGACCACCTGAATGAATTGCACCGCCTGCTGCGGGGCAACGCACTGGGTGACTTTGCTTTCGTGCGCAACCATGCCCGCCGCACCGCCACACAACGCTTCCCGCTGGAAGCGACGCTGGGTGCCTACCGTTGCATGCATCCCCTGTGGGCTGCGTTTTTTTCCAGCGCCGTGGCTGCACGCCGGACGGTGAAAGCCAGATCGGTCCCGGCCGCCCTGACGCACTTCTGCAGCGAGTACAGCAGCGACCTCAGCATCCTGTTCGCTTCCGAATATGTGGCGCAGACGCGGCTGTTGGCCGAACTGGAAGGGGACCACCGCAACGAACTGCTGAGCACACTGGTGAGTGGCCACGACGAGTCAGACGCGCGTGTTGCGCGCCTGCTCAAGCGCGCAGGTTACCTGGAACAGCGGCTGAGTTTCTGCGTGGCACTGGTGCAGTCCACCGACCCGCTGGAGATGGAAAACGCCGCACGTGCACAACGCATTGTCGAGGCGGTGGCCGAAGCGGTTTCGCCGCTGTCGGTGCGTGCCTTGGTGGGCTTGCGGAACAACCTGGTGACGGCCGTTTTTTCCGACCTGCGACGCGCATCAGGCTGGACTGCCCCGCAGGCCAGCCTGGCCGACCGCATCAGGCCGCGTCTGTTGACGCTGGGCCCGGCGGTGTTGATCGGCCTGTCGGGAGACCAGCCGTCGACCGGCCGCATCCCGCAAGCCCTGCACGAAGCCACGGTGGCGCTGGACTTTGCCGGTCCGGCCGATCGGGTGATGTCCTTTTCTGAACTGCCCATCCGGCGGCTGCTGATCCACCGCGGTGCAGACTACGTGCAGGCCGCGCTGCCGGTTTGGTTCGCGCGCCTGCGGGATGCCGACGCCAAGAGTCAGGGGGCGCTGGTGAAAACCTTGCGCGCCTTGGCAGATGCCAACATCAACGTTCAAGCCGCGGCCCGGCAACTGGGCCTGCATCCCAACACGGTGTACGGTCGACTTCAGCGTGTGGCCGACCTGACGGGCCTGGACGGCCAGCAGTTTCACGACCTGAACCACCTGCTGTTGGCGGTCGACTGCGGGCATCTGTAGGCCAACGCCGAGCACGCGGCGGTGCAGGCCGATGCCCGGCACCAATCGGCGCCATGGTCAAGCTCAGGTGATGACCGACTGCTGCGCAATGCCCGCATCCACCAGCACGTGCTGGCCCGTCATGCCGTTGCTGTCGTCAGCCGACATAAACAGCGTGGGCCGCGCGACATGGCCAGGATCCAGGCGGATCTTCAGGCACTGCGCGTCCAGGAACTGCTGGTCGGCTGCAGGGTCGCGGTGCAACGTGGTCTGGCGCTCGGTGACGATGGCACCCGGCACGATGGCGTTGACGCGGATGTTGCGACCACCCAGTTCACGCGCAAGGGTGCGTGTCAGGCCCAGGATGCCGGCCTTGGCCGTGGTGTAACCGGTCAGGTTGGGCCGGCCCCGCATCCAGCTGACGCTGCCCATGTTGATGACACTGCCTCCGCCAGCCCCCGCCATGGCCGGCGCCAGCGCCTGGATGGCAAAGAAGTAGTGCTTCAGGTTCAGCGACAGGCGTTCGTCCCACATCTCGGGTGTCAGTTCCTCCATCGCATGGCGGTCGTCGCGCCCGGCGTTGTTGACCAGCACCTGCACAGGGCCCAGCTCAGCCACGACCCGTTTGAGCAGGGCTTGGTAGGCGTGGGTGTCGCGCACGTCACAGGCGGCGTACCAGGGTGCGCCAAAACCCGCGCCGAGCACGTCGTCGATGAGCGCCTGCCCGCCGTCCGGCCGGGTACCGCAGAAAGCCACCTGGCAGCCTTGCGCTGCAAAGGCCCGCACCAGCTCGGCACCAATGCCCGAACTGCCGCCCGAAATGAACACCACGCGGCCTCGAAGGCTGGGGTAGGTGGCGTAAGACGTCATGGGGTTTATGGCAGCGATCGGTTTTGAACGGCTACAGGGAAGGACAAGCCACGGCAGACCCGCATCACCAGCCGGGCGGCAGCACTTCGCTCATCTGCACCACACGCCCTTCGTCGATGCTCTTGTGAGCGGCCATGCCGGTGGCCACGGCACGCAGGCCTTCTTCAAGCGGAATCTCGGGCGGCCGGCCTTCGCGGATGGCAGCAGCGAACCGCAGGTGCTCGATGTAGCTGGCGCCAAAATGATGGCCTGCATATTTGATGTTGGTGTCCCACACCCGCCGCACATTCACGCCCTTGCCCGTGCCCGAAGGCTGACCCCAGGCCTGGCGCCGGCCCCAGTCTTCGCGGCGACCGTGGCGCAGGGTCAGGCTGGGCAGCAGGCTTTCCAGCTTGCCTTCGTCGCCGACCACGGTGATGTGTTCGTTGTCGGTGGTGTTCTCGGCAAACATGCACAGGTCCAGCATGGCGCGTGCGCCGCTGGGGTAT
>JAHECB010000034.1 GCA_024641925.1 Betaproteobacteria bacterium
CAAACGGCCTCGGGTGTCGAGGCGCTGCTGCGCTGGAACCACCCCAGCCGTAGGCGGACAGCCCCGGATGAGTCCATCCCGCTGGCTGAGAACACCGGTTTGTCAAGGACGTGGCGTCAAAGCCCGCAGCCCAGGCCATCGTGCGCGCCGTGGCGGGCCCGGGTCGCAGCCTGGACATTGCGACCACGGTGGAGGGGGTGGAGACCGCTGCGCGACACGCGTCACACCGACGGCAAGGTGCGCCGCCGTACCGCTGTAGACCAGCCGACTTTTCCCGACTCGCGGATGCCGCTGCGGCAAGGCGACACCATCGAACCAGCTCTGCGAGAGCGCTTCGGCTACCCGCCCGGTTTCCAGCCGGATACCTGTCGCCCACGCGGCGGCTGGCCTCTATGAGCGCCTGCTGCGCCCAGGCTACCGCCGAGGCCTGATCAGCAGGGCTGGCGGGCTGCGCCGCCTCAATCGGTCGTGAACGGCAGACGCAAGGTGAAACAGCTGCCACCGCCATCGCGCGGTTCACAGCGCACCTGGCCATCATGCTTTTGGGCGATCTGCCGCACCAGCGCCAGGCCCAGTCCCACACCGCCTTCACGCTCGGCGTGACCGGGCAAGCGGAAAAAGGGCTCGAAGATGCGTTCGCGCAGCGCCTCGGGCACACCCGGGCCGCGATCACACACCCGCAGCTCGGCCTGGCCCGACCGGCTCTGCAGACTGACCTCAACTTCATCCCCGCCGTAGCGCCGCGCGTTTTCCATCAGGTTGCGCACGGCGCGCCGCAGCAAACGCTCGACGCCTTGAACATGCAGCGGCTCCGAGCCGGCCAGCGTGGCCTGCAAGCGGGCGGCCTCTTCAACCAGCAGGCCTTGCAGGTCGACATCTTCGATGCGGCCCATGTCCTCGGCGCCGTCCAGCCGGCTGGCCAGCAGCACCTCGTCGACCAAGGCATCCAGCTCGCCGATGTTGGTGCTGATCTCGCGGCGCAATGCTGCACGTGCTGCAGGGGATTCGTCGCCGGGCGCATCGTCCAGCATGGACACGGCCATTTTCAAGCGCGCCAACGGCGACCGCAGTTCATGGCTGGCATTGGCCAGCAGGCTCTGATGCGACTGCACCAGCGCTTCGATGCGAGTGGCCGTGCGGTTGAAACTGGCGGCCAGCTGACTCACTTCGTCGGCGCCATCCACGGCCACGCGCTGCCGCAGATTGCCCGCACCAAAGGACTCGACACCGGACTTCAGGTCTTCCAGCCGACGCGTCAGGCGCCGCACCACTGGCCAGGCGCCTGCAGCCACCGCCACAAAAAGCACCAGCAGCAGCACGATCAGACCCACCCCGTCGGACACATGCCCACGCAGGGTCCACAGGCCCCACCACGGCGGGGGCGCGCCCAGGTCACCACGCCCATCGGGCGGACGTCCGCCCGCCCTGGGCCCGATACGGGAACCGGGCCGCAGCACCCAGAGCGTGCGCCCATCGCTGAAGCGGATGGCCTGTGCCTGCCCACCCGGCCCGCCTGGGTCCAGGCCGCGCCGAACGAAGGAATCGGACGAGACCACGCGGCGGCCTTGGGCATCGTCCAGCGCCATGGGCAGGCGAAGGCGTTGAGACCAGTCACGCAAGGCTGCGGCCTGCGCTGCTTCGGGCGCCGTGGCCGGCGGCAGCGATTGCAGCAGCAGCTCGCCCCATGCGGCGCTGCGTTCGCGCAGCATGCCTTCGGCACGCTGACGGCTTTCGTCCAGGTGCTGCTGAACCAGCCAGCCGGAGCCCAGGGCGAACAACGCCAGCACCGTCAGCACCGTCAGGTAGATGCGGATGTAGAGCTGCTTCACACACGCGCTCCACGGTGCGAAGCCCGGGCCAGGCGACTGGCGACTGGGCAGCGTTTATTCGTTGTCTTGTTTTTTGGCAAACACATAACCGGCACCGCGCACCGTCAGCACCCGCTTGGGGTTTTTGGGGTCGTCTTCGATCACGGCGCGGATGCGCGAGATGTGCACATCGATGCTGCGGTCAAAGGCCTCCAGCGGGTGGCCCTTCAGCGTGTCCATGATCTGGTCGCGGCTGAGCACCCGCCCGGGGCTGCGGGCCAGCACCGTCAACAGGTCAAACTGGTGGCTGGTGAGGTCGCAGACCTCGCCCGCCAGACGCGCATGGCGCGCGCCCACGTCCACCTCCAGCCGGCCGAACACCAGCACCTCGTCGTAGCCTGCATCCGGTGCAGCACGCCGCAGCAGGGCTTTGACGCGCGCCAGCAGTTCACGCGGCTCAAAGGGCTTGGGCAGGTAATCGTCGGCGCCGATTTCCAGGCCCACGATGCGGTCGGTGGGCTCGCCGCGGGCCGTCAGCATCAGCAGCGGCAACCGGCGTGTGGGCGACTGATTGCGCAGTTCGCGCGTGAAGTCCAGGCCGTCGCCATCGGGCAGCATCAGGTCGAGCACCAGCGCGTCGTAGCCGCCCAGCTTCAGGCGTTCACGCCCCAGTTGCAGCGAAGCCGCGGTGTCGATGTCAAACCCGTGGCGCTGCAGGTAGCCGCCCACCATTTCAGACAGGCGGGTGTCGTCGTCGATCAGCAGCAGGCGGGGCATCGGGTGTATTGGGCTTCCAGGGTGTGGTGATCATGCCTTGCTGCGCAGGGCCCGTTCATCAACGGGCCCTGAACCGGCAATCCTTATCGTGTGGGCTTCTGCAGTGCCTCGCGCTCGGCACGGTGGCGTTTCATCATGGTCATGCGCCGGTCCATGCTGTCCTTGATCTGCGCGCGCTGTTCGGGTGTCAGCACGCGGCTGATGTCCAGGCGCATCTGCATCATGCGCTTGCTGGCCTGATCGTGCTGGGCCAGCATCTGCTGGCGCAGCGCCTCGACGGTGTTGGCATCCACATTGGGCTGCGCAAAGGCTTCGTTCATCTGCTGATGCAAATGGCGACCGGCGTCGCGCTGCCCTGCCATCTCGGCGTGGGCGCCCTGCGTGATCTGCTGGATCTGGGCGCGCTGTTCAGCGGTGGCGTTGACCTTGTCGAGCATGCGCGCCATGTGCCGATGAGACATGCCAGCTTCACGGTGCTCCATCGGCGGACCGCCGTGTTCACCAGGGCCGCCGCCAGGTCGGGCCCAGGCCACTTGTGACAGGCTGGCGCCAAAAGCCACGACGGCGGTGGCGAACATCAGGCGCCACGGCGCCTGGCTTACAGAGATGCGGGTAGGGGACTTCATGCGAATCACTCCTGGGCTGGTTGACGAATGAAGGCTATGTTGCCCACCGCAAGCTGCGCCCATGTGCGTGTGCGGTAAAGAAGTGTTGCCCGCTGGGTCTGGGCCGCACCACCGCGGGTTGCCCCGGCATCACCGCGCCGCTTCAACCCGCACCAGCCGACGGCGCAACTGGAACGCCGGGTTGGCACTGCGCAGGTCCAGCCGCAACAACACACCGCTGGCCCGGTCGATCACCAGGGCGCCGTCCACCCGCGTGAACGCGTCGCCACTGGTGGCGTCGCCAAACAACTCCACCACGGCCACGTCAAACCGCCGACCCGCCACCGTCTGCGGCCCCAGCGCCACCACTTGGCCCCGAAGCCGTGCACGCAACTGCGGGTCGCCCACCAACAGCATTTCACCCGCCGTGACCTGACCCAGCGTCAGCGTCGAACGCAACAGCCTGGGCCAGCTCAGCGAGCCCTCCGGTGCTTCGATGACATTGCCCGCGCGGTCCTGCAACCAGCGCCCACCCACGGCAGTGGTGGGCGTTGACGCCACATCCGGCGCTGAAGCAGCTGAAGCCGGCTCGACACTGCGGTACTCCGATTCGGTGCGGCGCAGCGCCTCGATGCGCAACACCGACAGGGTGACGGCACCCCGTGCATGGCGGCGCACCTCGTACACCAGGCGCTCCCCCTCGGCCACCGGCCACTGCGCCAGCCGCGCCGCCGGCAGCGTCTTGCCCGGGCTGGGGCAACGCTGCTGGTCGGCCGCCACCACCAAGGCCTCATAGCGCCCCTTCAGCCGCGCCAGGTCTTTAGCCTCCAGGCCATCGGGCCGCATGGCCAGGATGGCCGGCCAGAACACCGTCAGGCCCAGGCCCAGCGCCAGGATGTTGTGGCCGGCACGTTCGTCCACGGCATAAGCCACTTCGGCAGCGCGCTGCTGCACGCCATCCATCTCGTCATGGATGCGATCGCAGGTCCACAACGCAAAGTCGGCCGGATTGGCGGGCGCGGGTTGCACGTCGGCCGCACGCGTGGCACAGCCGGCCAGCGCCAGGGCGCTCAGGCAAACCACGGCCGTGTGGGCAAAACGCATCATGGCTGCATTGTGCAACCACTGTGCCAACCTCGCGCCTAGGGCATTTGCAACGGCGCGGGCAGCGGCACCCGCAACAGGTTCAGCGCCTGCGCAAACGACTGGCGCGGCCGGCGCACGTCAAAGTGCACCGTGCGCAGCCCGGCCCGGATGCCACCGTCGACATTCCGTTGCTGGTCGTCGACAAAGACGCAGGCCGCAGGCGGCAAGCCCAGCGCGTCGGTGCACAACCGGTAGGCACGGGGGTCGGGTTTCAGCACCTCGGTGTGGGTGGCATCCACCACCACGTCAAAACACTGCATCAGCGGCAGGCGCCGGCGAAAGTCGGCACCGTAAAACAGGTCCAGCTCATTGGACAGCACGGCCAGCCGGCAACCTGCGGCCTGGGCCGCTTCGATGGCCGCCACGGCTTCGGGGCGGATCACGGCGCTCACGTCGGCGCCGCGGGCGCGCTGCACAAAGGTCTGCATGTCGGCCCAGTCCTCGCCCAGCAACAGGCCCACTTCACGGGTGCGCGTGGCCCAGTAGTCGCGTTCGCTGAGGCGTTCGGCCTGCATGTCGCGCCAAAGCGCGTCGCCGTCGGGGTCGAAAGGGCCGCGCCAGGTCAAGCTGCCCGGCGGCAAGCCCAGCGCGGCTTCGGACAGCGCATGGGTCTCAAACAGCGTGCGGCTGATGACGCCGCCGAAGTCCAGCACCAGGGCTTGCAGCTGCGGCTGCGGCTGCATCACTGCGCGCCCGAAGATGCACGCTCGGGCACCCCAGCCGGCACCACACCGTCACGCACCCAGGCGTCGAACACCTCAAGTGCTGCATCGGCAAAGGCCGCATCGTTGATGTGGGCGTCCAGGCGCACCAGGCGGGTGGGCGCTGACAGCCGACGCGGCAACTCGTCCACCAGAGCCGCCAGGCCTTCGGGGTCGTGCATGGGCTGCCCGGGCCGGTCCCAGCCTTCAATGCCCAGGGTGGGCAGCAAGACACACACCGGCCCCCTGGCCTGCGCCAGCCGATTGCCCACGGCGGCGGCCACTTCGCGACGCATGTCCGGCCCGATGCACACCGATGCAATCAGGCGGTTGTGGGCGTGCGTGGCCCGGCCCTGGAAACGCGAGGGCACGTCGGACCAGGCGGGATAGTCCACCATGTCGGTGGCGCCGGGTGCCACGATTTGCGGCACGCCAGCGCGGCCCGCGCCCGTCAAACGGGTAGCGCCGGCGGTGACGCACGAGCCGCCCAAGTGGTTGACCAGTTCCTGTAGGCTGAAGTCCATCACCGCGCAGAAGCGGCCTTGTGCGGCCAGCGCTTCAAAAGCACGCCCGCCCATGCCGGTGGTGTGGAACACGGCCAGTTCGTATCCGCGCGCCTCCAGCGCGGGTTTCAAGCGCAACATGTAACTCAGCGCACTGCTGCCCAGCGACGTCATGCCCACCACCGGGCGCGGTGTGTCGGTTTCTTCACCCACCAGGCAGGCGCCCACCACGGCACCGGCGGCCTGCCGCAGGGCAGACTTGCACAGACGGTTCAGCCCGTACAAGCCGCCGGCCCACAGGCGCATCATCAGATCGGGCGGAATGCGTTCGGGCGGGATCAGGTGCGAATAGGCCACCGTGGACAGCACCAGCTTGGGCATGCCCAAGGGCAAGGCGTTGGCCACGTCCAGGGCCAGGTCGGTGCCCATGGTGCCGCCCAGGGCCAGCAAACCATCGATGCGGGCTTCGGCGCGCAGCCTGCAGGCGAGCGCCGTGGCGCCCTGCGCCATCAGCGTCATGGCGCTGTTTTCATCGCCGCTGGTGACGATGTCCGTCAGCGTGACGCCGGCCGCTTCGGCCACCGCCGTGTTGGGGATGTCGGGTGTCAGCGCGCCCGCGCCCAGCACACCCACGTCCATGACCAACGCAATACCGCCGGCACGCTGGATGTTGTCGCGCAGGTAGGCGATTTCCTCGCTTTTCGTGTCCACCGTGCCCACCAGCAGCACCACGGGGCGTTGTTGTGCGGCCTGTGTCGGAACCTGCATGGGGTCTCCTGCGCCTGGGGTGTTCAGCAGCAATGCAGACCACGGCCCATCACAGCGTGGCGTCAACGGCTGCAAACGATGCCGCCAGCGCCTCTACCAGCTCGTCCACCTGATGCTGGGTGATGACCAGCGGCGGCGACAGGATCAGGTTGGGCCCGCTGACCCGCACCATCAGGCCGCGCTGGTAGGCCTCACGCGCCACGCGGGCGGGCACATCGCTGCCGCGGCCAAACGGTGTGCGCTTGAGTTTATCGGACACCATCTCGATGCCCGCCATCAACCCCATGCCGCGCACGTCGCCGACGAAGCTGAACTGTTCAACAAAGTCTGCCAGCCGCGACTGCAGGTGCGCGCCCACGCGCGCGGCGTTGCCGGGGATGTCCTGGGCCTCCAGGATGTCCAGCGTCGCCAATGCTGCCGCTGCCGCCACCGGATGTGCGCTGTAGGTGTAGCCGTGGGACACCGCAGCGGCCCCTGTGGTGTCGGCGTCGAACACCGCCGCCACCTTGCGCCCGATGGCCGTGGCACCCAGCGGGACGTAACCCGAACTGATGCCCTTGGCCAGACACCACAGGTCGGCCTTGACGTCCCACAGCCGGGTGCCAAACAGGGCACCGCCACGGCCAAAACCGGTGACCACCTCGTCGGCAATCAGCAGCACACCGTATTTGTCGCAAACCTTGCGCACCAGCGGCCAGTAGTTGGGTGGCGGCACGATGACACCACCGGCACCTTGAATGGGCTCGGCGATGAAGGCGGCCACGGTGTCCGGCCCCTGGAAGATGATTTCGCGCTCCAGCAGTTCGGCGCAGATTTCGCCCAGCGCCACCGGGTCCTGGGTGTAGGGGTTGTGGTACAGCCAGGGCGTGTCGACGTGAAAACAGCCCGGCAGCAGGGGTTCGTAGGGGCGGCGGAAGTTGGTGTTGCCGTTGACGCTCATGCCGCCAAAGTGCACGCCGTGGTAGCCCTGCTTCAAGGCGATGTACTTGAAACGGTCGCCCTGCCCTTGCAGCTTCCAGTACTGGCGCGCGAGCTTCAGCGCGCCTTCGACGGCGTCCGAGCCGCCGTTGGAAAACAGCACCGCGGCCACGTCGTCGGGCTGCATCATCTGCACCAGTTTGGTCGACAGCTCGATGGCGCGCACATGGGTGGTGCCGCGGAACACGTTGTAGAAGGGCAGCTCGTCCAGCTGGGCCACGATGGCGTCGCGCACGGCCTGGTTGCTGTGACCCAGGTTGCTGCTCCACAGCCCCGCCACGCCGTCGAGCATCTTGTGGCCGTCAACGTCCCAGATGTAGCAACCCTCGCCCCGCGCAATGATGTCGGGCGCCGTCTTTTTCATCGCACCCGGGTGCGCCATGGGGTGCCAGATGTACTGGGCGTTGTCTTCTTTCAGCTGCGCGTTGGACGGCTTGGTCATGGCTTCATAGGGTTGTGGTCGACGGCAGAGCAGGCTCGGGCGGACGCCGCGCCAGCAGGTCAGGAATCAGCGTTTCATAGGCCGCGGCCACGGCCAGCAACGCGGCGTCAGCTTGCGGCGCGCCGATCAACTGCAGACCGGCGGGCCAGCGGCCGTTGGCGTGAAAACCGGCGGGCACACTCACCGCCGGCAGGCCGGCCAGGGTGGCGTAGATGGTGGCCTCCATCCAGCGGTGGTAGGTGTCCATGTCGCGCCCGCCGACACGTTGGGGCCAACGCTGTTCAACCGGGAAAGGCCAGGTCTGGGTCACCGGCAAGGCCAGCACGTCAAAACGGTCCAGCAAGGCCCGCATGTGGCCGAAGAATTCTGTGCGTGCCTGGCTGGCCAGAAACCAGTCATGCGCTGACGTGTTTTGCGCCGTTTCGTATTCCCACATCGCTTCGGGCTTGATCTGTCCCCGAGCGTTGGGCAGCTTCAGCAGGCGTGCCACCTTGGGCGCCACCAGGGCGCGGCGCCAGACCAGCCAGGCCTGCCAGACCGCGGCCGGGTCAAAGCCGGGTGCTGCCGGTTCCACCACTGCGCCGGCTGCGGCCAGCCTGGCCAGGGCCTGTTCGCACACCGGCAGCAGGCCGTCGTCCATGGCCAGATAGCCGTTCAGGTTGCCGAGCCAGCCCACCCGCAAGCCGCGCAGTTCGGCCGCCTCGACCTGCGTCGGAAACGCGCCGTGTGGCAGGGCAATCGACAAGGGGGCGCGCGGGTCAGAACCGGCCTGTGTGGCCAGCAGCGCCGTCAGGTCGCGCACATTGCGCGCCATCGGCCCGTCGCTGCCCAACTGGTCCAGCCAGACGTCGGGGTTGGTCCCGTTGGGCACGCGCCCCTGGCTGGGGCGCATGCCAAAGACGTTGGCCCAGGCGGCGGGGTTGCGCAGCGAGCCCATGAAGTCCGATCCGTCAGCCACCGGCAGCAGGCGCTGCGCCAGCGCCACACCAGCGCCGCCGCTGCTGCCACCGGCACTGACGGCCCTGTCCCAGGCGTTGGGCGTGGCGCCAAAAACAGGATTGAAGGTGTGAGAGCCCAGCCCCATCTCGGGCATGTTGGTCTTCCCGATCACGATGCAACCGGCTGCCTTCATGCGCGCCGCCATGGTGCTGTCCTGCGTGGCCATGGCATCTTTCAGCAGTGGCGCACCCAATGTGGTCGGAAAGCCCAGGACATGCCCCGTGTCCTTGATGGCCTGGGGCATGCCATGCATCCATCCGCGCGAATGGCCACGCGCCAGTTCCTGGTCGCAAACATCGGCCTGAGCCAGCAGGTCGGTGCTGGACGCCCGGTTGACGATGGCATTGAACAGCGGGTTCAGGCGGTCGACGCGGGCCAGGTAGGCCAGCATCACCTCTCGGCATGACAGCGTGCGTGCGTGGATGGCGGCCGACAGCTCGTGCGCGTTCAGCTCGGTTGGGGCAACGGTAACTTTTTCTTGGGACATGTTGGATCGGTGATGGATGGCGCCGTGTGTTCAGCCGGGTACACCCACGGTGATGGTTTTCAGATCGGTGTAGTGCAGCACACCCTCGGCGCCCATTTCCTGGCCCAGGCCACTTTCTTTCCAGCCGCCAAAGGGCATTTCGGGCTGCGACACGCCGTAATGGTTGATGCCCACCATGCCAGCCTGCAGTTCTTCACCCAGGCGGTGCGCGGTGTGCAGGTCGCGTGTGAAAGCGTAGGCGCCCAGGCCATAGGGCAAGGCGTTGGCCGCGTCAATGGCTTCGTCCAGCGAGTCCACAGCTTGAATCACCGCCAGCGGGCCAAAGGGTTCCTGTTGCATCACCAGGCAATGCGGTGGCGCGTGGCACAGCACCGTGGGTTCAAAAAAGTAACCCGGGCCTTGCACCGCACGGCCACCGGTGAGCAAGCGCGCGCCGTTGGACAGCGCGTCGTCCACCAGGCGCTGCATGTCGTCCACCCGCGCGGCGTGGGTCAACGGCCCCATCTGTGTCTGCGGGTCCAGGCCGGGGCCCAGACGCAAGCGGCTGGCGGCCTGGCTGAACTGGGTGGCGAAGTCGGCACAACGCGCACGCGGCAGGTAAAAGCGGATCGGCGATGCACACACCTGCCCGGCATTGCGAAACTTGGCCGCCAGCGAGGTTTTCAGCACAAAGGCCATGTCGGCGTCGTCGCAGACGATGACCGGCGCGTGGCCGCCCAGTTCGGCGCTGAAACGCTTCATGTGCCGGGCCGCCTGTTCACCCAGCAGCTTGCCCACGGCCACCGAACCGGTGATGGACACCTTGGCCACGGCCGGGTGTGCGATCAGCGCGGCCGAGACCTGCGACGGTTCACCACACACCATGTTCACGGCCTGGGGCGGCACACCCGCTTCCAGCAACATCTGCACCAGCAGCATGCAGCTGGCTGGCGTGTTTTCGTCGGGTTTGATGATCACGCTGCAGCCCGCGGCCAGCGCACTGGCCAGCTTGCGCACCGGCAGGTTGACCGGGAAGTTCCAGGGCGTGAAAGCCGCCACCGGGCCCACCGGTTGACGTACCACCGTCTGCGACAGGATGCCTTCGACACGCGGCGCCACCGTGCGGCCGTACAGACGTTTGCCCTCTTCGGCCTGGAAGTCCAGGATGTCGGCCGACAGCAGCACCTCGCGCCGCGCTTCTGCGGTGGGCTTGCCTTGCTCTAGCGTCAGCACCAGGGCCAGCAGGTCGGCACGCTGGCGCATCAGGTTGGCAGCGGTGCGCAAGATGCCGTAACGCTGGTGTGCCGTCTTGCGGCGCCACTGCCTGAAACCGATGGCGGCCGAATCGGCAGCGGCGTCCAGTTCGGCCCTGCCGGCCAGCGGCAGCCGGCCCAGGGTGGTGGCATCAGCAGGGTTCAGCACTCCACGCTCGCCGCCAGAGGCCTGTGACAGCCACTGGCCGGCCACGTGCAGCGCAAGTTCGGGATAACTCATGGCTTCAAGCCTAGCCACAAAGGCGCCGCCGCGTTATCGAAAAACGTGACCGTTGCGCCCTGGGTAAACACTGACGCCCCGGTTGGCGCCGCCAGCGGCTCAGCGCGCCGTGGCCACGATGAACAGGCGCTTGAAGGGGAACAACGTGCTGCCGTCTGCACGCACAGGGTAGGCGGTGCGCAAACGCGCGGCGTAGTCGTCTTCGAAGGCGCGGCGGTCGGCGACATCCAGAGCGTTCAGAAACTGCATCAACCACGTGCCCTTGGTCCACTCCTTGACCGGGTCTGCACCGGTCAGCACCTGCATGTATTCGGTCTCCCAGATGTCCAGCCGGCAGCTCAGCGGCGCCAGCACGCCGTAGTACACGTCAGGGGCTGAAACGGGCGGTGGCTGCAGCAGGTGTTCCAGCTGCAAACGCCAGGGGCCGCTGTGCACGGTGTCGGCAATCAGTGCATGCGAAGGTGCTGAAAAATTGCGCGGCATCTGCACGGCCAGCACACCACCCGGCGCCAGTTGCGCCAGCAGTGCCGGCATCAGCTGCGTGTGGTCTGGCAGCCAATGCAAGGCGGCGTTGGAATAGATCAAGTCCACGGGCTGCGCGGCGCGCCAGTCGGCCAGCCCTTGTTGCTGCCAGTGGATGCTGCTGGGTTCGGCCGTGGCCGTGGCCAGCATGGTGCTGGAGTCATCCACACCGGTGACTTCGGCATGCGGCCAGCGCCGGGCCAGGCTGCGTGTGATGTGGCCGGTGCCGCAGCCCAGGTCCACGGCACGATGCACCGGCAGGTCGGGCACCGCCGCCAGCAGATCCAGCGCCGGTCGCAGACGCGGCTGCAAAAACTTCAGGTATTGCTCGGGGTTCCAACTCATGGCGGCATGCTCCCGCAGTGTTCGACGCGGTTCAGCGCAAGGTGGCGGTGGCGTCCATGGTCAGCCAACCTTCATGGTCGCTGGCCCACAGCCGGATGCGCTTGCCATCGGCCGCCGGCTGGCCATTGACGTGGAAGTGGTTCAGGTCAAAGGTGGGCCGCACGGCCTTGAATTGAAAGTGGATCACTTCGGAATCCGGCGCCTGGCGGTGCAGCAGGTCCATCAGCAGCGTGGCGATCAGCGGGCCATGCACCACCAGCCCCGGATAGCCTTCAACCTGGGTGACGTACTGGCGGTCGTAATGGATGCGGTGGCCGTTGAAGGTCAGCGCCGAGTAGCGAAACAGCAGCACGTCGTCGGGCACGATCTGGCGCTGCCAGGCTGCATCGGTAGGTGCCTGCTGAGGCGGTGGCGGCAGGTCGCCTGCAGCCTGGGCTTCGCGGTACACGATGTCGTGGAACTCGACCACCGCCGCATCGGCTGCGCCGTTGCAATGCAATTCGTGGCGCACCCGCACAAACACCAGCGGGCCGCTGCGGCCCGCCTTGCTGGTCACAGCTTCGATGGTGGACGTGCGCACCACCTCGTCACCCACGCGCACCGGATGGCGAAATTCAAACTGGCTGCCCGCCCACATGCGCCGGGGCAAGGGCACGGGCGGCATGAAACCGCCGCGCTTGGCGTGGCCGTCAGGGCCGATGTCGCTTTGCCGGTGCATGGGTAAAAAGTACAGCCAGTGCCACAACGGTGGCAGGGGAGTGCCAGCCGCCACGCTCATGGGTGGGTGGTCCAAAGTTGCCGCCAGGCCGACCACCGGTGTGGCCGTGATGGTGTCGCGCGTTTGTTCCGTGCGGCCTGTCCAGTCGTTGAGGGTGGTGTCTGCGGTCATGCCATCGGTTCCGGGCTTGGGTATGGATCTGCGCGCGACGCGGTGGTCCGCTGCGGCGGGTGGGTGCAGTATGCAGGCCGCCGTCAAGGCTTGGTGGCCGTCCTGCACAGGTGGACCCTGTATTGCCCGTCGTGCGGGCCAAACTGCCGCGGCCAGATCAATCCGTCCTCCAGGCTACCGTCGGTGCGTCACTTTGCTGCAGGTTCGGGGGGGCTGACAGCGAAGGCCTGGTCAGCGCTCATTGTTGTCACATTGCAGGTAGGCCGCGCTGCAACTGACCCTATACAGGGCCGCTGTCAACTGACCTGCAGCCGGCACGTCAGCCCCCCCTTCGATTCCAGTTCTTCCAGCAACTTCAGGCCCTTGCGATAGCCGGCACATGAACAGTCGCAGGACGATGCAGCGGCGGCCTGGCTCGCAGCGATCGGCGCAGGCCCGCGGTCCGATGGCCCTGTGGCGCCCGGGCTGGCAGCGGCCGGCGCGCCCGGCATGCGGTTGGCCATGTCGGCAGACAGACTGTCCAGCCTGGGCCGCGGGTAGGCAAAACCCGGCTCGCCTTGAAACGGACGTGTCACCACAAAGCTGCCGCTGATGGCCTTGATGATCGGCAAGCGTGGCAATGAAACCTTCGCAGCCTCAGGCAGCGGCAAGGCCACCAGGTTGGCTTCAAACCGCCCCCGCAGTTCCAGCGGCGTGTAGGCCTCGATCACCACCCGGCCCGATGGCAGAAAGTAGGTCTGCACGCCGGGCATCTGGTCGTTGGGGCCACAGGCACCGCTGGCTGTGATCTCGGCACGGTCGAAGCTGGTTGTTTCGCCGTAGGCCGGCAGGGGCACTTCGATGCGAAGGCTCAGACCGTCCAGGTCCGCCGCCGATGGCAGTCCGGCACCCGAGCCATCGGCGCCAAACTGACGCTGCATGGCGCCCAGCACCTGGATCATGAAGCCTCCGGTGGTGGGCAGGGTGGACATGCCGGCCACCGACGCAGGCAGTGCACGCAACTCAATCGACAACATGGGTCCGCAGTAGGCGCCGCAATCCTCGGCCGGCCAACCACAACGCCGGGGCGACACACCTGCCGGGCGCTTGGCAGAGGTGGTGGCCGTGCCCTGTGTCTGCTGCGCGGCAGGCACACCGGGCTGGCGCGGCTTGCGCGGGGCCGCCGTCGCGGGTGGCGCCACGGCGGCCTTGGCATCGCCCAGCAACAACCAGCCAGGCAGCGACAGCGCCAGAGTCAGGTCCACGCGTGTGGTGTCGTTGGGCAAGGCGGCCACATTGGCTACAACCAGGTCCAGAATCTCACCCGGGTTCAGCTTCAGGCTCCAGCTGACCACCGCTTCGGGTGCCCACCAGCGCAGCGGCCACACGGTCGCCGCCCGCCACCCCCAGGATCTGCTGCTGGCCCACTTCGGGGCTGGCCACTTCAGCACGCACATCCAGCGTGGCGCCAACCGGTATCGCACCCACGTTGACACGCACACACCGGGCCGACACTGGCTCCAGCACGCGCCGGGCGCTGGATGACGGGACGGTCAAACCCAGGTTGAAGCCCGCGGTACCCGTGCCGCCCGACCCGGCCCAGCAGTCGCCCAGGCTGTTGCGGATCCAGGCGTCATGGCGTTGCACCAGGGGCATGCTGCCGACGACCCGGTGTCGCCCATAAGCCGCCAGCGTGGCAACAAAGTGCGGGCAGATGTCGGCCAGCGGTGCCTGGAAAGCGGGCTCGGTCAAGAGCCGCCGGTTCAGGAACATCAGCCCGCCCTGGCGACCGACGAGCCTGCGGTTGTCGGCCAGGAAGCGCGCCATGCAGCGGTAGTCCAGGCCGTAATCCGCGTCATCGACACCCAGTCCGGGCAGACGGTGCGACGGGTCAGCCCGGGCTCGCGAGCGGGGCGCGTTCGGCCAGGTAACGCCAGAACGAACTGGTCTGGTAGACCTGATCGTGCGCGTCGGGCCCAGGCGGCACGTCAAGCGCCTGGTCGTAGCGACGCAGGCCCCAGCGCGTGACCTGCCCGTCGACCTGTCGGGCACGCTTGATCTGCCAGGCGACCTGACCGATCGCTTCGGCCTGGCCTTCGGTGATCCATTCCGGCGGTTCGCAGTTGGACCTGGAAAAGGCACTGTTGTGTTGCACCGCATGGAACAGCTCGTGCGCCAGGTCGATGTAGCCCTTGGCCGTGATGACGTCGCGTGCCCCGGGATCGGTCAGGCGTGCAGCGTTGATCTGCATCGTGATGCGGTAAGGCGCCTCGCATTCGTACGACACGCGGGCGTAGTCAGGCTCTGCAAAGTCCATGTAGTAGACGCGGAAAGCGCTTTGGCCATGGGCCTGCTGCGGCACCCTATCCAGCCGCGCCGGCGTGAAGCCCATGGCCTGGAGGCGTTTGGCCACCTCGGCCAGATAATTTTTCATGGCCAATTTCAGCGCCGGCGACAGCGGCACGCTGGCGCGCATGGGCGTGTCGGGGTCGGTCTGCAGTGCCTGGGCCAGCATTTCGACGGGGCCGGGTGTGCGCGTGGGGGCCGGCCTTCATAAACCTGGAAGGCCGTGACAGGCCAGGCCGTGTCGGCACAGGCCAAGCCAGGCCAGGCCAGGCCAGGCCAACAACGGTGCCCACCACAGCGCCAACCACAAACGGCGCCATGAAACGCGTCGACACCAAACCTTGCCCAGTACCCCCCGAATCCCGGGCAGCCCGGCATTCCCGATCTTGTATGCAGCCGACGGCACCAATGAATGCATCGGGAACAGGGTATCAGCAGCGGAGCAGCGCTCTCGCGCGAATTTATCTTTATTTATTGATGTTTACTTGTTGATCCATTCCATCTATCTTCCAAAGCAGCAGAACGGAACAGCGCCCAGGGCGCCGGCTTGACAGCACCAGCCGCCCGGGCAACTTCCGGGTGGCTTGGCGACAGCCCCGGCAGCCCCCAAGCGCACTGTCCTTGTTGCTGAAAGAGCGCGTGTACAGCGCCTCTTGAAAACCAGGTCGTGGCCGAGCTGCTTCAGAACCTGCGGATGCACCGCGTTCCCAGCATCCCCGACTTTTCCAAGGGTCCGACAGAGACCCTTCTTGCCGACCGGTTCAACCGCGGGCGCCAGCCTGCGGCCGATCTGTGTGCCGGCCTTGCCCATTTCACGCCCACCAAGCGGCGGTTTGTCGATTCAACAGTTCCTGAAAGAAACATCACCATGACCAAAACTCTCCCGGCGCTTCGTCGCCCAGCCAACCGTCTCTTCACCAGCAAGCGTCTCGCCCTGCTGGCTACCGTCGGCCTGATGTCGGCCTGCGCCGGCTCGGGTGCGCCACCCGTTTCCGAAATGGCCACGGCCCGGGCTTCCATCACACAGGCTGAAAGCGCCGATGCGATGAACAGCGCACCCGTTGAACTGCTGGCCGCCCGCGACAAGCTGGGCAAGGCCGAAGCCGCCGTGCGCGAAGAACAGTACGAACAGGCCCGCCGCCTGGCCGCACAAGCCGAAGTGCAGGCCGAAGTGGCCGAGCGCAAGGCGCGCGCCGCCAAGGCCCAGCTGGCCGCAGCCGAGCTGGCACGCAGCAACGACCTGCTGAGCAAGGAACTGGCCCGCAAGAGCGCGCCCTGAACACCGGTCGCCGCCGCAGGCATCAACCGCCGCAAACCGTTTGCTGCGGGCGGTCATACACCTGCTGTTCGGCGTCCGCTGTCTTCAAAGCCGTCCAACGACGGCCACACCCATTCAATGCCTGAGAGAACCTGACATGAATCAAAAACATTTCCTGGCCCAGCTGCCCCGCGCAGCCATCGCTGCCGCTGCCATTCTGGTGCTGGGCGCCTGCGCCACCGCGCCACAGAACAACGCCACCTTGGACGACGCCAAGTCGGCCTACCAACGGGCCTCTACCGACGCCCAGATCGTGCGCAGCGCGCCGGTTGAACTGCAAAAAGCACAACAAGCCCTGCAGCGCGCCGAAGCCGCCCTGGGTGCTGGCGAAAATGTCGACACTGTCGAGCATTACGCCATCCTGGCGCGGCAGCGCACCGAGGTCGCCATCCAGGCCGGCCAGGTGGCACAAGCCGAGCAGGCCGTGGCGGCCGCTGCGCTGCAGCGCGACCGCATCATGATCGACTCGCGCACCCGTGAGGCCGACACCCAGCGCGCGCTGGCTGAACAAGCCAAGCTGCAGGCCGAATCGCAGCGTGGCCTGGCCGACACCGCCCGTCAACAAGCCGAAACACAGCGCGCCGAAGCCGAAGCCGCCCGCAAGCTGGCCGAGCAACGCCTGGCTGCTGCACAAACTGCGCAAGCCCAGAACGCCGCCACGCAGGCCCGCGCCAAATCACTGGAGCAGCAGCTGGCCGACATGCAAGCCCGCCAAACCGACCGCGGCATGGTGCTGACGTTGGGCGATGTGCTGTTTGACACCGGCAAGGCGCAGTTGAAGGCTGGTGCAGGCCGCACGCTGGACCAGCTGGCCGCGTTCATGAAAGAGAACACCGAACGCAGCGTGGCGGTTGAGGGCTACACGGATTCCGTGGGCGGCGAATCACTGAACCAGGCGCTGTCCGAGCGCCGTGCCCTGGCGGTCAAAAGCGCCTTGCTGGATCGCGGCGTCGACAGCGGCCGCGTTTCAACGCAGGGCCTGGGCATGAGCAACCCGGTAGCCACCAATGCCACGGCCGCCGGCAGGCAACAGAACCGTCGCGTGGAAATCGTGATTGCCAACAAGGCCGGCTGAACCCGGCGCCAGCCACTGGCTGCGGCCTGGGGCTGTTTTTGCAAATTGTTGCCCCGGCGCAGGCAACGGCTGCTGGCAGCAACAGGGCTTGCGCTTCAGGCTGCCCGTTATGGCGGAAAGGGGGGGATTCGAACCCCCGGTACGGGAGGACCCGTACGCCGGATTTCGAATCCGGTGCATTCGACCACTCTGCCACCTTTCCGGGGTGCTGACGCGGCAGCCCTGGTGGGCCTCCCGTCGGTCAAGACCGCGCAGCTTGTGGTCGAGCCGGAAACAGCATTTCCGGCTACTGCGCGAAGCCTGTGATTCTAGCGCCAGCCAAGACAGGCTCAGGGCGCTGCCCGTGCATCCAGCCAGAAACCCGTGCGGATTTCGTCATGGGTCAGGCGGTGCACTTCTACCGTTGCAATGTTGTTCAGCACGCCCAGCTTCAAGGCGGCCACATAACTCAGGTCAATCACGCGGCCCGCCACAAAGGGCCCGCGGTCGTTGACACGCACCACCACTTCGCGGCCGTTGGCCGGATTGCGCACCCGGGCGTAGCTGGGGATGGGCATGGTCCGGTGCGCGGCGGTCATGGCCAGCATGTCGTAAGGCTCGCCGCTGCTGGTGGGCCGGGCGTGGTACTTGCGCCCGTACCACGACGCGCCGCCGACTTCCGACAGTGGCAGGTCACGGTTCTCGGGCACATAACGCTGGCCTTGCACGGCATAGGGCTGGTTCGGGCCGCCGGTTCGAATGAGCTCGATTCGCGGCACCGCATCGGGTGTCGAAGCCAGGTCGGGTGGAATGTGGGTCGGAGGCCCGTCGCGCTCCCATGCCGGGGCGCGGGGGCCCGGGCCGGCACAGGCTGCAAGCAGCGCCGCCGCCAACAACGGCAACGCCCGGTGGCGCAGGGCCTGCCGCCGCCTCACCCGCGCAGCACCTCCAGCCCACCCAGGTACGGGCGCAAGGCTGCCGGCACGTGGATGGAGCCATTGGCCTGCTGGTGGTTTTCCAGCACCGCCACCAGCGCCCGGCCCACGGCCAGGCCCGAGCCGTTCAGCGTGTGCACAAACTCAGGCTTGCCCTGGGCATTGCGAAACCGCGCCTGCATGCGCCGCGCCTGGAAAGCGTCGCAGTTGCTGCAGGAGCTGATTTCGCGGTAGGTGTCCTGCGCCGGCAGCCACACCTCCAGATCGTAGGTCTTGGCGGCGCCAAAACCCATGTCGCCGCCACACAGGGTGATGACGCGGTAGGGCAGCTCCAGCTTCTGCAGGATGGCTTCGGCATGGCCGACCATTTCCTCCAGCGCGGCGTTGCTGTGCTCAGGGTGCACGATCTGCACCATCTCGACCTTGTCGAACTGGTGCTGGCGGATCATGCCGCGTGTGTCGCGCCCGGCACTCCCGGCCTCCGACCGGAAACACGGGCTGTGTGCCGTCATCTTGACCGGCAGCTGGTCGGCGTCCAGGATGCGTTCACGCACGGTGTTGGTCAGCGAAATCTCGCTGGTGCTGATCAGGTACTGCTCGGGCTGCGAATCGTCGCCGCCGCGCGAGACCCAGAACATGTCGTCCTTGAACTTGGGCAACTGCCCCGTGCCTTCCAGGATGTCGCGGTTGACGATGTAAGGCGTGTAGCACTCGGTGTAGCCGTGTTGCAGCGTGTGGGTATCCAGCATCATCTGCGCCAGCGCACGGTGCAGCCGCGCAGCCGAGCCGCGCAGGAAGGTGAAACGTGAACCGCTGAGCAAGGCGCCGGTGTCGAAGTCCAGGCCCAGCGCGGCGCCCAGGTCCACATGGTCACGCGGCGCAAAACCCATGGCCGCTGCGGTGCGCGGCCGACCCCAGCGCTTGACTTCGACGTTGCCTGTTTCGTCGGCACCCGGCGGCACGTCGGCCTGCGGCAGGTTGGGCACGCTCATCAGCATCGTGTGCAGTTCGGCCTGCAGGGCGTCCAGGCGTTCGGCGCCGGCTTTCAGTTCGTCGGCAATGCCGGCCACCTGCTGCATCAGCTCGGTGGTGTCGCCGCCCTTGCCCTTGAGCTGGCCGATCTGCTTGCTGGTGGCATTGCGTTGCGCCTGCAGCTGCTCGGTGCGGGTCTGGATGGTCTTGCGTTCGGCTTCCAGCGCCTTGAAACGTTCCACGTCCAGATAAGGCTGTGGATTCTTGCGGCGCTGCAGTTGCGCCAGCACGCCGTCCAGGTCGCGGCGGAGTTGGTTGATGTCAAGCATGGGGGGTGTCCAGAAAAAACAGGGTCAAAGCGCGGTCAAAGGGGTGGCCGGTTCTCGAGCGCAAAAAATCAGGCGCTGGCGGCGGGCGGCCTGCGGGCAGCAAATTCAGCGTGAATTCACTGCGCCTTGCACAGCATCAGGATCGGGAAGGCGCCGACGCCACCGACCCGGCAGCAGCACTCGAAACCGCGGTCGCATGTTCGGCCATGCTGCGGTCGCCCAGGCCGCGCGGCAAGGGGAAATGCACGTTTTCTTCCACGCCCTGCATACGCCGCACCGACACCGCGCCCAGGTCGCGCAGCCGCGAGATCACCTGCTGCACCAGCAGATCAGGGGCCGACGCACCGGCGGTCAGGCCTACGCGGCGGCGGCCTTCAAACCAGACCGGGTCCATCGCTTCAGCGTTGTCGATCATGTAGGACGGTGTGCCCAGGCGCTGCGCCAGTTCACGCAGGCGGTTGCTGTTGCTGCTGGTGGGGCTGCCCACCACGATGACGATGTCCACCGCCGGCGCCATGACCTTGACGGCGTCCTGCCGGTTCTGCGTGGCGTAACAGATGTCCTGCTTCTTGGGCTCGCGCACGTGGGCAAAACGCCGCTTCACCGCGGCCAGGATTTCGGCGGCGTCGTCCACGCTCAAGGTCGTCTGCGTCACCACGGCCAGCTTGTCGCCACGGGGCTCCACCCCTTCCACGTCGGCCACGTCTTCAACCAGGTAGATGCCTTCGTTCAACTGCCCCATGGTGCCTTCGACCTCGGGGTGGCCCTTGTGGCCAATCATGATGAACTCAAACCCTTCCTTGGCCAGCTTGGCCACTTCCACGTGCACCTTGGTCACGAGGGGGCAGGTGGCGTCAAACACCTGGAAGCCGCGCCGCGTGGCCTCGGCACGCACAGCCTGGCTCACGCCATGGGCGCTGAACACCAGTGTGGCGCCCGGGGGCACGTCGTCCAGGTCCTCGATGAAGATGGCACCCTTGGCCTTGAGGTCGTTGACCACGTAGGTGTTGTGCACGATTTCGTGGCGCACGTAGATGGGCGCGCCAAAGCGCAGCAAGGCGCGTTCAACAATTTCAATGGCGCGGTCGACACCGGCGCAAAAGCCGCGCGGTTCGGCCAAAACCACTTCTTGCGGCGCAATGTTCACAGCACCCCCAGCAGCTTGACTTCAAACCGCACCGGTTGCCCAGCCAGCGGGTGGTTGAAGTCGAACAGCAGCCAGTCGCTGCCTTTTTCGCGCACCACGCCGGCATAACTGCCCTGGCCGTCGGGCGTGGGGAACTGCACCACGTCGCCGGGGCCATAGGTGGCGTCGGGGTCGCCCAATTCGTGCAGCAGCGACAGCTTCACACGCTGCAGCATGTCAGGGTTGCGCGGGCCGAACGCGGCGCCGGCGGCCAGCTCGAAGGTTTCATGCGCACCTTCGGCCAGGCCCAGCAGCTTGTCTTCGATGGCCGGTGCCAGCTGCCCGGTGCCCAGCGACAGCGTGGCCGGCTTGTCGTCAAAGGTATTGACCACGTCAGCGCCGTCAGGGCCAGCCAGACGGTAGTGCAGGGTCAGGAACGATCCGGGTTGAACCAGGTTCACGGGGGTTTGGGCATGCATCAGGGCATCAGGAATTTCCGGCGCAGAACGGCCCTGAAGGGACATCGGCGCAGGCACTAGACTGTGTTGCATTGTAGCCAGCGCACCCTTCAGGACAGGCTTCGGAACCACCTTTTGCCCGGGTCACCTGCCGACAACGCCATGAAAGACCTGCCCGCCGATCAACGCCCGCGTGAGAAACTGCTCAGCCGCGGCGCCGCCGCGCTGGCCGACGCCGAGCTGCTCGCCCTGCTGCTGCGCACCGGCTACAAAGGCACCGGCGTGCTGCCCATGGCCCAGCAGGTGCTGGACGCCTGCGGCGGTTTTGCCGGGCTGGTGCAGGCCACGCCCGACAAGCTGAAGGGGCTGAAAGGCCTGGGCCCCGCCAAGCGCGCCGAACTGCTGGCGGTGGCCGAAATGGCACGCCGGGCGCTGGCACAACCACTGCGGACGGCGCCGGTCTTTGATTCACCTGGCCGCGTCAAGGACTACCTGGCGCTGCACCTGGGTGGCCATGACCGCGAGGTTTTTTCGGTGATGTTCCTGAACGCCCAGCATCACCTGCTGGCGCTGGAAGACCTGTTTCACGGCACGCTGTCGCAAACCAGTGTCTACCCGCGTGAAGTGGTGCGCCGCGCGCTGGCGTTGAATGCCGCCGCCGTGGTGCTGTCGCACAACCACCCCTCGGGCGTGGCTGAACCGTCGCGCGCCGACGAACACCTGACACAGCAGTTGCAGCGCGCCCTGCAGATGGTGGACGTGCGGGTGCTGGACCACGTCATCATCGGCCAGGGTCAGGTGGTGTCCATGGCCGAGCGTGGGCTGCTGTGATGGCCACACGGCGCTTCACCCACATGGCCGACCTGGGCCCCTTGGCGCAGGCCCTGCGCGAGCGCAGCCGCCTGCTGGCCGAAGCGCGCGCCGCTGCGGCGGCACAGCTGCTGGCGCTGGAGCGCCAGCGCCGCTACTTTGCCGACCAGGTGGGCCCGGTGACACCCCTGCCCTTGCATGACCGCGCACAACATGCCTTGCCCAAACCCAGCCCCGAACCCTTCCAGCGCCAGGCTGACGAGCGCGCCGCGCTGGCCGAAGCGCTGTCGGACGAGGTGGACCTGGAAAGCCTGCTGCTCACCGACGACGGCCTGAGTTTCCAGCGCCCCGGTCTGGCCAGCGACGTGCTGGCACGCCTGCGGCGTGGCCACTGGGCGATTCAGGGCCAGCTGGACCTGCACGGCCTGCGCCGCGACGAAGCGCGCACCGCCGTGGCCGAGTTCCTGCGCGAAGCCCACCAGCGCGGCTGGCGCTGTCTGCGGGTGGTGCACGGCAAGGGCCATGGTTCGCCCGGGCGCGAGCCGGTGCTGAAAGCCAAGGTGCAGCGCTGGCTGGCGCAATACGAATCGGTGCTGGCCTTTACGCAGGCCACGGCGCCTGAAGGTGGGAGCGGCGCCTTGATCGTGTTGCTGAAGGGTTGACCCAGCAGCGGAACAAACGGCCGGCCAAGCGGCCCGAACCTGCCCTCAGCGCGGCGCCGATGGCGGCTCCAACGGCACCGGTGGGTCCACCATGTCCGGCGGCGGCAGCGCCTGCGGCGCCACATAAGGGCCGATCTGTGTGGGCTTGCAGTTGCCCTGGCGTTCGATCCAGTACACCACATTGCCCACCAGGGCGATGCTGCCCGACACCACCAGGGAAGCGGCGGTCACCACGCCGGCAGCGGCCAGCATGCTGGCGCAGCCCTCACCCGCGCAGTGCTGAAACCCGCCCACGTAGGCGGCCTGCAGCGTCACCTGCCGCGTCATGACCTTGCATTCGGGGTCGTACACCTCGTAGGTCTGCGGCAGCACCACGCAGGCGCTGGCCGTCATCATGAGCAATGCAGACGGCAAAAGCCGACGGCCCGGCACAGAAAGCTGCCGGGCTGCAGGCTCAGCCGCCACGGTTGCGCATCCAGTCTGCCGTGCCAAACAAGGCGTGCAGCAGCCGTTCGGCCAGCGATGCATCCAGGTTCAGCTCCACCATGGCCTGACCCATGCAGGCCATCCACTGGTCTCGCTCGGCGATACCGATGGTGTACGGCATGTGCCGTGCGCGCAGGCGCGGGTGGCCAAAGCGCTCTTCATAGTGCCGCGGCCCGCCCAGCCAACCGCACAAGAACCAGAACAGCTTGTCGCGCGAGCCCGACAGGTCCGCCGGATGCAGCGCACGCAGGCCGGCGAAAGAGGGTTCCAGGTCCATCAGGTCGTAAAAACGATCGACCAAGGCACGCACACCGGCTTCTCCGCCAAGCCGCGTATAGGCCGACTCACCAGGGGGCGCTGTCTCGGTCGAGTTCATGGGCGCCGATTGTCGCGCGCCAGCGGCCATCCGGCGCACGGCCGGGTTGACATGCCGCCGGTTGACACCGGGTCAGTTTGCGGACTTCAGCTCGGTCACGGTGTACTTGCCCGCCACGTCCATGGCCTTGAACATGACCTTGTCGCCGGCCTTGACCTTGTCCAGCATGGCCTTGTCCTTGACCGCAAACACCATCGTCATGCCGGGCATGTCCAAGTTCTTGATGGGGCCGTGTTTCAGCGTGACCTTGCCATTTTCGGCATCCACCTTGCGCACTTCTGCGGCGGTCATGTCAGCGGCTTCGCCGGCGGCCCAGACCGCGGTCGGCAATGTCATCGCCAGCGCGGCTGCAGCAAACAGGGATTTCAGGTTCGTGGTTTTCATGGTGTGAACTTTCGAGAGTTAAAAAAAAGAAGTCAGATTCAAGGGTTGGACAGGGACTGAAGATCGGTGCCCGAAGCCAACGGCTTCAGACACCGTCCGGATGCGGTATCAGTGCTTATGCGGGCCCTCCTTCGATGGCGCCAGCACCTGGATCTTCCCGACCATGCCGGCCTGGTAGTGGCCGGCGATCAGGCAGGCAAAGTCAAAGTCGCCCGCGCGGTTGAAGGTCCAGGTGATGTCACCGGTCTTGCCGGGCGCCACGTGTGCCATGTAGGGCTCGTCGTGCTGCATGTTCGGGAACTTCACCATCAGGGCCGCATGTTGGTCGTTTTCGGCCCGTGTGCCGATGACAAATTCATGCATCACCTGCCCGCCGTTGTTCACCACGAACTTCACGGTTTCCCCCAGCTGAACCTGCACCAGCTCGGGCGTGAAACGCATGGCGTCGGACATGGTGATGTTGATGGTTCGTTTCACAGCCTTGGCGTCCCCGGCCACACCCCAGTCCTTCTGCTCCTTTTTAACGGCGGTGGACTTGGCCTGGCCATGCGCCTTGTCGCCGTGGGCTGCGGCGGGGCCGGTGGCCAGCCCTGCGGCTGCCAGAACCAGGGCCATCAACGTGCCTGTGTTTGAAGTCATTGCAATCCTTTCAAAAAGCTTGTGTTCAATGGCCACCATGGCCGCCAACAGGTTTGCGCACCTGCACTTCAACGGGTGCGCGCGCCTTGTCTGCACGGGGCATGGAACCCGTGCCCTCGGCCTTGAAGCGCGCCGGATCGGGCATCGCGCCGGTCCATTCAAAGGCGATCTCGCCCGGCTTGTGCTGGTACCAGCCCGGGTCCTTGTAGTCGCCCGGTTTCTGGTCCTTGCGCACCTTGACCACACTGAACATGCCCCCCATGCCCACCGCACCAAACGGGCCCTGGCCGGCCATCATCGGCGCGGTGTTGTCGGGCAGGGGCATGGGCATTTCGGTCATGTCGTGCATGCCGCGTTCGCCCATCACCATATAGTCGGGTATCAGTTTGGTGACCTGCCGTACCACCTGCCGGTGGTCCACACCAATCATCGTCGGCACGCCATGGCCCATCGCATTCATGGTGTGGTGGCTCTTGTGGCAATGGAAGGCCCAATCGCCCTCTTCGTCTGCTAAAAAGTCGATCTGCCGCATCTGGCCCACCGCCACGTCGGTGGTCACCTCGGGCCAGCGGCTGCCTA
>JAHECB010000284.1 GCA_024641925.1 Betaproteobacteria bacterium
GGGCCAGGCGCCCTCGTGCCCATCAGGCGCGTCCAAACATGATGGATGGGATGGCAACAACCGCCACCGACGGGTGATCGATGCCAATTTGCTGGCTGCAACCCAGGCTAGCATCGGTTCATCGCTTCTTGTCCCTTGCCATGAACCGCCCGCAGCCTCAAGTCCTTTCATCACCGCCCAACGGGTCGCGTCGCCGCTGGCTGCTGGGTGCAGCCAGCATGCCCTTGTTGGCAGCCTGTGGCACGCCGCTGCCACTGGTGGCCCCCGCAGCCGGCGAGTCGGCTGCACAGCAGGCTGCGGCAGCGCGTTTGCGTGAAAGTGCCCAGGCACACGGCTGGGACGCGTACCAGGCGCTGACCGACATCAACGTGGGCTATGACGGCCAGTGGCGACCGCTGATCGACCGCATCCAACCCGTGGTGGTGGACAAGGCCTACCGGCGTTCTTCTCAGGACCGGCTGTTGCCCCGGGCCGGCATCGTGGCGCAGGCCCACACGGGCCCGGCAGGGTCCAAGCTGGTCAGCTGGCAGCGCGGCAGCGGGCGCGCCGACAACCCAGGCCAAGTGGCGGTGTGGTTCAACGGTCAGCGCAGCACCTCGCCGGCGGTGCTGACGGCAGCTGCCCTGGTGGCCGAGTGTTATGGCTTGTTTTTGCTGGGACCGTTGTGGTTGGTCGAGCGGGGCCTGACGGTGCAAGCCGCGGGCACCGAACGGGTCAACGGCCGCCTGTGTGACGTGGTGCAGGTGTGGCTGCGCCCGGGGCTGGGCCTGGTGGCGCTGGACCGCGTGGCCGTGTGCATCGACCGCGATGATTCGATCACGCGCCGACTTCGCTTCACGCTGGAGGGCCATGACAGCACCCGCGGCGCGGTGGCCGAAGTCGACACCTTTGACCACCAGCGCCGGTTTGGCCTGTTGTGGCCCATGCGCTCTTACGAAGAAGTGGTGCACCCGCTTCGGCTGCCGGCACACGACTGGCATGTCACCGGGCTGGACGTGAACAGGGGCTACAGCCAACGCGAACTGGCGGGCCCGCAGTTCACGGGTGCGGCTGCGGTGGCGGCAGCCGCGCTGTAGTCGCGGGGGCCGCTGCGAGTCCAACCCTCAGGGCTGCAGCGGAATCGGGATGCTGCGGTCCACCGCCACGGCGGTGATGCTGTTCTGCGGGGAGCCTTCGATGACGCGGTCGGAATAGGTCAGGTACACCAGCGTGTTGCGCGTGGCGTCCACCATGCGCACCACACGCAGGCGCTTGAAAACCATTTGGCGACGAACTCACGCTGAATGGCACCCAGCGGTCGCCGGGCTTGGCGGCCGCGTGCGGCGTGAAGGCCAGCTGTACGAGGTACAGCGGCCGCAGGCCTCGCGCGAGGCCCTCAGCGCCGCACCACCGACTGCTACTCTTCGGCTTGAACTGAGCCGGCCAAGGTCAGCTACCAGGCGCGGCGGCGAACTGGAAGTGCCGGCCATAACGTGACGGTCACGACCGGCCGGTCTTCCGTGATTCGCCGATTTAGGAAATTAGCGTGCTCCGCGCCCGCTTGGCCGCGCCACGGTGTCCCATGGGTTGATCAAGGGCACTCCGGTCGCTGCGAAGTCGGCCACATTGCGGGTGACCACGATCATGTTGTAGACCATCGCGGTAGCGGCAATCAAGGCATCGCGCTCGGATCTCGGGTCGGGCACATGCAGGGCAGCACACCGCTGCGCCACCGCGGTGTCCACCGACAGCACGCGGCCCGAAAATGCAGGCAACACATGTTGATCCAGCCAAACCCTGAGCAAGGCGCCCTGTTTGGGGTCGCGGCGTTGCACCAGCAACACGCCGGTTTCAAGTTCCAGGATGGTCATGGCTGAGACAAAGAGCGCATCGGCGGGGACACCAGAAGCCCACGCCGCCACGTTCCGATCGGCCTTGCCCGCCTTGGCCTTGCGCAGTTCCGAGACAACGTTGGTATCGAGAACAAACATCAGCTCAGATCCGCTGGTCGGGCCACGAGGCCCAAACGCGGGGCTTCAAAAGCAATGTCGGCCACACCGGGCATTGCCAGCAGGTCTGCGATGCTGGCCGTCTTCTGAGTGAGTTTTTGGTAGGCCTCGATGGTCAGCAACACATGCGCGGGGCGCCCGCGATCCGTTATGACGACCGGGCCTTTGCTGGCAGCTCGCTTGGCACCGCTGGCGTCCTGGTTGAACTCTCGGCTGGAAACGGTGGTGATGGTCACGAGCGGACCTCTCATTTGTTGTGATGCAATGTAGAAACATTACTACATTTTGACGCGCCCGACAAGCGCTGGCGGTCACTGGCACTGCCTGCGCGCGAACAAGCTGGAGAACGACTCGCCAGGGGACGGGGGTTGACTGGTATTTCATTCCGACAACAACAGGTTCCAGGGTTCAATCCTTTCGAAGGTCAGCTTCGCGGCGGCGAATTCGTAAACGGCTACGACCGTAGAGGGTCGGCAGCACCAGTTCGCGGAAGGCGGGAGCTGTCGTTGGACTCCAACTTCATGATGACCTCGCAGTTCATCCACAAAGCTGGGGATGAAAGTCAGGTTTCTGAGCGAAGCAGCCGACCGATCCAGCGATCCGTGCGCGGCAGGTTTCGGCGCCCGCCGACACTCACCTCCGAAACCTGACCGTCTGCAACCAGTCTTGAGCAAACATTCATTTGGACTCGACGTAGATCAGCAACTCGCCGGAAGGTAAGTTCGACCCAACACTCGTCGTCCAATGCCTCGCGTCTGGGCCATAGGTCAAGCAGCGTCCTTGATGGGGGGTCTTATGGGGGAACTGCAGAATTGACGTCCGTAAACCCGCGCCAAACCTAGCGGTACGACGGACACCGCCTCCGCCACGTTTACCTATGAAGACGTGCGGTGCTTCTGGGTCTACCCATCCAACGCTGGAAACGAGCGCGCCATCGGGCGGGCGCTACTTTGACTCACAGGGCGTGGCCTGGTTCAAGGACCTCATGCTGCCCACCAAGGAGAAGCTGGGTGAGCGGGCGCAAAAGGTTCCGATGCGCGAGCTGCCCAGCTTCATCGCCAAGCTCGCGGCCATCATCGACCCCAAGTCGCGGCCGATCGTGCCCGATCTGGGTATCGAGTGTCGTAAGCACAACACCGCCACCTGCAAGGGGCTTGGCATGGTCTTGAGGTCGCACACGGAGTCGGCACTGGCGATGACCGGGCGCCTCCTGCGGCTGGGCCTCGCCTAGCGCCTGGCTGTCATTGCCAGTCCCGCGAGTGGTGTGGTGCGACAGTCGTCATCGATTGAGATGATCGCCGCCTATTGAACGCTGCAGTCCGATGACTCGGCCATCAGTTCGCTGAGGAACTGCGCCGGCAATGGCCGAGCCCTCGAGGCGCTTTTGCGCCTGCTCACGGTTCCGACGTTGACGCAGCAGACTGCCGCCTCGCCTTGCGCAAGCGCGCACAGCTTGTGCAGTCGCGGCGAAGTCATGGCCTGCCCGCTGGTCAGTCCGGCACCGAACCCCAGGGCGTGAGCGCCCAGCAAAAGGTTCTGGATTGCGGCACCCATCGAGACCATGCGCTCCAGCGATGGCGTGTCCGGTTCACGATGCCCCAGACAAGCGACCGCCACCAGCAGCAACGGCGCACGATGTGCCTTCTCACGAGCTGACTCGATCTGCTCCAACGTGGCACCGGGGTCCCGATCGATCAACGCCAGCGCGAACACCTCGGCAAGGTGGTGCCGTTGCGCGGCCGGTACGAGGATGAAGCGCCACGGCATGAGCAGCCCGTGGTCAGGCGCCGCCGCCGCGAGCGAAAGCAGCGCGTCGAGTTGCGCCGCCGAGGGGCCGGGTTCGACAAGTCGCTTCGGTGACACGTTCTGGCGCGAATCGATCAACGCCTGCGCCAACGAAAAGATCTCGCCGTCCTGCAGCGGCTGGCGTGTCCCGCTGCGGATGGATGCAGAACTGTCTTCTGTTTCGATGGCAACGGTGCGTTTGAGGTTCATGGCATACAGGCCCTGGAAAAAAGGCCGGGGTGCCCGCAGACACACCCGAACACGGCGACAACTGACACATCAGCGTCGAGAGGAGACAAGCCTTGTCGGTTCAGCCGAAGCGACGACTCTTGAAGCTGATGCGCTGCTTCCATTCGTCGACACTGCCCACACGTTTGATGCTCGCCCAAGTGCCCTTGTAGTACGGCACGACGTTGCGGTCCACCCACGGGCTTGTGACGTCACCTGCGACGCCACGTATGTAGCCGAACAGCATGAAGGTCTGGCCCGCCTTGATGGCTTTCTGTGGGTAGGCCATCGCGTAGGTGCTGCCGAAGTCGTTGAAGACCTCGACCACGTCGCCAGCGGCCACGCCCATCGTGCGCGCGTCCTCGGGATTCATCTCGATGAAGGCCGTCGGGTAGCGGTCGAGCACGAAGCTGTTGTACTGATCGTGATAGGCCGTCTGCCAGACCTCGTTGGCGCGGCCGTTGTTGATCCAGTAACGGTGCTTGGCCTTCTGATCTGCAACGATCTTTGGCAGACCGTTCTAGGGTGCTGGCTTGAACTCGGCCTTGCCGTCCTTGGTGTCGAACTTGCCGTCCATATACGCCATCTCGGTGCCGATCATCCTGTCGCCTTCGACGCGTTTGATCGGCAACTGAACGCCATTGTTGCCAGCCTTGCGCAGCAGTGCGTAGGTGGCCAGATAGCCTGTGTCACCGCCCTGGCTGTCGATCGGGCCGACGCCCGGCCGCCCTGCCCGACGGAAGCCATCGTTGAAGGCGTCCTCCTCGCTCTTCCAGTCAAAGCCCTCGAAGCGCTTGGCCATGTCGGCCTTGCCGTCCTTTGCATACATCGCCTTCAAGGTGTTCGCGATGTCCGCAGCGATCATGCAATCGGCCTTGGCCGATCCCGGCGGATCCATGAATTTCTCGGACAGGCGCAGGCGACGCTCCCCGTTCATCGAGGTCAGGTTGATCTCACCGGGCTGCGCGGCCGGCAGCAGCATATGCGCTTCTTCCGCCAGCGTTGTCGGGTACAGGTTGATGCCGACCACGTACATGCCGCCCTTGTTCTTGCAGGCATCGTAGATGATATCGATCATCTGCTCGACACTGGCACCTCGCGCGGCACTCATGGCCTGGTTGACGATCTGTGCGCGGCGGCTCAGCACGCGGCGGTGCTCTTCCGCATTGAGCGTGGTCTGAAACGGGTTCGTGCCCCAGATCGTGTACATCAGCCCGCGGCCCTGGATCACCTCCTGGTCGATATAGATCTTCTTGTCGCCAGGGTACGGTGGGCGCGTGTAGCCCTCCTGATGGCCACCCATCCGGCACACACCGGTGCCGCGGCGGCCGACGTTCTGCGTCGCCAGTACCAGGCTGACGAGGGAACTCTGGATGACGTAGTTGTCGTTGCCCCAGATGATGCCCTTCTCATAGGCATGGAAGGTGCGCGGGCGATGGCCCGAGGCCTTGGCCTTGTAGGCCCAGTCTGCCGCCTGGCGAATCGTCTCGATCGGAATGCCCGTCGCCTTGGAGCCGTCTTCGAGCGACATGCGATTGATCTTCATCGCATCGTCGAAACCACGCGTGAACTTCGCGATGAAGTCCTTGTCGTGCCAGCCCTGGTCGACAACGTAGGTGAGCAGCGTGTTGAACAGCGCGGTGTCCGAGCCAGGCTCGATGTCCAGATGCAGCACGTTGTCCTTGCCGGCAATCTGCTCGCAGATGGCCACCGTTGCCGACCGGCGCGGGTCGACGATGATGATCTTCGCCGCCGCTGCCGTTTCGCCCGGAAACCACTTCTTCTTCTTGCCGACCGTGCCGCCGTTGAGGTTGGGCAACCAGTGGTTCAGGAAGTAGTTGGTCTGGGTCTCGTAGGAGTTGCACCCCGTTGCAACGATGCAGTCCGAGAGTTGCGCGTCTTCGTAGCTGTTGTTCAGCTCGCCCACGCCCATGTCGCGCGTGGCGTGGCACTCGCTGTTGTAGGCCGGCCTGTTGTGGATGCGCACCATCGGCGTCTGCAGCGCCGAGAACATCAGCTTGCCGGTGCCCCAGGTGTTCTCGAAGCCGCCACCCGCGCCGCCGTGGTCGAAGCAGTCGTACAGCAGCCCGCTCGGGCCGTCGGTGTCGAGAATCTTCTTCGTCAGGCCGGCGTAGGTGGCCAGCGCGTTGCCCCAACTCGTATCGAGCCAACTGTCGCCATGAAAGATGCGCGGGTTCTTCAGCCGCTCCTTGCCGATGCCATCGTGCGCGTACATGTACGAGGCCATCTTGCCGCCGCGCGTGGACGACAGGCCGCTGTTCACGCTGCAGCCCTTGTCCGGCACGATCATGATGTTCGAGCGCTTGCCGCTGTGATCGCTGAT
>JAHECB010000035.1 GCA_024641925.1 Betaproteobacteria bacterium
GGGTCGACCCGGCGCGTGGCGTTGCACGGGCGTTGATCGGCGCACTCAGCGGCATGCCCCAGGTGGTTGACGGCGCCGACGCCATGGCCGCCCTGCGCACGCCGGCGGGTGTGGCACGGCTGCTGGACGATACCGGCCTCGACGACCTCTATGAACGCGATGTGCACGCCGAGATGCTGCGCCGTGCACTCGCCGATCTGGACAGCCCGGCCGGGCGTTCCGCATGAAGCCGACCACGACAACGCCATGAAAACCATCACCCTGCATGTCAACGGCCAGACTTTGAGCGCGCCGGCCGAAGACCGCACGCATCTGGCCGACCACCTGCGCGAACAGTGCGGCCTGACCGCCACCCACATCGGCTGCGAGCACGGCGTCTGTGGCGCGTGCACGCTGGAGATCGACGGTGCGCCGGCACGGTCCTGCATCACCTTTGCCGCCGCCTGCGAAGGCGCCAAGATCCGCACGCTGGAAGGTTTTGAGCACGATCCCGTGATGGCGCAGCTGCGTGAGGCCTTTTCCGCCGAACATGCCTTGCAGTGCGGCTACTGCACGCCGGGCATGCTGATCACGGCGCGCGACATCGTCACGCGGCTGCCGCAGGCTGACGAAGAGCGCATCCGCTTCGAACTGGCCGGCAACCTGTGCCGGTGTACGGGCTACCGTGGCATCGTACGGGCCATCGCCCGCGTGCTGGCCGACCGCCAGGCGCTGGGCGCAACAGGCAAGCTCACGGAAGGGTTCCATGGAGCTTGAACAACAGTTTGAACTGCCGGCGACCCCGGCCACGGCCTGGCCGGCGTTCAAGGACATCGCGCTGCTCGTGGACTGCCTGCCCGGCGCGTCGCTGACCGGACCGGCGGTGGACGGCACCTGGCCGCTGCGTTTCGACGTCAAGCTCGGCCCTATCGCGGCGGCTTTTGCCGGCAGCGGGCGCGTGCAGTTCGACGACGCAGCCCAAAGTGGCCGCTTCGAAGGCCAGGCCGCCGACAAGCGCACACAGTCTCGCGTCAAGGGCGCCGCTGCGTTTGCGCTGGCACCGGGCGGCACTGGCACGGTGGTGCAGGTGCGGGTGGACTACGCGCTCACCGGCAGCCTGGCGCAGTTCGGGCGCCCCGGCATCGTGCGTGAACTGGCCGGCGCCTTGACCAACCAGTTTGCAGACAATCTCGCGCGTCGGCTGACACCACTGACCGCGGCGGCCGACGGCACCGCCACCGCAACACCCCCCTCTGAAAACACGGCCCCGGCGCGCCCGCTGAATGCCTTCGGCCTGATCGTGCAGGTGCTGAAAACGCGCTGGCAGCACTGGACACGCTGGTTTCGACAACGACCACCCCCCTGACCGGCCGTGCGCCGGTCTTCACCCCGCCCCGACCCACCCCCCCCCACTGCAAGGAGCCCCGCATGCATCGCAGACCCTTCCTCCGCCTGGCGTCCCGCGCCACCGTCCTGGCCGCCGTTGTGGCCACCACCTTCGGCATCAGCACCACCGCGCAGGCGCAGGACGTCATCCGCATCGGCGCGCCGCTGGCCCTGACAGGCGGCCTGGCCGACGAGGGCAAGAAGCAGCAGATTGCCTACGACATGTGGCTCAAGCGTGTGAACGCCGCAGGCGGCATCCAGGTCGGCGCCAAGAAGATGAAGGTCGAGATCATCAGCTACGACTACCAGACCGACCCCAAGAGCGCACAGCAGATCGCCGAGCGCCTGATCACGCAGGACAAGGTCGACTTCATGACCGCGCCCTTCGGCTCGGGCCACACCAAGATCGTGGCCGGCGTGGCCGAGCGTTACGGCGTACCGCTGATGGCTTCGGTGGCGTCCAGTGAATCGGTGTACGACCAGGGCTACAAATATCTGTTCGGCACGCTGGCCCCCAACGGCGGCATCGTGCAGAACATGGCGACCATGTTCACCAAGCAGATCCCCGGGGTGAAGAAGATCGCCATCCTGGGCCGCGAAGATGTGTTCCCCCGCGCCATGGCCGCCGAGATGAAAAAGGCTGCCGAAGGTGTGGGCCTGGAGGTGGTCTACAACGAGCTGTACCCGGTGGGCACGCTGGACCATGCGTCGTCGCTGCTGAAAATCAAGGCCGCCGCGCCGCAGTGGATCTTCGTCACCGGCTACACCCAAGACCTGATCCTGGCGCGCAAGCAGATGAGCGACCTGAAACTCAGCGCCCCCATCGTGACCATGATCACCGGTCCGGCGTACCGTGAATTCATCGACGGCCTGGGCAAGCTGGCCGACGGCGTCACCAGCGCGTCGTGGTGGCACCACTCGCTGACCTACAAGTCCGACGACGTGTTTGGGTCCACCGCGGCGTTCTACAAGGAATTTGTCGAGCGCGAAAAGAAGGACCCGGACTACGTGCACGCCTCGGCCGCTGCCGCGCTGGTGGTGTTGCAAAAGGCCATCGAAAAGGCCGGCACGCTGGACAAGGCCAAGGTGCGTGACGCGCTGGCCGCCACCGACACCCTGACCTTCTACGGACCGGTCAAATTTGGCGCCAACGGCATGAACGGCGGCCGTGCGCTGCCCATCGTGCAGGTGCAGGCGGGCAAGGTGATTCCGCTGTTCCCCGAAGCCATCAAGGCGGGCACGCTGGCTGCCATCACAACGCCCTGACGCCGGGCGCCCCATGGTCTATCTGCAGGTCATCGTCAACGGTCTGACGCTGGGCGCGCTGTACGCGTGCCTGGCAGTCGGTTTTTCGCTGGTCTGGGGCGTGCTCAACGTGATCAACATGCTGCACGGCAGCATGATCATCCTGGGCGGCTACCTGACCTTTTTTGCCTGGACCCACCTGGGTGTGCCCCCGCTGCTGGCCATCGTGCCCGTGGCCGGCATGCTGTTCCTGCTGGGCTGGCTGCTGCAGATGGGGCTGATCAACCGGCTGGTCAGCCAGCCGGTGCTGACCACCTTGACGGTGACCTTCGGGCTTGACCTGATTTTGTACAACGCGATGAACGTGTTTTTTGACGCCACACCGCGCCGGGTGACGCTGGACCTGGGTACCGTGGTGCTGGGCCCGGTGGTGCTGGCCTGGGACCGCATGCTGGTGTTCGCGCTGGCACTGGGCCTGACGCTGGCGCTGTACGGCGTGATGCGCGCGTCGCGTGCGGGCCGGGCCATCGTTGCCGTGCGCATGGACCGCGAGGCTGCCGCGCTGATGGGGATCCGCATCAACCGCGTCTATGCCATGACATTTGCCATCGGCGCCGGCCTGGCTGGGGCCTGCGGCGCGCTGATGGCGATGGTGTTCCCCATCACCACCAACCTGTCGGGCCTGCTGCTGGGCAAGGCCTTTGTGGTCTGCGTGATTGGCGGACTGGGCACGGTGCCCGGCGCGCTGGTAGGCGGGTTGGCACTGGGCTTGATCGAATCGTTTTCGGGCCACTGGTTCGGTCCGCAGAACGCCTTGATCATCGGCTTTGTGCTGATGCTGGTGCTGCTGATGACACGACCCACCGGTCTGCTGGGCCGCAAGGGTTACGAATGAAGATCTCGGTGTGGATTTTTGTCGGCTTTCTGGCACTGCTGGCCGCGGTGCCACTGGGCGGCAACAACTACTTTGTGCAGCAGGCCACTTTTGTCGCCATGTTTGCGGCGCTGGCGCTGTCCTGGAACATCATCGGCGGCTACGCGGGTTACCCGTCGTTTGCCACCGCGGCCTTTGTCGGGCTGGGGTCCTACGCCGGCGCACTGCTGCAAAACGCCGGCGTGCCGATGGTGCTGGCCTGGCTGGGCGCCACCGCCGTGACGGGCGTGTTTGCCGCGCTGCTGGGCTTTGGCCTGTTGCGCATGCGCGGGCACTACTTTGCCGTGGGCTCGATCAGCATCGTTGAACTGCTGCGCCTGATCGCCTCGACCTGGTCGGAGCTGACCGGCGGTGGTGACGGGCTGAACCTGCCCATCCTGTCCGGTGGCCCTGACTTCGCCGGGCGGGTGTTCCTGTACGCCATGCTGGCCATCATGGCGCTGGCCTTTGTGATGACGGTGCTGGTGGACCGCGGCCGGCTCGGCTTCGGTCTGCGCTGTATCGAACAGAACGAAGACGCCGCCGACATGGTGGGCATCGACGTGCGCCGCTACAAGACCATGGGCTTCACGCTGTCGGCCTTTCTGTGCGGCACGGTGGGCGCCGTATCGGCCTCGTGGGTGGCCTACATCGCGCCCACCGATGCGTTTTCGATCCTGCTGACGCTGAAGGTGCCGGTGATGGTGCTGTTGGGCGGGCCTGGCACGCTGCTGGGGCCGGTCATCGGCGCGGCGGCTTTTGTGGTCATCGAGCAGGCGGTGTGGTCGCGGTTCCTGGAATACAACCAGGCGGCCTTGGGCATCGTCATCGTGCTGCTGATCTTTTTCCTGCCCGGCGGTTTGCTGGGCCGGTTGCGCCGGCGTCGCAGCCGCCCAGCAGACGCCCCCTCGCAGAAGGTATCGACATGACCGCAGTCGCTGAACCCCTGCTGAAAGTGGAAGGCCTGACCAAGCGCTTCGGCGGTGTGGCGGCCGTGAACAACGTGAGCTTCGAGCTGAAGCCGGGCCGCATCGTGGGCCTGATCGGCCCCAACGGCGCCGGCAAGACCACGCTGGTGAACCTGATCACCGGCGTGCATGCGGCCAGCGCCGGCAGTCTGCACTTCAATGGCGAAGACGTCAGCGGGCAAAAGCCCTTCCAGTCTGCGCTGCGTGGGCTGTCGCGCACCTTCCAGATCGTGCAGCCTTTTCCGCGCATGAGCGTGCTGGACAACGTGGCCGCCGGCGCGCTGTTTGCCGGCCGCGCGCCCAGCATGGCCGAAGCCCGCGCCCAGGCGCTGGCCCATCTGCAGTTTGTGGGGCTGCAGGCGCTGGCCGACGAGCCGGCGTCGGCCTTGACGCTGCCGTCGCGCAAGCGCCTGGAACTGGCCAAGTCATTGGCGATGAAGCCGCGCCTGCTGCTGCTGGACGAGGTCAACGCGGGGCTGAACAGCGCCGAGATCGGCGCCGCCATCGAGCTGATCCGCGCCATTGCGGCGCGCGGCATCACGGTGCTGCTGATCGAACACCTGATGAAGGTGGTGTTTTCGTTGTGCGACGAGTTGCTGGTGCTGCACCACGGCGAGCTGATCGCCCGCGGCGACCCGCAGAAGATTGCCGGCGACCCCAAGGTCATCGAGGCCTACCTGGGCACCAAGTACGCACAAAGGATGGGCACGTCATGAGCACCAGCCCACTGTTGACCATCCAGGGCCTGCAGGCCGGCTATGGCGATGTGCAGGTGCTGTGGGGTATCGACCTGGCGGTGGCTGAGGGCGAAATCGCCTGCGTGGTCGGCTCCAACGGCGCCGGCAAGACTACGCTGTTGCGCAGCATTTCCGGCATGGTCAAGGCCACCGCCGGCACGGTGCAGTTTGCCGGTCAGGATCTGACGGCGGCCTCGTGCGAGGCCGTGCTGCGTGCCGGCATTGCCCAGGTGCCGGAAGGTCGACGGCTGTTCCGCGGCCTGTCGGTGCGCGACAACCTGCTGCTGGGCGCCTACCTGCGCGAAGACGGCCGCGCGGCCGTCCAGCGCGACCTGGAGCACGTCTACGAGCAGTTCCCCATCCTGCACCAGCGCCAGCAGCAGGACGCCACCACGCTGTCCGGCGGCGAACAGCAGATGTGCGCCATCGGCCGCGCGCTGATGTCGCGCCCCAAGCTGCTGATGATCGACGAGCTGTCGCTGGGACTGGCGCCGCGCGCGGTGGAAAAACTGTCGGAATCGCTGGTGGCGATCAACAAGACCGGCCTGACCATCCTGCTGGTGGAGCAGGACGTGTTCACCGCGTTTGAGCTGGCTCGCAGCGGCGTGGTCATCGAAACCGGCCGCGTCGGGTTTTCAGGTGCCACCCAGGATCTGGCCGTGGACCAGCGGGTGCGCGAGGCCTATATGGGGATCTAGCGCAGTGTTCCACACAGCTTCGAATACTGCACTGGCGCAGCATGCCAAAACTTGTCGACGTCCGGCCTGAACTGCGTGGCGTGCAAAGCGCTGGCCAGGCCCTGGGCTTGGAGCCGCGCGAAATGCTTCACGCCGGCCCACCGCTGACCGACGCACGCCGACCGCCGCTGACGCTGGAATCCTCCGTGGTCATGACCTGCCTGCACGAGGGCTGGGCCGGCGATGAGGCCGCCGCGCTGGCCCTGTTGCGCAGTGGCGCCTTGTCGCTGCACCCGGCGCAGGCGCGGGGCTGTGTGACACCGCTGGCTGCCATCGTGTCTGCCGGCACGCCGCTGCTGGTGGTGGGTGACGGGTTGAGCGACATGCCCAGCATGGTTGCGCCCGTGTCGGCCGTGCGTGGCGCGGACACTCGCATGGGGTCACGCGACCCCGATGTCCTGAGACGCCTGCGGTACCGCGACACTGTTGTGGCTCCAGCGCTGTCAGCTTGGCTGGAAGCCGCAGGCCCCCTCGCGCTGTGGCCAATGGCCGCCGCCGGCCTGGTGGCGGGCGATGACCTGCATGGCAGCACGCAGTACGCCAACGAGGCCCTGGTGGCTGCGTTGGCTGCCCGGGGCGCAACGCCGGAAATGGTCGACGATGTGGCGGCCACACCGCTGTTTTTTCTGACGTTGTGGATGGCCGCCAGCGCCTTGATTCTGCGCGCCGCCGAGGGTGGCAACATGCCGACGCTGGTCACGCGGGCCGGGGGTAACGGCGAACAATTCGGCATCGCGCTGGCCGGTGACCCCAACCAATGGCTGACCTGCGCCGCGGACCCGCCAGCGGGTCCGCGCCTGGCTGCTGTACCCCAAGACACGGCCATCGAAGGAGCCATCGGCGACAGCGCAGTGATTGACATGCTTGGCCTGGGCGGGCAACGTCTGGCGCATGCCCCTGCACTTCGCGGCGCGTTGTTGAACGATCCAGCAGGCAAACACGCCGATGATCTGGGGGCTGCGCAGAGTCTGCTCATGTGGCCCCATCCTTTGTTGGCTGACCAGTGGCCCCTGGGCCTGGATGCACGGCGGGTCGGACAAACGGGTTGCAGTCCTCGGGTGATGTTGGCCATGTTGGGCCGGGATGGCCTTTCGGGTCTTTGCGGACGCGGTGTCTACAGTCCACCGGCGGGCCTCTTTGAGGCAGGCAGCCGTGGCTGAGGCGCCCAAAGCCCAGGCCGACTGGACCGAAGCCACCACGGCCTACTGGCAGGCGCTGGTCCCGCTCGAGGCCTGGACAGCGCCGCTTCAGCCACCCTACCGCCACGGGCTGCCGGTGGTGATTGCACGTCGTCATGTGTTGGTGCTGCCCATTCGACGCCTGCCGTTGCAGGCGGGTCAGACGGCACAGGCTCTTGCGTCGCTGATTGCCAACCAGGCATCCATGGATGTCGTAGACAGCCTGGCCCGCGAAATGGGCGCCCTGGCCGCGGCCCTGCAACCCAGCTTCGTCGTCGGCCTGCCAACGCTTGGCATGGCCTTTGCGCCCGGTGTTGCGCGGGCACTCGGCCACACGCGCTGGGTGCCCATGGGCTACTCACGCAAGTTCTGGTACACCGAGGAACTTTCGACAATGGTGAGGTCCATCACAACCCCCGGGCAGGGCAAGGCGATCTACCTGGATCCCAACCAACTGCCGCTGGTGCAGGGTCAACGCGTGGTCATCGTCGACGACGTGGTCAGCAGCGCACAGACCTTGGCCAGCGTCTGGGACCTGCTGCAGCATCTGGGCGCCGACGTGGCGGGTGCCGTCGTGGCGATGCGTCAAGGCGAACGTTGGCGCCGGCACCTGGGGGCTGAACGCTCAGCGCATGTTCTTGGTGTGTTCGACACACCGCAGCTGGAATTGCACGAAGACGGTTGGTGGCCAACTTCGACTTGACTGCTTCGGGTTCGGGTTCAGCCATCGCTGAATATCTGCTCACTTTGTCCGTTATTTTCTGAATCCGGCACGCGTTTGCAACGCGGTCGTGGCCATGCTCCCTGCTGGCCGGTTTGGCGATCACGCCACATCGGCCTACCATCGGCCGCACAAGGTTCGTTGACAGTCCAACCCCTGTCGCTGGACTGGTGTCAACAAATGGGTTGGGCCAGTGCCATGGGGCGCCGCTTCATCGGGTCGTTGTTCAACCGCCGAGAAGGAGCTTTGCATGCACACCAAGAAGAACTTGAAGCAGGGCCTTGCCCTGCCCAGCCGCCGAGCTGGCTGGACACTGAGCTTGTTTGCCATGACGTTGTCGCAATCCGCATCGGCGCAGGGCATCGACGCTGCGGTCGACACGTTTTTCAACAATTACCTGGGCTGGTTTGCCGGGCTCATCTTCACGTCGGTGCCGGTGGGCGGGACGTCCTTTCCGCTGATTGCCGGCTGGCTGTTGGCCGCCGCGCTGATCTTCACGCTGTACTTCGGCTTCTTGCAGTTCCGCAAATTCAAGCTGGCCACCGACATCGTTCGCGGCCGGTATTCCGACCCCAGCCACAAACACAGTGGCGAGATCTCGCACTTCCAGGCCCTGGCCACGGCTTTGTCGGGCACGGTGGGTCTGGGCAACATTGCCGGCGTCGGCGCTGCATTGGCCATCGGTGGGCCGGGCGCCACATTCTGGATGATCATCGTGGGCCTGCTGGGCATGGCCTCCAAATTCACCGAATGCACACTGGGTGTCAAGTACCGCACCATCCTGCCTTCGGGCGCAGTGTCGGGCGGGCCCATGTACTACCTGAGCCGCGGCCTGGCAGAACGCGGCTTTGCGGGTCTGGGCAAGTTTCTGGCCGTGATGTTTTCCATCATGGTGATCCTGGGCGCACTGGGTGGCGGCAACATGTTCCAGGGCAACCAGGCCAACGCCATGCTGGTGCAGACTTTCGGCCTGCCTGACGGCTATGGCTGGGTTACGGGCCTGTTGCTGGCCGCGTTTGTCTTTTCGGTCATTGTCGGCGGCATGCCATCGATTGCATCGGTGACCTCCAAGCTGGTGCCGGTGATGGCGGTGCTGTACATCGCCATGTCGATCACCGTCATCGTCATGAACCTGGGCCAGGTGGGCCCTGCGTTTACGGCCATCTTCGACGGTGCCTTCACCGCCACCGGCGTGGCGGGCGGTTTTGTGGGCGCCTTGATCCAGGGCCTGAAGCGCGCCACGTTCTCCAATGAAGCAGGCGTGGGCTCGGCGGCCATTGCCCACTCGGCGGTGAAAACCGACGAGCCCATCACCGAAGGCCTGGTCTCGCTGCTGGAGCCCTTCATCGACACCGTCATCATCTGCACGATGACGGCGCTGGTCATCACCATCGCCGGCCTGAACACGGGCCCCTACCCGCACGCTGACGGCCTGACCGGTGTGAACCTGACAGCCGCTTCGTTCCAGGCCACCTTCGACTGGTTCCGCTATCCGCTGGCCCTGGCGGTGCTGATGTTTGCCGTGTCGACGATGATTTCCTGGAGTTACTACGGTCTGAAAGGTTGGACCTACCTGTTCGGCGAAGGCAAGACCAACGAGATGATCTACAAGATCATCTTCTGCATCTTCGTCGTCATCGGTGCCTCCATCGGCTTCAGCGCCGTCATCGACTTCTCTGATGCGGCCATCTTTGCCATGGGCATCTTCAACATCATCGGCCTGTACTTCCTGATGCCGGTGGTAAAGGCCGAATTGGCCAAGTTCCTGGCCAAGGTCGAATCCGGCGAGTTCAAGCGCTATTCATAGGCTGGCGCCGGCCACATCCAACAGGCCTGACAGCACGGCAACCGCGGCCCGCAACCGCCGCGGCCGGCTTCGGGTCGCACCTGAATCTCAAACCCTAGAAAGGACGCTTTCGATGCGATTGTTTCGCGCTCTGTTCACGCTTGTCTTGGCTGCACTGGTATCGGTACCGATTCAGTTGCAGGCCCAAACCGGCACCATGGTGAGCGCAAAAAAAGCCTTGAACATGCGCTCGGGCGCCGGCACGCAGCATGAGGTCTTGTGGCGGCTGGATGCCGGCTACCCACTGCAGGTGATCGGCCGTCGCGGCAGCTGGCTGCAGGTGCGCGATTTCGAGCAGGACAAGGGCTGGGTCTACCGGCCGCTGACCAACTCGACCCGGCACCATGTGGTGAAGACAGCCATCGCCAACATCCGAATGGGCCCCGGCACCAACACCCGCATCGTGGGCAAGGCGGTGTACGGCGAAGTGCTGCGCACGGTGGAGCGGCGGCGCAACTGGGTCAAGGTTCGGCAGCCACAGGGCCGCACGGGTTGGGTCGCACGGCGACTGTTGTGGGGCTGGTGACGTTGGCGCACGCCGCCCGCTGAAAAATCCGCAAGCACAGCGCGGGTTGAATCGGCCGCTTGATCAAGGCATGAAGTTGCCGCCGTTGACGTCCAGACTGGCACCCGTCAGGTAACTCGCGCCGGGCGAGACCAGAAAGGCCACGGTCGCGGCCACCTCGTCGGGCCGGCCCAGGCGGCCCACGGGGATCAGATCGGCCAGTGCCGCGTTCTGGCCCGGGTCGACCGCCGCCGTCATCGCACTGGTGATGCGCCCGGGCGCCACGCAATTGACGGTGATGCCCAGCTTTGCAAGCTCGCCGGCCAGCACCCGCGCCAGCCCGGTCATGCCCGCCTTGCTGGCGGCGTAGTGGGCGCCGGGCACGGGTGTGCGGGTGCGGGCCGCCTGACTGGTGATCATCACGATGCGGCCCCAGCCGCGTGCACTCAGCGCAGGCAGGCAGGCCTGGGTGACCATGAAGGTGCCAGTCAGGTTGATGTCGATGACCCGGCGCCATTCGTCGACGGGCATTTCGGAAACCAGCCGCTTGCGACCGCCGGTCTTTGGCGAGATGCCCGCGTTGTTGACCAGGATGGACAGGTGGTCCCACAAGCTGCCGCTGCCAGCGGGCCCCGGCATGGTCAGCGCCGCCAGATGACCCGGCAGGCGGCGCACCTCGGCCTCTTGCGCCAGGTCCAGGCACAGCGCCGTCGCAGCGATGCCTTGGGTGCGCAGCGCTGCGGCGCTGTGCTCAACGGCGGCGTCGACATCCAGCAGTACCACCGGGTGTCCGCCCTGGCCCAGCCGCTGGGCGATGGCCCATCCCAGACCTCCGGCCGCGCCGGTGACCAGGGCCACTCGGCCGCTGGCCAGCTGGACCTCGGTCGGCAGCTCAGTGGCCGACAACGCCTTCGTCTGCGTCATACCAACACCTCCAGGGGCTGTCCATAGAATCGTGCGGCATGGAGCTTCGCCACCTGCGCTACTTCCTCGCCGTTGCGGAGACCCTGCATTTCGGCCGCGCCGCGGCGCGTCTGAACATGGCCCAGCCGCCGCTGTCGGTTCAGATCCGCGACCTTGAAAACGAGCTGGGCACACCGCTGTTTCACCGCGGTGCACGCGGCGTGACGCTGAGCGCGGCGGGGGTCGCCTTTGTGCCCCATGCCGAAGCCGTGATCGCGGCGTCGCGCCAGGCCGCCGCGGTGGCGCGCGACGCTGCAGCCGGGCGCGGCGGCCGGCTGGTCATCGGCACCATCCCGACGCTGGCCTTCACGCTGCTGCCCCACCTGCTGCCGGCCTACCGGGCGGCCCATCCCCGGGTGGCGATCTCGCTGCGCGAGGTGCCGGTGACCGAAAAGGAAGACGCGCTGCTGTCCGGCCGCATCGATGTTGGCCTGTACCGCCCGCCCGCACGACACCCCGAGATCCAGGGTGCGCTGATCGGCGAAGAGCGCATGATCCTGGCGCTGCCTGCCGCGCACCGCCTGGCCAGGCGGCGGCAGATCCCGCCGGCCGAGATCGCCGACGAGCCACTGGTGATGTACCCCCTGAGCCGGGGCGACCAGGGCCTGTACGGCATCGTGGCAACCTGGCTGCGCAGCCAGGGGCTGCGGCCCGAATCGGCCGAGATTGCGGGCACCATCCTGACCGCGCTGGGCATGGTGCTGTCGGGCAACGGTCTGGCCATCGTGCCCGAAAGTTCCGCCGCGCTGCGGCTGGCCGGCATCGTCTACCGGCCCTTCGAAGACCCCCAGGCCCGGGTACCGCTGGCCGTGTGCTGGCGCCACGGCAACCCCAACGGCTTGTGCGCGTCGTTCATCCAGCATGTGCGCGCCGCCGACCACCCTTGGGTCAAGCGTGCTACTTCAGCTTGACACCGGCGGCCTTGACCACTTCACCCCAGGTTCGGTGTTCGCTCTCGACACGTTTGGCAAAAGCCGCCGGGTCGTTGCCCACGATCACCGCGCCCAGGCCTTCCAGGCTCTTGCGGGTGGCCGGATCGGCCAACGCGGCCATCACCGCGGCGTGCACCCGCGTCACCACCGCCGGCGGCGTCTTGGCGTGCGCAAACAGACCGAACCAGCCCTGCACGTCAAAGTCCTTCAATCCCGCCTCTTGCAAGGTGGGCAGATCCGGCAAGCTGGACGAGCGCTGTGCACTGGTCACGGCCAGGGCACGCAACGCGCCGCTGCGGATGTGGCCGATGGCCGACGGCAGGTTGTCGAACATCACCTGCACGCCCTGCCCGCCGATCAGGTCGATCAGCGCCGGCCCACTGCCCTTGTAGGGCACGTGGGTCATCTTCAGCCCGGTTTTCAGGTTGAAGAGTTCAGCCGTCATGTGCGGCGTGTTGCCCGTGCCCGACGATGCAAAAAACACCGTGCCGGGCCGCGCCTTGGCCCAGGCCAGGAACTCGGCCACCGTTTTGGCCGGTACCGCCGGGTTCACCACCATCACGTTGGGCACCGCGGCCACGAGCGAGATCGGTGCAAAGTCGCGCACCGTGTCGAACTTCATGTTCTCGTAGATCCAGGGGTTGACCGTCATGTTGCCGGCCGTGCCCATCATCAAGGTGTAGCCATCGGCCGGTGAATTCAGCGTCAGGTCAGAGCCCAGATTGCCGCCGGCGCCGGGCCGGTTTTCGATCACCACGGTCTGGCCCAGGTGCTGCCCCATCACCGGCGCGATGGCCCGGGCGACGATGTCGGTGGTGCCGCCAGGCGAGTAGCCGACGATGATCTTGATCGTGCGGCTGGGGTAGGCCGCATCGGCGGCCTGGGCCGTGCCCAGGGCCAACAAGGCACTGCTGGCCACGCCGGCGCCGGCCAGGGCCAGCAAGGTGCGCCGACGGGGGCTGCGCTTCATCGACGTCTTCAAAGGGGTGGGCACGGGCATGTCTCGTCTCCTGTTGTGGTGCGACCGGTGTCGCGTCTGGTGAAGCGGGAATTTCGGCTTGGCGGCAGGCTCAAAACGGCAGGCTCAAAGGTGAATCTGGCTGACGCTGGCACCACCACAGACAAACAGCGTCTGCCCGGTGGTGAAGCCGGCGCCATCGGACAGGAAGTACATCACCGCGGCGGCAATCTCGGCCGGCGCGCCCAGGCGCTGCATGGGCACGGCACCCAGCATCTGCTGGCGGCGCGGGCTGCCCGGCGGGTTGTTGTGGTCGAACATCTCGGTGGCCACCGGACCGGGCGCCACGCAATTGACGGTGACACCCTGGCTGGCCAGTTCCAGCGCCCACGATCGCGTGAAGCCCACCAGCGCAGCCTTGGCCGCGGAATAGACGCTGCCGTCCAGCCGCCCCAGCAAGGACCGGCTGGAAATGTTGACGATACGCCCCGCGGCGCGGCCCCGGGCATCACGCGCGGCACGGATGCCCGGCAGCAAGGCCTGGCTGCACTCGATCGCGGCACGGCAGTTCAGGCCGAAGATCTGGTCAAACGCTTCGCCACTGATGCCGCCCAGCGGTTGCATCTGGTTGTAGCCGGCGTTGTTCACCAGGCGGCCGATGGGCCAGCGCTCCGCCGCTTCGGTCAGCGCCTCGCGCGTGGCGGCCGGGTCGGCCAGGTCGACACACACCAGCGGGGCCGGGAAGCTGGGCTGCGGCCTGCGTGCAACGCCGACCACCGGCTGCCCGGCCTGGATCAGGGCTTCGACGATGGCCCGCCCGATGCCGCGTGTGGCACCGGTCACCAGCGTATGGACGCCCTGGGTCTGCGCCCCACCTGAAGGGCCCGTCATGCCGGGCGCGGGCCCGCGATCGTGATCCGGTGCATCTCCCGCCGGTAACCCTGGTAGTCGTTGCAGGCGTAATGCATGGTGCAGCGGTTGTCCCAGAACGCGAGTGAACCCTTTTGCCAGCGGAAGCGGCAGCAGAACTCGGGGCGCGTGGCGTGCTGAACCAGCTGGTTCAACAGCGGCAGGCTTTCTTCACGGCTCATGCCCTCGAAGGCCCAGGTGAAGGGGTAGTTGACGTACAGCGCCGGGCGGCCGGACTCGTTGTGCCGGCGCACGACCGGGTGCAGTGCGTTCAGCTCCTTGCCCACACGGTCCTCACGCAGCCGGGTCGAGCGGCCGGCGTTGCGCTCTTGCAGCCGCTCGGTCAGGAAACGGTCGGAATGCAGCGCGCGGCGACCGTCGAGCATGGTTTTCAGGGTCTCGGGCAGCGCGTCATAGGCCGCGGTCATGTTGGTCCACAAGGTGTCGCCACCAAAAGGCGGCACCTCGCGGGCATACAGGATGGAGCCCAGCGGCGGCTCTTCCATGTAGGACATGTCGCTGTGCCAGGTGTCGCCAATGTTGTATTTGTCGGCGGCCTCTTTCACCACCGGCATGATGTCGGGGTGGCCCGGCACATGGTCGTAGACCGGGTTGCTCACGATGGGGCCAAACAGCGACGCAAAGGCGCGGTGGGTGTCGGGCGTCAGGCTCTGGTCGCGGAAAAACACCACGCCACGCTCGGCCAGCAAACGCCGCACCTCGGCCACGACGTCGGCATCGATACCGCCTGCCAGGTCAACGCCCAGCACTTCGACACCACAGGTGCCGGTCATCGGGCGGATATCGAGTGCGGTGCTGGTTGCGGGGCGTTCGAGCAGGGTGCTGGTCATGACGGGGGGCGTGCAATGCGGAGTTGGGCTGCGCCGCAGGTTAGGGCCAGACCGAGGCCAAGTCCAATACTTCATTTATCCCCATTCGATACTTTGACCGTATGGCCAGGTGCCGATCCCGATCACGCATCAGCGCCGAGCGTCGGTGCTTCACGACGGCGGCACCCGACCGCAACAGGCTCATGGGGGCCCGCGCGCAAGATGACCTGCCTCAGACAGCATCGGAAGGGTCGTCTTCCTTCAGTTCAGCAAACTTGGTCGCTATCGTTGTCAAGCTCCTTCAGGAAGTCTTGGTTCCTGTTTTTTGTCGCCGTGCGGTTGCTCTCGCTTTTCATCTCGAACATGATCGATCTCCGTGCACGCCTCATCCAGGTCGCGAAAGATGTAGTCGCCTTTGCTGCCCGTCCGTGCGTCGTTGTCTTTCTCGAAACAGGCTTTTGGACACGCCGTCGCCCGCAGGCGGTTGAACTCGGTCTCGCAGGGCTGCTCCAGGGTTTCGCCGAGCATCTTGGTCGACAGGCGGGCCTTCATGTCCCGCAGCCTGCATCACCGAGGCCCGCAACCTGGCGCGGCGAATCAACTGAGCCGGCGCCCCTGTTGCACGGCGAAAGGACCTGTGTACGACCTGCTTTCCAAAGGCGCGATGGCCATAAAGCGGGTGACCGCCGGGCGCTGCGCCACGGCAAAATACAGGCGTGCCCCCACCGAATTCTCCCAACACACCTGTGGCGCAGCTGCGCAACCCCTTGCATGGCATCACGCTCGAGGCCATGCTCACTGCGCTCGTGGCCACCTATGACTGGGGCGGCCTGGGCGAGCGCATCGCGCTGCGCTGCTTCACCAGCGACCCCAGCCTGTCGTCGAGCCTGAAATTCCTGCGCAAGACCCCCTGGGCCCGCGAGAAGGTGGAAAGCCTGTATGGCTTCATGCTGCGCGATGCCAAACGGCAAGGTGACCGCTGAAGGTTCACACCATCGCCAAACGCAGCCCTGAGGCGCCGATTTCCGGATGCCCCGCCGTCAAGTCTGGGACGAAGACGCTGATAAGGTCACCGGCATGACCACTTTCGCCCTCGGGCCCGAAGCGCCTGCACCCGTGCCGGCCGCCGCAACGTCACCCCCCCATGCGCCGGTGGTGATCGTGGGCGCGGGCTTGTCCGGCCTGGTGGCCGCCAGTCTGCTGGAGTCATCGGGTTTGGACGTTGTGTTGCTGGAGGCCCGGGACCGCATCGGCGGACGCGTCTTCGGCCCACCGAGTCCAGACAACACACACCGCTTCGACCTGGGACCGGCCTGGGTGTGGCCGGCCGTCAACCCGCGGCTGGCCCACTGGATGGCGACGCTGGACTTGCCGCTGTTTGAGCAGCGGGTCCAGGGCGCGGGCCTGGTCGAGTTGCCCTCACAGGCCGTGCGCCGCCATGCCACCGGCTTTGCGCAACAGCCGCCGTCAATGCGGATCGTCGGCGGCACCGCGTGCCTGGCCAGTGCGCTACAACAGCGGCTGCAGCGTACCCGCCTGCAGCTGGGTGTACGCGTGCACAGCCTGGAGGCCAACCGCGACGGCACGGTTGGCATCACCTTCGAGCGCGGCGAAAGGGCCGAGGCCCTGGTGGCCTCGTCGGTGATCCTGGCCTTGCCGCCGCGGCTGCTGGCAGCAAGGCTGCAGTGGTCCCCCGCGTTGCCGGCCGAGCTGCCGCAGCACTGGGCCGATGCGCCCACCTGGATGGCCGGTCATGCCAAGCTGGTGGCCCTGTACCCCAGGCCGTTCTGGCGCGCGGCCGGCCTGTCGGGCAGTGCCGTCAGCCAGGTCGGGCCCCTGGCGGAAGTGCACGACGCCAGCGATGCAGGCGGCCTGCACGCGGCGCTGTTCGGCTTTGTCGGTGTGCCCGCCCCATGGCGCCGGCGCATGGGGCGGCAGGGTCTGATCGACGCCGCCCTGGCGCAACTGGCCAGGCTGTTCGGCGCGGAGGCGCTGGCGCCGCAAGCAGTGCACCTGCAGGATTGGGCCGACGAAGTCGACACCGCGACGCCGGCCGACGCGCAAGCGGCTTCGGCGCATCCCGCGCCCGTGTCAACAGCACTGCCGGCGCCCTGGCGCGACCGTATTCACCTGGCGGGCAGCGAATTCGCGCCGGACTATGCGGGCTACCTGGAGGGTGCAGTGATCGCCGCCGAGCGGGCTGTTAACGCGTTGCAGGCGCAACGCCGGATTCGGCAGGCCCCTTCAACGGCCCGTTGACGGCAACCCGGGTTTGAGAGCCACAGCTTGGCCCTTGGCCAAGCCCGCAGAAGCGTCTCGACATTTTGCCGTGCCCTGGACCCGATGTTCAACGGCGAAACGCTGGTACCGCTTGATGCAGCGATGCCCATCACGCAGCCGGTCGATCGTCGGGTTAAGGTTGCCGATCTGCATTACCGGAAAGCCCTGCCAGCCCCGCCGACCATGGACCTGCTGCTGCTCGAGGACGACGCCGATCTCGGCCGTGCCGTGGTCGATCACCTGGTCGCGGCGGGTCATGCGGTGCGCTGGTGCCGCAGCATCGCCCAGGCCGAGCAGGCCCCCGCCCCGGCCCTGGCGCTGCTGGATCTGCGCCTGCCCGACGGCGACGGCCTGAGCCTGCTGCGCGCCTGGCGCGCGGCCGGCCAGTCCTGGCCCGTGATCGTGCTGACCGCGCGTGACCAGGTCAGCGACCGCATCCGCGGCTTGCAGGCCGGCGCCGACGACTACCTGGTCAAGCCCTTCAACCTCGATGAGTTGGTGGCGCGGTTGGATGCCGTGGCAAGGCGCACGCTGCAGCCCCAGGCGCTGGCCGGCACCGAAGGTGCGCTGCAGCTTGATCTGCAAGCCCACCAAGCCAGCCGCGGTAATGTGAGCATCGACCTGACCCAGATGGAGTGGGCCGTGCTGAGCTGCCTGGCGCAATGGCCTGGCCGCATCTACAGCCGCGGCGAGATTGAAGGTCGGCTGGCGCAACAGGGCCTGGCGGACGCAGCCAGCAATTCGCTGGAAGTCATCGTCAGCCGGCTGCGCAAGAAACTGGGGTCCGACGCCATCAGTACCCACCGCGGCCTGGGCTATCGCCTTGAGCGCTGACGCTGCGCCACGGTGGCAACAGACTTGGATGCGCCTGCGCCGCGGCATGTTCGCCCGACCCCCCAGGCAGAACCAACCCGGCTGGAGCCTGCAGCGCACGCTGAGCCGCCAGCTGCTGGGCGTGTTGGCCGGCGCCTGGCTGGTGGGCTCGGCCGTTACCGGTCTGGGCCTGTGACAAAAGACCCATGAGGTGCTGGACAGTGCGCTCAACGAGACGGCCGAGCGCTTGCTGATGCTGTCGAACGTGGCACTGTCGGAGCCCGACTCGGCCGAGCGCCTGGCGATGAGGGGCAAACACGAGGAATTCGTGGTCTACCAGGTGTTCGACGCCCAGGGTGCCCTGGTCCTGCGCTCGCACCTGGCACCGCTGACCGCCTTGGACATGCGCACCGACGATGGCCTGCGACGCGCCGGTAACTGGTGGGTACGCACCCTCAACGCGCCCGATGGCACGCGTTGCGTCCAAGTGGCCGAGACCATGGTCCACCGGCGCGAGATGATGTGGACCAGCATGGGCTGGCTGCTGGGCATGTTTGCGCTGCTGCTGCCGATAGCCGCCTGGGTGATGAACCAGTTGCTTCGCCGCGCCTTTGCGACACTGGAGCCGCCGCGCCTGGAGCTGGCTTCGCGCCTGAGCCACGATCTGCGGCCTTTGGCGCACGACCACGCGCCCAGTGAACTGCAACCCTGGCTGGCGACCGTCAACGGCTTGCTGGGCCGGGTCGACGAACTGGTGGGGAGCGAGCGTGCCTTTGCCGCCAACACGGCCCACGAGCTGCGCACGCCACTGGCCGCGGCGATGGCCCAGGCCGAGCGGCTGGTGCATGCCAGCGCCGACCCCTCCACGCGCCATCAGGCCCAGACCTTGCTGCGCCAACTCGACCGCCTGACCCACCTGGCCACCCGATTGCTGCAATTGGCCCGCGTGGAATCGGGCGTTGCACTTCGACGCGAAGCGGTCGACCTGGTGCAACTGGCCGTGCTGGTGGTGGACGACTTCACCTCCGCCCAGCGCAGCGGTCGGCTGCAACTGCTCGTGCAGGGCCAGCCGGCGACGGTGCGCGGCGATATCGACGCCCTGGGCATCGCCCTGCGCAACCTGATCGACAACGCGCTCAAGCACGGTGGCGAAACCGGCAAAGTGACGGTGCGGGTGCAAGGACCATCCCTCGTCGTGGAGGACAACGGTCCAGGCGTGCCGGCCGGCAGTCTGCCGCTGCTGATGCGCAAGTTCGAGCGCGGCGATGCAGGGTCCAGCCTGTCCGGCAGCGGCCTGGGCCTGGCGCTGGTGCAGGCCATCGTCCAGCAATCGGACGCCCGGTTGACCTTGCTGTCACCCTGTAACGCCGGCAGGGGTTTCAGCGCCACACTGGACTTCGGAACTGAGGCGCAACCCTCGCCCTGACCCCCCCTTGTTCAGGGGGGGTCTGCGCTGTGTTCAGGTCGGGTTCATCTGCCCGGCGACCATGGACTTTTTGACTTGCCCGACCACAAGCCAGGAGTCCCCATGAACGACCGTACCCTGCCCTGCCCTGCCCGGCCTTTGCCGGCCGCACTGCTGCACGCTTGGCCACCAGCCTGATCCTGCTGCCGCTGGCCACTGCCAGCGGAGCCAGCACCTTTGGCAGTCTGGCCAATTTCGACGTGGTCAATGACACCGGCAAGCCCGCCTACGGCTTCGAGATCGAGATCGAGGACAGCCTCTTCGACCACCCCGGCACCATCAGCAGCGTGTTCGGCTATGACCGGGTGTTCAGCTTCATCTCCCCCGACCCGGGTGCCGTGGTGCGCTTTGGCAAGCCCACGATCGATTACATCTCGGGTTTTGGCGCCCGCATCACCTACGGGGGCACCTTCGGCGGCGTGGCCACGCCCTCTGCACCCTTCACCACCAGCGGCGAAAGTTGCTGGCCGGGCGCCAATCCGAACTGGCAACTGACGTCTTGCGACCATTTCGGCGTCAGCACCTACGGTGCACCAGCCAAGACCACCTACAGCTGGCTGGTCGACACGGGAGGTGGCACGCTGGGCAAGCAGATGGTGGGGGTGCCGGTGGTCAATTTCAGTTTCACGCCGCCGCCACCACCCCCCGTGGGCCAACCGCCGGCACCACCGGCCCAGGTGGTGGCTGCGGTGCAGCCGCTGGACCTGGGCCTGGGCCCGCAGAGCAACGCGTTCTGGGTGCAGATGGTCAAGACAACGGTGGGCGACAACGTGGATCTGAACGATCTGCTGGCTGGCAACCACGCCGGCGCCCGCCCCGAGATCGCCGGGCTGGAAACCGAGATCGAGATCGAGTGGCAAGTGCTGCAGCCCGGCTTCGTGGACGAAGTGACCAAGTCGGTGGACCTGAACGGCGACCCCGCCGCGGTGTGGAAGTTTGCGCTCTACAAATACAAGGGGAGCTTTGACGGCGAAGGCCTGGTCGATCCATCGCCAGAGCAGTTTCCCGTGGGTGACACCTTGAACGGGTTTGTCGGCGACTTCGTCGGCCAGCAGATTGCAGGTTTCATCGCCAACGAAATCGCGCCCGTACCCGAACCCGGCACCTGGGCCCTGATGCTGGCGGGCCTGGCCGTCGTAGGCAGCCTGGTGCGCCGCCGGACATGATGCCGAACCGACAGCGACAACCCACGCCTGGGGCAGCGATGTAAAGTGTTGTGCCTGATGCTGAGCAGGGCGCTACTAACCATTTGACCCACAACTGGGTGGCACGACAGGAGGAAACATGGCTGTTGCAAACAACATTGCGGCGATCCTGGCCAGCGGCAACGGCGTCGTGAGAGGCCTGGGCACCACGGTCGTGGCGTCTGGTAGCACCTTGCTTCAGCGGGACCTGGCAACCCGGCTGGAGCCCCTGTGCTGGGACGCAACGTCGACGATCAACGTCGCGGCCAATACCATCGAATTCAGAGCAGTCCCTCGGGATACGGTCGGTGCCGATGCGGTGATGATCGGCAACGAGTCAGAGGTTGCAGCAGCCGGTCAGCTCTCACCGCCGGGCTTTCTCTATTCTGATTTTTTCTCTGGCTGTTTGTTCTTTCTGTTCCGCGACGCCTATGGCAGCGTCTACGGCGTGCACTCGTACCGGTCGGGCGGGACTTATCCGGACCCGATGCCGTACTTCGATCGACTCGGCGCGAAGCTACTCTATTTTTTCAACTCGGCGGGCCAGTTCACGCCGCCCAATTTCCCGGCCAATACCTTTGGTTCAGTGATCGTCTACGTGAGCCCGAACAAGATCACGGTGGACTTTTTTGCCTGCGCCCAAGGTGGGCATGTGCTGGGTGTGGTTGACCATGCCCGCATCGACAATTGGCAGGCTGCGCCTGCCATTGCCGGTCCAGCGGGCTTGGGAGCGATGGCCCCGTGGACACCGCCGCTGCTGCCGCCCGGGAGGAGAGGTCTGAAGAAGCGCATCGGGCAGTGGTTGCTCAACTACCACTAGACGTGTCGGCGGCTGAAGGCGCTGACACGAAACGGGACTTTCGCCGTCGCTGCCGTCCACGCTTGTCCATAGACCGATTCAAAGACGCCATGCGAATCGACGGCGAGTCCGCCCAACCAACCCAGGCGCCGAGAGTTTTTTCGTCGCGGCCTCACCAGCCTACCCAAAGCACAACGACCTGCACCGCGGGAATGCATGCAAGCCGTTGATTTTGATGGTGGCTGGGGCGGAATCGAACGACACGCCGCGACAGGAGCATCATCGATGCGCTGAAGGCTCTCTGCACGACCTGGGCAGCCCGCCGCGACTGACGCGGGGGGGCTGCGGCGAACACCACCGCTGGCGTTCAAGCCTCGGGCGCTATGGCGATTCGGGCAGGGGTTTGCCAATCACCGCGGGTTTGCAGGTGGCGCGAACGTGCCGAGGCGGGTGGGCGGGGGCCGGCGTGACTGATGACGGTGCGCTCTTTTGAGCACACGACCGAGGCATCGGCCGCCCGTCGGCAACCATGGGCGCGAGCCGACTCAGCCCAAGCTGGTCGTGCGACGGCCATTGGCCAGCAAGCCCAGGTAACGCATTCGATGGAAGCCGCCAGGCAGCACATGCAGCAGGAAGCGGCGCGTGAACACTTCAGGTGCCCGCGTCATGGCCTTGTGCTGCGTCTGCACCTTGGCCCGGTGTCCTTCCATTTGAACGCAATCGTCCGCCCAATCCCGTCCTGGCGCCTTTGCTGCCGGCTGGTCAACATCTGATTTGAAGCGTGCAGCCCGCCTGAAGGTGTGCACTCGCAGGAAATGGTGCACACCACGAAAACAATACGGGAATCACAGAAGCGCCCCGGCGCCAGCACGACAAGTGGTTCAAGACGGACCTGTTCGAGCAGTGCCTGGCACCCGGCGGGTCGGTCGCAGCTGCTGTTTTGGCCGGCGGCATCAACGCCAAGCTGCTGTTCAAGTGGCGCCGCGATCACCTGGGCTCGCAGCAACTGCACCGCCCGGCGTCATCGGCTTCACCTGGCGACCACATTGCCAACTCAGCCTCGGCGAGGCAGTGCGCTGGCGCGGCTTATCCTCCAGCGGCATGAACACCTTGGTCGAACGCGAAGCTGCACTGGCCGCACTGATGGCGGCGGTCGGCCGCGGCCGCGTCGCGCTGGTGGCGGGTGAGGCCGGCATCGGCAAGACCAGCGTGCTTCGCGTGTTGGCCGAAGCCCACGCCACCTCGTCGATCAACCCTGGCGCGGTGTGGTGGGGTGCCTGCGACGCGTTGGAAACCCCCCACCCGCTGGCGCCGTCGTTGGCCATCGCACGCGAAGCGCAGCCACGTTTCGCCGCCGCGCTGGGCGGCCCTCGGCCGGCGCTCTTCGAGGCCGTGCTCGACGAACTGCGGGTCGCGCCGCAGCCCGTGCTCGTCGTGGTGGAAGACGCCCATTGGGCGGACGAGGCCACGCTCGACTGGCTGAAGTTCCTGGGCCGGCGCATCGCACGCACCCGCGCCCTGCTCATCATCAGCTACCGTGACGACGAGGTCACGGCTTCGCATCCGCTGCGCCGAGTCATCGGCGAGTTGCCGCCCGAGGTGCTGACGCGCCTGCTGCTGCCGAGACTGTCTGTCAGCGGCGTTCAGTTGTTGGCGCAACGCATGGGTCGGCGGGCCGACGGGGTCTTCGAATTGACGCATGGCAATGCGTTCTTCGCCACCGAGGTGCTGCGCGACACGGCTGAACCACGTGGACTTGTGCCGACCACGGTACAGGATGTGGTGCTGGCACGCTTTGCCCGTTTGGACAAGGGCGTGCAGGCGCTGCTGCGCGCGGTGTCGGTTATGCCAGGTCGCGCCGAGCGCTGGCTGGTCGACAGACTGGCCGCCTCGACACTGCCCGAGATCGAGGCCGCGCTGGCCAGTGGCCTGCTGGTGGCCGAAGGCGACACCCTGGGCTTTCGCCACGAACTGGCCCGCGTGGCTGTCCAATCGTCGCTTCCGCCACCGGTCGCGCACGATCTGCACACCCGCGTGCTGGCCGCCCTGTCGGCACCTGGGCTCGACACCGCGCAGGCCCGGTTGGTGCATCACGCCGTCCAGGCGCGCGACGGCGACGCCATCAGCCTGCACGCCCCCCAGGCCGCGCGGCAAGCCAGCCAGCGCGGCGCGGCGCGGGAGGCCGCCGCGCTGTGGCGAATTGCACTCGAACACGGCCGGCCCGCCGACGATGCCGAACACATGGCCTGGCTGGACGGATTCGCGCTGGCTGGCGCGCAAATGGGCCTGAATGAATCGACGGTGATCGCATTGCAGCAGCTGCAAGCCTTGGCGCTGCGCCAGGGCGACGTTGCCACGGCTGCACGGGCCCGCGCCCGCCAGACCGGCCCCTTGATCGGCCAGCTGCGTCACGCCGACGCCAAGGCTGCCATCGACGACGCGCTGGCGCTGCTGGCCCCGCTGCAGCCACCCGGCGCGGCGCACGCCTTCGTCTGGGCGCTCGCCAGCTTCCAGAGCATGCTCGAGCGAGACTGCGCCCAGAGCATTGAGCAGGGCCAGCGTGCCATCGCGCTGGCCACCGCGCTGGGCGAGACCGCCACCCTGGCGAACGCCGAGTACTACACCGGCGCCGCCTTGCTGTTCGTGGACATCGATGCCGGCCGCCAGAAGCTGATGGACTTGCGCGCCCGCTACCGCGCGGCCGGCAATCTGCGCGGCGTGGCCAACGTGCTGAGCATGCTGGGCTCGGGCCTGGGTGAGTTGATGTGCCTGGCCGAGGCAGACACCTGGCTGAGCGAGTCGCTGGTGCTGGCCGAGGCGCACGACTTCCAGGGCGTCTACACGCGCGCCTGGCTCTCGCTGTGCCGGATGCACGCGGGGCAGTGGGACGAGGCAGCTGGCTTGGCGTCGGCGGTCGTGTCGAGCGAGTACGACAGCTCGATGTCGCGCCTGATGGCACTCCTGGCCCTGGGACGCTTGCGGGTGCGCCGAGGCGACCCAGGCGCTGCCGAAGCGCTGGACGAAGCCCTCGCCATGGCCGCGCCAAGCGGCACCCTGCAGCGCGCGGGCCCGACACACGCGGCCCGTGCCGAGGCGGCCTTCATGCGCGGCGACCTGACGGCCGTGGCCGCCGAGGTGGCCGCCGCCCTGCCGCTGGCGCAGGCCAAGGCCCACCCCTGGTTTGTTGGCGAACTGGCCTACTGGGGTTGGCGTGCCGGCGGACCGGCAGCAGCACCGGCGGGCGCGGCCGAACCCTTCGCGCTGGAGATGGCGGGCAACTGGCAGGCGGCCGCCGCAGCCTGGGCCGCGCTGGGCTGTCCCTACGAGCAGGCACGGGCGCTGGCCTCAGGCGACGCCGCCGCACAGCAGCAGTCGCTGTCGATCTTCGAGGCGCTGGGCGCACGCCCCGCCGCGGAGGCCCTGCGCCGCGGGCTGCGGGAAGCCGGTGTGCGCGGCGTCCAGCGC
>JAHECB010000285.1 GCA_024641925.1 Betaproteobacteria bacterium
GTCACACGCCCGGACAAGGGCGCCATGGCCGAAGCCGCACACACGTCCGGCGAGTTGCATGAACTGGGCTTGAACAACCAACGGCTGGCCATCAACGGTGTTTTCCACGCCAGCGAACGCAGCGACGCGGTGGCCTGCGCCATCGAAGACCTGGGCCAGCAGGCGCTGGACGCCATGCCGCCACAGCTGCGCGCCTTGCCGCAGGACCAGGTGCCGCTGCGCGCCTTCGACACGGTGGGCCTGCCTGCCCTGCGTGCGCTGCTGAAATCCGGCGCCACCACCACAGCCCAACCGCCGGCGCCCGAGGCAGCAACCACCGAAGCGTTCCACGGCCTGGCCGAGCTGGCCGACGAACTGGCCACGGCCGGCCATGGGCTGATCATGGTGATGGGCAAGGGCGGCGTCGGCAAGACCACCGTGGCCGCGGCGCTGGCGCTGGCGCTGGTGCAGCGCGGCAAGACCGTGCACCTCAGCACCACCGACCCGGCGGCCCACCTGGCCGGCACGCTGGACGGCGAGGTGCCGGGTTTGAAGGTGAGCCGCATCGACCCCAAGGTGGAGACGCAGCGCTACATCGACAAGATCATGGCCGCCAAGTCGCCCCAGCTCGACGCCGCCGAGCAGGCCCTGCTGCTGGAAGACCTGCAGTCACCCTGCACCGAAGAGGTGGCCGTGTTCCATGCCTTTTCGCGCATCGTCAGCGAAGGCCGCAGCGCCTTTGTGGTGCTGGACACGGCGCCCACCGGCCATTCGATGCTGCTGATGGACGCCACCGGCGCCTACCACCGCCAGATGGCCCGCGAGTTTGAAGGCCGCGGCAACGCCCACATCGTAACGCCGCTGATGCGGCTGCAAGACGCGGCCTACACGCGCATCATCCTGGTGACGCTACCCGAAGTGACGCCGGTGTCGCAGGCCGCTGCGCTGCAGGAAGACTTGCGCCGCGCCGACATCGAACCGTATGCCTGGGTGATGAACAAGAGTGTGCTGGCCGCCGGCACCCGCGACCCCCTGCTGGCCGCACGGCTGGCCGGTGAACGCCAGCAGATGCGGCGCATGGCCGACGGCCTGGCCCAGCGGACATTCACGCTGGCTTGGCTGACCGTGCCGCCGATCGGGTTTGCGCAACTGTCCAAGCTGGTGAGCCACGAGGACGCGGCCACCACGCGCCGGGCCTGAAGCTCAGCGCGCGGCTGTCGTCAGCGCCACGGCACAATCGCCTTCGCCTCGCACCTCAGTGGCGCGCAGCGCGAATCCGTCAACCATGCTCAGTCCCGAAGAACCGCTGCAAGTCCAGGCCCATGTGTCCGCCGTGGTCGACGCGGCCGCCAGCAGCAACATGACACCCGCTGGCGCGCCAGGTTGTTCGCATGGCTGCAAGTTGCGCGTGGAACTCACCGACCCCGAGGCCTGGCGATTGGACTGGCATGTTGCCGAATGGGATGTCGAATCCCGGGCTTCGCGCCTTCAGCGCCTGCCATCACAGGTTCAGCCCCAGGCTTGCGTCTTCCTTGACGGCGACCCGTGCAGCGTCCATTCCATTCGGCCAGCGGCGGAACTGCCGCTGAACCGGCGTTTGGCACTGCAATGCAGAGTGTTGGTCACCTGCATGCTGCAGGCCTGCACCGGCCAAGGCCTGCAGGCGCTGCGCAACCCGCTTTCGAAGGCAGTGCTGGCCGCGCTGAACGCGCTCGACACGGCCCAGGCCTGGTTTGTTGGCCAGCCTCTGATCGCACCGCAGACCGGCCGTGCCTGACACCGGCACGGTCTTGCTGATTGCCGCCGTGTTTGTGGCGGCCGGCGCCGTCAAGGGCATCGTGGGCCTGGGCCTGCCCACCGTGGTGATGGGCGCGCTGGGCCTGGCCATGCCGCCTGCGCAGGCTGCGGCACTGCTGGTGGTGCCCTCGCTGGTCACCAACCTGTGGCAGTGGTTGGCCGGTCCGGCGTGGCGCACGGTGACGCGCAGGCTGGCGGCGATGTTGGTGTTCATCTGTCTGGGCACAACACTTGGCATCGGTCTGCTGACCCGCAGTCACTCGACATGGCCGTCGGTGCTGCTCGGCAGCGTTCTGGTGGTCTATGCCCTGACCGGCCTGATGCTGAAACCCCGCCCGCCGCGAGGGCTGCTGGAACGCTGGGTGGGTCCGGCGGTGGGGGGCATCACCGGCCTGCTCAGCGGCGCCACGGGCGTGTTTGTGATGCCCGCCGTGCCCTACCTGAATGCGCTGGGCATGGGCAAGGATGAACTGATCCAGGCCATGGGCCTGACCTTCACGGTCGCCACCGTGGCGCTGGCCCTGGGCCTGGCCTGGCAGGGCGCGTTCAGCCTGCAGCTGGCGACGACGTCGACCCTGGCGGTGGCACCTGCGCTGCTGGGCATGGTGGTGGGTCAGCGGCTTCGGGGCCGGCTGGACCCGGTGGCGTTTCGAAAACTGTTCTTTGTGGCACTCTTGGTGGTGGGCTTGTACATGGCGGTGCACGGGTGGCCAACGGCGCCCACCGCTGGCCCGCTGACCACAAGGTGATGACCGATGAAGCGCAGGACATGGATGGCCCTGATGGCCGCCGCGGGCGGACCATGGGCGGCGATGGCACAAACCGCGCCGGCGTCAGTCCAGCACTTTCCGGATGTGGTGGCTGTTCGTGTCAGCGCGGTCGGCAAGCACCGGTTCAACGTTGACGTGACGGTTTCATCGCCCTACGACACCCCCGACCGCTACGCTGACGGCATCCGGGCGCGCACCCGCGAAGGCACGGTGCTGGGTGAGCGCAAGCTGCTGCACGACCACGCCTCGGAGCAGCCTTTCACGCGCGACATCAACAACGTGGTGGTGCCCGCAGGCGTCACAGAGCTGGTCATCGAAGCGCGTGACCAGCGTCATGGTTATGGCGGCAAGACGGTTGTTGTCAAACTGCCGGGCCGCTGACTTCAGACCGCGCCACGTCGTGCGATCTTCGCGCCACTTGTCGACTGCGCAAGACTCAGCTGGGTTGTATGCCCGCCCGGCGAATGACGGCGCCCCAGCGCTGGATCTCGGACGCCAGCAGCGTCTGCAAGCCCTGCGGAGAACTCGCCTCCAGGCGCACACCCAGGGCCGCCAGGCGCGCACGCACGGCCGGTGCAGCCACGGCAGCCTGCGCGGCCTCCCCCAGGATGCGGATGACATCGGCCGGCGTGCCCGCCGGCGCTGCCAGGCCGTTCCACGACGCCACGTCAAAACCGGACACGCCGGCTTCGGCCACCGTCGGCACGGCGGGCAAGGACGGGTTGCGTTGCGCTGAAGTCACGGCCAGCGCCCGCAAGGCACCGGCCTGCACCTGCGGCAGCATCGGCCCGACGATTTCAACGGCCACATCGATCTGCCCGCCGCGCAGCGCCGTCATCACCGCAGGGCTGCCGTTGTACGGCACCACCAGGGTCTCGATACCGGCGGTGGTTTCAAACAAGCGGGCGGCCAGGTTCTGCGTGCTGCCCGGTGCCACGGTGCCGACGTTCAGTTGGCCGGGGCGGGCCTTGGCGTCGGCCAGCAGCTCGGCCAGCGTCTTGTAGCGGCTGCCGGCCGCCACAAACAAGCCCAGGTCAAAAAAGCCCAGCGTCGTGATGGGCGCAAATGCGGTCACCGGGTCGTAGGGCAGCTTGCGAAACAGGCCCACACTGACCGCGTGGCCGTTGGTCATCAACAGCAGCGTGTAGCCGTCGGGTTTGGCATGGGCCACCGCCTGGCTGGCGACGATGCTGCCGGCGCCGGGCTTGTTTTCAATCACCACGGTCTGGCCCAGCGTGCCCGCCATGTGTTCGGCCACGGTGCGCGCCGTCAGGTCGGCAATGCCGCCGGCGGCAAAAGGCACCACCAGGCTGATGACCCTTTGCGGAAAGCGCGCTTGTGCGTGGACCGGCCAGGCCCAGGCGGTGGTGGCCAACAGGGCGGCGCGGCGGGACAGCAGCAGTGGGGTCGTCATCATGCTCGAGATGCTACGCGGACCGAGGTCCGTCAGCCCTGCCGGAAATCCAGCGTGCGCAGCCGCTGCGCGATCTCGCGCACCAGGCGCGTGGCCGGGCGCGCCACGGGTGTGGCCAGCACCATCTGGTTGCGGATGGCGGGTGGCCCCAGCGGCGCCTGCGGCAGCGCGGCACCACCCGGGTGCGACGCCAGCACGCGGTCCAGCAAGGCGCGGATGGCATTCGGCGCACTGGGCAGCACCAGCGGGTATTGCGGCGGGCTGGCCAACGGCACCCGCGCGGGCAGCCGGCTGCCGGGCGGCGCCAACAGCACCAGGAGCTCGCGCATCAGCACTTCGCAGCGCATCTGGGGCGTGCGGCCGCAGTTCCGCAACACCAAGCGGCGCATGTTCAAGGCCTGGACCGAGGCAGCTTAGGGCCAGCGGCCAACCCTTCCGGGGCCACGCCGCAAGCCCGTTCAGGCAGCGTTCGTCTGCAAGATACCTGACAGCTTGTGCGGGTGAAAATGCAGGGCAAGTTCAAACATCGATACAAGCTGAAATGGGTTCTCGTGAACCTGGACTGAACCGGACAAGGAGCCCGCATGCAATTTCACCTGAACGGTTTCCAGCCCGGCGACCCGCACATTGCTGCGGCCGCCGCCAACACCGCGCCGCACACCGACGCACCACCCAACGAGGTCGATGTGCTCATCGTCGGCTGCGGCCCCGCCGGCCTGACGCTGGCGGCACAGCTGGCGGTGTTTCCCAGCATCCGCACCTGCATCGTCGAGGCCAAGGAAGGCCCGCTGCAGCTGGGCCAGGCCGACGGCATCGCCTGCCGCACCATGGAGATGTTCGAGGCCTTCAACTTTGCCGAACAGGTGCTGAAAGAAGCCTGCTGGATCAACGAGGTCACCTTCTGGAAACCCGACGACACCGACCCGCAGAAGATCGTGCGGCATGGGCGCACACAAGACACGGAAGACGGTCTGTCGGAGTTTCCGCACGTGGTGCTGAACCAGGCGCGGGTGCACGACTTTTATCTCGAATTCATGCGCCGTTCACCCAGCCGCCTGGAGCCGCATTACGCGCGCAAGCTGCTGGACGTGCAGGTGGATGCGGCCGGTGGCAGCCACCCGGTCACCGTGCGGCTGGAGCGCACCGACGCTGAACACGCCGGCCAGGTCGAGACGGTGAAAGCACGTTACGTGGTGGGCTGCGACGGCGCGCGCAGTGCCGTGCGCCGCAGCATGGGCCGTGAACTGGTGGGCGACGCCGCCAACCAGGCCTGGGGCGTGATGGACGTGCTGGCGGTGACCGATTTCCCGGATATCCGGCACAAGGTGGCCGTGCAGTCGGCCAACGGCGGCAACCTGATGATCATCCCGCGCGAAGGCGGTTACCTGGCGCGCTTCTATGTCGAGATGGACAAGCTGGGCGAAGACGAACGGGTCGCCAAACGCCAGATCAGCGTCGACAAGGTGATCGCCGCCGCACAGCGCATCCTGCACCCCTACACGCTGGACGTGAAAGAAGTGCCCTGGTGGTCGGTGTACGAAATCGGCCACCGCATCTGCGACCGCTACGACGACGTGCCCGCCGACCAGGTGGCCACGCAGGACCCGCATGTGTTCATTGCGGGTGACGCCTGCCACACCCACAGCCCCAAGGCCGGCCAGGGCATGAACTTTTCCATGCAGGACAGCTTCAACCTGGGCTGGAAACTGGCCGCGGTGCTGCAAGGCCAGTGCAGCCCGGCGCTGTTGAAAACCTATGACGCCGAGCGGCATGCCATGGGCCAGATGCTGATTGACTTCGACCGCGAATGGGCGCACATGATCAGCGACAAACCCGCCGACGGCACGGGCGGCGTCGACCCCAAGGCGTTCCAGCAGTACTTCGAGCAGCACCTGCGATTCACCGCGGGCATGGGCATCCAATACCGCGCGTCCAGCATCTGCGGGGACCAGACCCACCAGGCCCTGGCCACCGGCTTTGAGGTCGGCACGCGATTCCATTCCGCACCCGTGCTGCGCATCACCGACGCCCGGCCGCTGCAGCTGGGCCATGTGGGCAAGGCCGACGGCCGCTGGCGCCTGTATGCCTTTGCCGGCGCCAACGACCACCAGGACCACCACACCGGCGTGCGTGCGCTGTGCCAATTCCTGGAAACCGCCGAAGCGTCGCCGGTGCGCCGCTACACACGCACTGGCCAGGACCCCGATGCGGTGTTTGACTTGCGCGCCATCTTCCAGCAAAGCCATGCCGACCTGGCCATCGAGACCATGCCGGCCTTGCTGCGGCCGCAAAAAGGCTGCTACGGCCTGCGTGACTACGAAAAGGTCTTCTGCCCCGACCCGAAAAACGGCCCGGACATCTTTGATCTGCGCG
>JAHECB010000036.1 GCA_024641925.1 Betaproteobacteria bacterium
GGCATCGACAGCGTGATGGCGCCGTTTGCGAAACGCCAGGCCGCCTGGCAACGCCTGGCGAAAGATCTGGACCTGGCCAAGCTGGAAGCCCTGACGCAGGAAATTCCGCTGGCGGGCGCCTTGCAGGCCGGCAGCGACATCCTGGCCGGCAAGGTGCGCGGCCGGCTGGTGGTCAACGTCAACGCCTGAAACCAGGATCTCAGCATGGACAAACAAGCACTGCAGCCCGCCCATTGGGCCCGCCCCAAGGGTTATGCCAATGGCGTGGCAGCCACCGGCCGGCAGGTGTTTGTTGCCGGCATGATTGGCTGGGATGCACAGGCTGTGTTCCAGACTGACGACCTGGTGGCCCAGGTGCGCCAGGCGCTGAACAATGTGGTGGAAGTGCTGGCCGAGGCCCAGGCCACACCGCAGCACATCACGCGCATGACCTGGTACCTGACCAACAAGCACGAATACCTGACACGCGCCCGCGAGATCGGCGTCGTGTTCCGCGACGTCATCGGCGACTTCCAGATCGCCATGACGGCGGTGCAGGTGGTAGCCTTGATGGAAGACCGCGCCCAGGTCGAGATCGAAGTCACCGCGGTCGTTTGACCCGCAGGGTCGCTTCCGTTTTTTCACCCGCGCTGCTTTACCGCGCAGCGCAAGCATCGAGCACCACACACCATGGCCACCAAGAAGGCAAGTTTCCATTGGGACGACCCGCTGCTGCTGGACCAGCAGCTCACCGACGACGAGCGCCAGGTGCGCGACGCCGCTGCCAGCTACTGCCAGGACAAGCTGGCGCCTCGGGTGCTGCAGGCCTTTCGTGAAGAACACACCGACCTGTCCATCTTTCGCGAGATGGGTGAACTGGGTCTGCTGGGCCCCACCATCCCCGAAGCCTACGGCGGCGCTGGCCTGAACTACGTGTGTTACGGCCTGGTGGCGCGCGAAGTGGAACGTGTGGACAGCGGCTACCGCAGCATGATGAGTGTGCAGAGCAGCTTGGTGATGGTGCCCATCAACGAATTTGGCACCGAAGCACAGAAGCAGAAATACCTGCCCAAGCTGGCCAGCGGCCACTGGATCGGTTGCTTCGGCCTGACAGAACCCAACCACGGCAGCGACCCGGCCGGCATGGTCACGCGCGCCAAGGCCGTGCCCGGTGGTTACAGCATCAGCGGCAGCAAGATGTGGATCAGCAACAGCCCCGTGGCCGATGTGTTCCTGGTCTGGGCCAAGGACGACGCCGGCGCCATCCGCGGCTTCCTGCTGGAAAAAGGCATGAAGGGCCTGAGCGCGCCCAAGATCAGCGGCAAGGTGGGCCTGCGCGCCAGCATCACGGGCGAAATCGTCATGGACGGCGTGTTCTGCCCCGAAGAAAACGCTTTCCCCGAAGTGCGTGGCCTGAAGGGTCCCTTCACCTGCCTGAACAGCGCCCGCTTCGGCATCGCCTGGGGCGCACTGGGTGCGGCCGAAGACTGCTGGCACCGCGCCCGCCAATACGTGCTGGACCGCCAGCAGTTTGGCAAGCCGCTGGCGGCCAACCAGCTGATCCAGAAAAAGCTGGCCGACATGCAGACCGAGATCACGCTGGGCCTGCAAGGCTGCCTGCGCCTGGGCCGCATGAAAGATGACGGCACGGCGGCGGTGGAAATCACCAGCATCATGAAACGCAACAGCTGCGGCAAGGCGCTGGACATTGCCCGCACCGCCCGTGACATGCTGGGCGGCAATGGTATTTCCGACGAATACGGCGTGGCACGCCACCTGGTGAACCTGGAGGTGGTGAACACCTACGAGGGCACCCACGACGTGCACGCGCTGATCCTGGGCCGGGCGATGACGGGCATTTCGGCGTTCTGAGCACGGCAGACCGGTTCCAGAAGGCGGGGCGCGCGATGTGGCGCCCCGCTTCTTTTTGGGGCGAAGCAACTGCATCTACATATGGCAACACCAGACGCACACGCTTGCCAAGCTGGACTCCTGTGGCGACGAACCGATCCGAAAGTGCAGGGGCGAGCGGCAATCAACGCGACGCCCCGGGTGTCACTGTTGGTGCCTGGGAACACAACTTCTGGACTTTCCCTTGCAAACGATCTAACTGCTTTTGCTGGTCGGCGTGTCATTCATGATGCTCGCGGTTCTGTTCGAGGCCATCCGTGCGGTAGGCAGCAGGCCCCAATGGTCCGGCGCCCGGTTTGCGCCCCAGCTCAGCCTGGTTGAAACGGTGGACCGTCGTGTTCACGAATTGCCCTTCGTGGGCCAGGAACGCCGCGAAGACATCGAAACGGTTCAGGTCGCCAGGGCAGCGAACGGCTGACCCTGTACACGGGCGGACGCTGACTGCCGTTCCATCCAGCCTCGCACTGACGTCCGGCGTCGCCGCCGCCCTGCAAAGGGCCAGGCGCGTCGGGCTTCAGCGCAGGTGCAAGACCTGCAACTCGGTCACGGGTGATGCCTGGTTGCCCCATTGCGTGCGCAAGTAGGTCAACACAGCCGCCATTTCAGCGTTGTTCAGCACCGACGCAAAAGGCGGCATGCCATAGGGCCTGGGGTTGCCCGCAGTGGACGGTGCAAAACCTCCTTGGGTGACGATGCGGATCAGGTTCGTCGGATCGCGCAGACTCACGGCGCGGTTGCCGGCCAGCGCCACAACGGCACCCCGAGCGCCTTCACCCTGGCCACCATGGCAGTCGGCGCAATGGTCCTTGTAAAGGCTGGCGCCACGGCCCGATGCGGCTTGATCCTGACCTTCGGTTCGCGCAGCAGCGGGCGCGGTGTTCGCAGCAGCCTCGAACGACAGTGTCTGCAAGAACACCGCCATGGCCTGCAGGTCGTTGTCATGCAGGTACTGCGTGCTGCCAAACACCACGTCGGCCATCGGGCCCAGCACCGTCGCGCGGGCGGTGCTGCCGTTTTTCAACAGCGCCACCACCTCGTCTTGCGGCCATTGGCCAACGCCCGCTTCGTGGTCCGCCGTCAAGGACGGCGCGTACCACTGCTGTACGGGAATGATGCCACCCTGGAACGCGGCAGCGTCATCGGACGCCCCCAGCGCATTGCGCGGCGTATGGCAGGCCTGGCAATGGCCCAGGCCTTGCACCAGGTAAGCCCCGCGGTTCCAGGCCGCCGACTGGTGTGCTTGTAGCTGAAATTCACCGGCAGTAAAAAACAGCGCCCGCCACACCGCCAGCGCGGCCTGGGTGTTGAACGGAAACCGCAATGCGGGCGCCGGCGTGGTCCGTTGAACCGGCGCCAGGCTGCGCAGATAGGCAAACAGCGCATCCGCATCGTCACGGCGCACCTGGGTGTAGTTCGGGTACGGGAAAGCCGGTGCCAGCAAGCGGCCGTCTTTGCTGCGCCCGTTGTGCAGGGCGCGCCAGAAGTGGTCGGGGCCCCAGCCCCCCAGGCCGGTGTTGACATCGGGTGTCAGATTGCCGGGTGTGATTGCGCCAAAAGGTGTTTGTATGGCGGGTCCACCCGCATAGGCTACGCCCCCCGGCGCGGTATGGCAGCCTGCGCAATGGCCCACACGCGCCAGGTAGGCACCACGCCGAACCTGCTCGTCGCTGCCGCGCCAGGCTTGGCGCTGCGCCGGGGTCTGTGGGGCCAGCGGCGATTCGTCGCGCAGGTTGCGCCAGGCCACCCAGGCCGACAAGACCAGCACGGCAGCCACAGCCAAGCCCAGGCTCCGTATCAGCCCGGCCCGCAGGCCCCGCCGTTGGCGCGCGCCGGTCACGGTGGCACGCCGGCGCAATGGGCGGCAGGCGCTGAACTGGCCACTGCGGGCGCGGCATGGGGGTCAGCGGGCACCGGCTGCAAGGCCAGCCAGCTGGCCACGGCCGCCACGTCGGGCGCACTGAGTTTTTGCGCCACGCGCGCCATGCAGTCCGGCGCCTGTGCCGCACGCAGCCCGGACCGCCAGGCGCCCAGCTGCGACACCAGGTAGTCGCGCGGCAAACCCAGCAGCCCGGGTACCGCCGGCTGCTGCCCGGTCATCTTGTCGCCATGGCAGGCCGTGCACGCCGGCAGCGCACGGGCCTTGTCGCCGTGGCGAACAAGCTGCTCAGCCACCGCCAGCGTGTCGGCAGCCATGCCGACCACTTTGGCCGGCGGCGCGTAGGGCAGGTCCAGCGACGCAAAGTAGACGGCGATCTGCTGCAGGTAGTCGTCCGACAGGTGTGCCAGCAGGCCCGACATGATGGCGTTGTTGCGCCGGCCTTCACGAAAATTGCGCAGTTGGTTGAACAGGTAGCCCGCGGGCTTGCCGGCGATGCGGGGCACGTAGCCCTCGGGCGTCGAGCGGCCATCCTGGCCATGGCAGCCCGTACAGGCCCGCAGACGCTGCTGCAGGGTGTCGGGCACGGTGTGTGGTGCAGGCAGGGGGCTGCGGTCGGCCGCAGGCGCACCGTTCTGGGCGTGCGCCATCGGCAGCCCGCCAACCAACAAAACCAACAGCGCAACGCGCAGCACGACGACCCATGCCGCCGTCAAGGCCTTGTGTTTTGACGAGCAACAACGCGACCGCCTGGAGCTCAGCTTGGCGAGGCCTTGCGGGCCATTTCGAAACATGTTGACTGGATCTGTGAAACCGGCGTTCAGTTTACGGTGGCCATTGCGGCGAACCTGCACAACGCACAACGCACAACGCCCAAAGAACGGCGCTTTGCGCATCACAGACACCACGGTCAATGCAGGCGCTATCGTCACCACTTCTTCGTGTTTGCAGATGGGCAAGGCACGGCATGTCAGCCATCGACAGCAGTTTCTGGGCGGGCCTGTGGATCGGCTTGTTGCTGGCCGTGCCGGTGGGGCCCATCGGCGTGCTGGTCATCCAGCGCAGCCTGAACCACGGCGCGGCTACCGGGCTGGCTACGGGTCTGGGCGCAGCCGCTGCTGACGCCCTTTACGGTGCAGCGGGTGCCTGGGGCGCCAGCACCGTGGTGTCGGCGCTGCAGCAGTTGCGGGTTCCACTGCTGCTGGCCGGTGGCGGCTATCTGCTGTGGCTGGCCTGGCGCGGCTGGCAGCACCGGCCCGCCACCTTGTCAGGCCCCGTGGTGGTGGCGCCCGGGCTTTGGTCCTGCGGGCTCAGCACCCTGGTGCTGACACTGGCCAACCCGGCCACAGTGCTGACGTTTATCGCAATTTTCAGCACCTGGGCCGCCCGTTCTACAGGCCCGTTTTCTGCACCCTGGATGGTGCTGGGTGTGGGCCTGGGGTCGGCCCTGTGGTGGCTGCTGCTCAGCACCGTGGTGGGTGAGCTGCGCAGGCGCCTGAGTGTGGTGCTGCAGCGCCGTTTGTCCCAGATCTCGGCCCTGATGCTGGCCGGTTTTGCCTTGTGGTCCTGGTCAGCTTTGATGCGCTGAAGTTGGGTGCACCGCTGCCAGAACTTGAGGGCTCAACGTCGGAAGCCTGACTGGCGCAGCTGACCCAACCGGCTCAACCGACTTAAGCACTCAGGACTTGTGCGCGACGGCGGCCGATGCCGCAGGTGCGGCGGCCATCATGGCGTCCGTGGAGTTGGGGGCGGCCAGATGGTTCACCCCCAGCAGCATGCCCAGGGTCATGGCGATGGCCAGCATGCCGGCGGCGGCTTGCTGACGGGTGGTGTTCAGTTCGTAGGTGTTCATGGCGGGCTCCTTGGGTGGGTTCAGGCTTGTCGATGGACTGAACTGTAGGCACCACACCCCCACGCCGCCAGCGCCTTGCGATGAACTGCAAAAGCGCTGACATCAAACGCCATACCGGCGGACGAACCCGGCTGGCGCCAGGTCACCACCCAGCCGCTCAGCTGGCAGCCTTGCCCCACAACGATTGCAGGCGCACGTCACGGCCGCAGCTGGCGCGGTAGTAGTTGTAGCGCACGGGGTTTTTCTTGTAGTAATCCTGGTGGTAGTCCTCGGCCGCGTAGAACGGGCCGGCCACCTCAATCTGGGTCACGATGGGTTCACTGAAGGGCTTGGACTTGTCCAGCGCCGCTTTTGAAGCCGCTGCCGCGGCGGCCTGTTCGGGGCCATGGGTGTAGATGGCCGTGCGGTAGGGGCTGCCGGCGTCGCAGAACTGGCGGTCCACGGTGGTGGGGTCGATGCTGCGCCAGTACACGTTCAGCAGCTGTTCGTAGCTGACCCGGGCCGGGTCGTAGACGATCTCAACCGCTTCGGCGTGGCCCGTGGTCTTGGCCGACACCTGGTTGTAGGTGGGGTTGGCCACGGTGCCGCCGGTGTAGCCCGATAGGGTGGACAACACGCCCGGCACCTTGTCGAAGTCGGCCTCCACACACCAGAAGCAGCCGCCTGCAAAAGTCGCCTTGGCGGTGACGGCCGGCATCGGGGTTGCGGGCTTGGCCATCGGTGCCGGTGCCTGGGCCGGTGTAGGCGCCTGGGCCACCACCGCGTCGGCAGGCCCCGACACCTGTGCAGACGGGCCCTTTGAAAACATCAGCCCGGCGCTCAGCGCCATCACGGCGGCCACGCCAGCCAGCACCAGCGGCTTCATGCTGCTGCCGGCGCAAACTTCAGCGCCACCCCGTTGTTGCAATAGCGTTTGCCGCTGGGCTGCGGGCCGTCGTTGAAGACGTGGCCCTGGTGGCCGCCGCAGCGTGCGCAGTGGTACTCGTTGCGCGGCAACAGCAGTTTGTAGTCGGTTTTCATGCCCAGCGCATCGGGCAGCGGGGTGTGAAAGCTGGGCCAGCCGGTGCCGCTTTCGTACTTGGCTGATGACGCAAACAGCGGCAGGTCGCAACCGGCGCAATGGAAGGTGCCGGCGCGCTTTTCAGCATTCAGCGAGCTGGTGCCGGCGCGTTCGGTGCCTTCATGGCGCAGCACCTGGTAGGCCTGCGGGCTGAGGCGCTTTTGCCATTCGGCCTCACTCAGCACCACCTTGTCGGCGCGTGTGGGTTCTGATGCCGCTTGTGTGGCGCTTGCCGCGCCCAGTCCGGAAAAAAGTCCAAGCAGTCCGCGTCGTGTCATGGTGTGCTCCTGATTCATGGACCTTCGGTCGCTGGGCGACCGAGAATCTTTCACCGCTGCGCTGCCAGCGGTTGCAGCCGGCGGACGGCCGACAATGGGTTTCCCCCCTTGTTGCTGCGCCGGCGCAGCGGAACAGTCGGTGATGCATCGTAAGACGATCCCGATTTCCCTGTCCCCTGCGGGTTGCAGGTCGGGCCTCACCATATCCAGCGCCGTCCCTGGCCGTTGCGCTGACAACGCGGCTGACCCGCCATACCCCCATGAAAACCAACAGTGACTTTGGCCTGATCGGCCTGGCCGTGATGGGCCAGAACCTGGTGCTGAACGTGGAAAGCCGCGGCTTCCAGGTCAGCGTCTACAACCGCACGGCCAGCGTCACCCACGACTTCCTGGCCCAGCACCCCGACAAGCAGCTGCTGGGCTTTGACGCGCTGAGCGACTTTGTGGCCAGCCTGTCGCGCCCGCGCAAGGTGCAGTTGATGGTGCAGGCCGGCGCGGCGGTGGACGCGGTGATCGAGCAACTGCTGCCGCTGCTGGAGGCCGGCGACATCGTCATCGACGGCGGCAACAGCCTGTACACCGACACCGAACGGCGCGACGCTGCCCTGCAAAAACGCGGCCTGCGCTTTGTGGGTGCCGGTATTTCGGGCGGTGAAGAGGGCGCACGCAAGGGCCCCAGCATCATGCCCGGCGGCCCGGCCAGCACCTGGGCCGAGATCCGCCCCATCTACGAAGCCATCGCGGCCCGGGTCAAGGGCCAGCCCTGTGTGATGCACATCGGCCCTGGCGGTGCCGGACACTTCGTGAAGATGGTGCACAACGGCATCGAATACGGCGACATGCAACTGATCTGCGAGGCCTATGCCTTGCTGCGCGCATCGGGCATGACGACAGCCGAGGTGGCCGCAGTGTTTGACCGCTGGAACCAGGGCGAGTTGCAAAGTTACCTGATCGAAATCACCGCACGGGCGCTGGAGCAGGTGGACCCCGAAACCGGCCAGCCGCTGGTGGACGTGATCCTGGACAAGGCCGGGCAGAAAGGCACCGGGCGCTGGACACTGATCAACGCGGCGGAAAACGCCGTTGTCATCAGCACCATCAACGCGGCGGTGGAAGCACGGGTGCTATCGTCCCAGCACGCCTTGCGTCAGGTGGCGTCACAACAGTTGCAAGGTCCGCCGGTGGCCATCACCACCCCGCGCGACCAACTGGTGACCCTGGTGCACGAGGCCTTGTACGCGTCCAAGATCATCAGCTACACCCAGGGCCTGGACCTGATGCGCACCATGGGCGAGAAAAAAGGCTGGGGGCTGGACCTGGGCGGCATTGCCTCCATCTGGCGCGGCGGCTGCATCATCCGCGCGCGTTTTCTGGAGCGCATCACCGAGGTCTATCGCGCCGACCCCGGGCTGTCCAATCTGGCCCTGGCGCCCCACTTCCGCGACCTGCTGAATCGCGCCCAGCAGCCCTGGCGCCAGGTGGTGGCGCTGGCCGTGAGCCAGGGCATTCCGGTGCCGGCTTTCAGTGCATCGCTGGCCTATTACGACAGCCTGCGCAGCGCCCGCCTGCCGGCCAACCTGCTGCAGGCGCAGCGCGACTTTTTTGGTGCCCACACCTACGAGCGCGTGGACAAACCCGCCGGCCAGTGGTTTCACACGGCCTGGCCCGAGGTCATCGACTGACCCCGCCCGCCCAAGGGATGGCGCGCTGCGACGCGGCCGTGTCTAGATTCGGCGCATGCCAAGGGCGCTGCTTTTTGCGCGCTTGGCCTACAAGCCTGCAAGCGACCCGGCGACAGGCACACCGCACTTGTCGGCGTTTAATGGCCCCTCGTTCAACCCCATCAGGAGACACACACCATGGCCGTAGCCAAAATCATCGAAATCATCGCAGGCAGCAAGATCGGCTTCGACGATGCCGTCAAACAAGGTCTGGCGCGCGCGTCGGAAACCGTCAAGGGCATCAGTGGCGCCTGGATCAAGGACCAGAGCGTGATCGCCGACAACGGCAAGGTCACCGAATACCGGGTGACCATGAAGGTCACGTTCTTGCTGGGTGGCGCGCCGGTAGAAGCCAAGGCCAAAGCCAAGAAGAAGTGATGACCCGCGCCCACGGCCTGTGGCCGTGGGCGCGTTGACGGCATCTCACCACCCGACGACTGCAGGAGCCCCAACACATGTCCAAGAAATCCGACTACACCCCCGAAGAGTGGCAAACCCTGGTCAAGGCCGCGCCCATGGTCGGCCTGGCGGTGACACTGGCCAGCCCCAACGGCCCCTTTGGCGTGATGAAAGAAATGTTTGCCGTGGGCATGGCCATTGCCGATACGCTGCAAAAAGGCTCCAGCAACGAGCTGGTGACGTCGCTGATCGAAGACCTGAAGGCCCGTGGCACCAAGCCGGAAAAGACCCAGGGCATGGAGTCACCTGAAAAGGCCAAGGAAGTCTGCATGAAGGCCCTGCAGGACGTGGACACGCTGCTGGCGCAAAAGTCCAGCGACGAAGAAGCCGCCGGATTCAAGAGGTGGCTGCAAGGCATTGCACAAAACGTGGCTGAAGCCTCCAACGAAGGCGGCTTCCTGGGTTTTGGTGGCGAACAGGTGTCCGCCGCCGAGCGCGCCATGCTGGCTTCCATCAGCCGGACCTTGAAGCTCGGCTGACGCCACTGCGCGGCAAGCTGCCAAAAGGCTTCCCAGGCTGCAGAGTCAGGAAGCCTTTTTTGCTTTCAGCTCGCGTGCTGGCTGAAGGTGGTTTCCATTTCGCGCCGTACCGCATAAGCGCGCGTGGTGGTGTCCATGGCCACGTCGTCCCAGCTGAGGCTCTGGCCCTTCTTCACCGGCCGCACCACCTTCACCTGGTGTGCCAGGCCCAGCGGCAGGCCACCCATCTTCGCGGACGTGGCAGCGGGCAGCAGCTTGCCCCACACGGTATAGCCGCCTTCGCCGTCCAGCAGGTCGCCGGGTTTCAGGTCGCGTTTGGCGGTGGCCACCACGTCGGCGTTCCAGCCTTGCGCCACGCCCGTGGGTTCACCCCGCAGCATCACGCTGGCCACGGAAAACCCCACCTCCAGCCCGATCAGGTGCCAGCGCTTGTACAGCGTGAAGTAGCGGCCCGTGGGGTCGGTGTGGGCGTTGTATTCCTCAAAGCAGTTGCGGATGTACTCGGTCTCGCCTTCCACCGTGACCCACACGCCCATGCGGATGTCGTACGGGATCTGCCGGCCATTGGCTTCCAGCGACGAGATCACCTCAACCATGCCCTTTTTCTCCAGCACACCGCCTTCGCTGATGGGGCGGGTGACAAAGGGAATGTCTTCCACACTCGCCGGCGGGTACAGCAAGCCGTTGCTGGGCACGGCCAGCCCGGTGGCATTGGACACCGCCGTGCTTTCGATGCTGGGTTTGCTGCCGTCCAGGAAGCTGTTGAACATCTTGGGATTCAGGCCGCCGCGTTCGGCCTGCTCCGGCGTCAGGCCATAGTTGCCCCAAACGGTCTCGGGTGTGCTTTCGCAGAAGTGCGGCAGCCACTTGTGGCCGCGGCCTGCGGCCACCACCGGGAATCCGCAGGTGCGCGCCCAGTCCACCAAGTCGCAGATGAGCGCCGGCTGGTCGCCGAAGGCCAGCGAATACAGCACCCCAGCTTGTGCCGCTTCTTTGGCCAACAACGGGCCGCAGAACGCATCAGCCTCCACGGTGACGTTGACCACATGCTTGCGGTTGTCAAACGCCGCCAGGCAGTGGTCCACCGCGGCCACCGGGTTGCCGGTGCATTCCACGATCAGGTCGATGGCCGGGTGCTTGACCAGCGCCTGCCAGTCGTCGCCGACATGGGTGTTGCCGTCGCGCAGCGCCGCGTCCAGGCTGGCGGCCTGCACCCGTTGCGGCTCCCAGCCCACACGTTCCAGGTTGCGGCAAGCGGCTTCGGGCGACAGGTCGGCAATGCCCACCATGTGGATGCCCGGCGTGCGGGGCACCTGGGCCAGGTACATGCTGCCGAACTTGCCGGCGCCGATCAGACCCACGCGGATAGGTTTGCCTTGCGCAGCGCGCTGCTGGAGTTTGTGGTGCAGGTTCATCGGGTGCTTTCAGGTTCAGGCGGCCAGCGCCAAAGGCTCGATAGAGGTTTCCAGCGCGCTGGCTGGCATGCCGTCCTTCCAGGGCAGGTCCACCGGGTAGGCCGTTCGCAGGCAGTCGTCAGGCAGGCATTCAATGGGTGTGAAGTCGCGGTGGGCAATGTATTCAGGCCGCTTGTGGCGGCGGATGTGGTTGCTGGCCGCACACAGGCTCAGGTACACCGCCACGCGGTTCCAGGGCGACAGGTTGCTGGTGCTGGCGTGCACCAGGCAGCTGTGGAACAGGATCATCGAGCCCGCCGGGCCCTTGGGCGACACGATGCCACCGTTCTTGCCACCCGCCCGCTGCACCAGCTGCGTGATGAGCGCGTTGTCCACCGTCCACAGCGGGTAGCTGGTGGTGGTCAGGTCGTGTTGGGCGTCGATGACGCCCTTGCGGTGGCTGCCCGGAATGAACATCAACGGGCCGTTGTATTCGTTCACGTCGTCCAGGAAGATGGCCACGTTCATGGCGCGCTCGGTGGGCATCAGGTCGTCGTTTTTCCAGGTGCCGTAGTCCTGGTGCCATTGCCACACGTCGCCTTCAAAGGCCATCTTGCCGTTGATCTTGAACTGGTGCATGTACAACTCTTCCTGCAGCAGTTCCTGCACCGGCAGCACCATGCGCGGGTGCCGCGCCAGGCGGGCAAAGGGTTCGCTGTACAGGTGCGCGGCAAAGTTGGTGCGCACCGCCTCACTGCCCTTTTCACGCACGTTGTAGGCCTCCTGGCGGCTGTACAGCGCGGGTACGGCGTCCAGCAGCGTGTTCACTTCATCGGGTTTGAACAGGCCTGGAAAAAACAGGTAGCCGTGGGTGTTGAAGCGGTCAAGCTGCTCGGCGGTGAGTTTCATGGGGTCGACCTTCCAGAATGGTGAAAACGGTGCTCAGCGGCAATGGATGGATCTGCCGGTGAATTCGAGGCTTCGGCTGCAGTTTGCCGCTGAAAAAGCACTTACGCCGAAATTTGTAGCCTCTCAGGCTTTGGGGGGAGTTTCGATTATCGCGACGAGCCCATGGCAGCCCGGGCCCTGACTGCGCGCCCCGCGCGAGATGCTGGAAAGATCCGACGGCTTGCTGCATGGCGAGACCAGGGACTGAGCCGCAAGGACCTGGTGCAGCCCAACTCAGGGGCATGCTCCTTTGCAGTTCAGTGGATGACGTCCGCATGCACGACCTCATACTGGGCACCAACCGACACAAACTGCTGGATATGGATATGTCACCCGCCAAGGTCGCGCAAGCTGCACCACCCACGCGCAAACTCAAGACCGCCGCTGCAAAACTTTGCGCGAACAAATCCCGCTCCCTGCGCCGCCCGTGGTGTTGGGGTGACGGGCTGCGATCGCCAGCGGCTCAACGGGCACAGGCCAGGCCTTGGCAACGGGTGGCTACGGCCTTGACAGCCCTGTTGTTGGCCAGCTGCGGCGGTGGTGGCGGTGGCGGCGTTGAGTCCCCGGCAGCAGGGCTGCCTGGCGACACCGTGGCACCCACCGTCACCATCAGCAGCAGCGCAACCGGCCTGACCGCCGATGGCCCGGTGACCTTCACGTTCACGGCCAGCGAAGATCTGGGCGCCAGCTTCACGGGCGACGACCTGGTGGTCGCTGGGGGCACCGCCGGGCCGCTGACCCCGGTAGATGGGCTGCGCTACACCCTGGTGGTCACACCGGCGGCCGGCGCCAACGGCACCGCGAGCGTCAGCCTGGCTGCGGGCCGAATCAGCGATCTGGCGGGCAACGTCAACACCACAGCAGCCAGTATGGCCGTGCCTTTTGACCTGCGCCTGACCGGCTGGACACTGGCGTGGGCTGACGAGTTCAACGTCGATGGCCTGCCCGACGCCACGAAGTGGGACTACGACACCGACCGCAACCGACTGGGCTGGTTCAACAACGAACTGCAGTACTACGCGCGCAGCCGGCTGGACAACGCCCGGGTTGAGGGCGGCCGGCTGATCATCACGGCACGCAAGGAATCCCTGACCACGGCGGCAGACTACGGCGGTCAACGCTACACCTCGGCGCGGCTGGTGACACGCGACCGGGCCAGCTGGACCTACGGATTCATCGAAGTGCGCGCCAAGTTGCCTTGCGGCCAGGGCACCTGGCCGGCGATCTGGATGCTGGGCACTGGCGGGCGCTGGCCCGACGACGGCGAGATCGACATTCTTGAACAGACCGGGCAGAACAAGTCGCAGGTGATGGGCACCGTGCACACGCGGGCTTACAACTACTTCAACGGCAGCGTGGGCGTCGGCCGTGGCGCCAGCACCGCCTTGCCTGATGCCTGCACTGCTTTTCAAAACTACCAGCTGACGTGGACCGCAGACCGCATCCAGATCGGCGTCAACGACCGCATCTATTTCGCGTTCGACAACCCGAAAAACGGCGACACGACGCGCTGGCCCTTCGACAACCCTCAGTACCTGATTCTGAATCTGGCGATCGGCGGTGACCTGGGCGGCGCTGTAGACCCCGCGTTCACGACACAGCAGATGGAAGTCGACTACGTGCGGGTGTACCGACGCCAGCCCTGAGCAGCCTGTGGGTCAGCCCTGAACATCAGGCCGCACCGGCACATCTTTCCGGTGTGAGGTGGTGGTTCTGGCGTCGGCCCGCCCTTGGTGGCGTTGCGGATCCGCGGGACTGCTGAACACCGCAAGTGCGCACATGCCGCCGTGTGCCGAAACAGTGACGACCGACACCCGACGGGCACATCTGGCGACGGCCGAATGCCGCGACGGGTCGCCTGGTGATTGCCATCGCGCAGCACGGCCGACGCCCAGAAAGCATCGAGCGGGACCGGAAAAGGCGCCTTCTTCGGATAGCTTCGCTTGACAAGTATCCAGCAGCGCCTGAGACTGCCCTCTACTAAAGAATGGAGCCAAAAAATGGATGACGGAGATGTCTTGGCGATGGTGAATGCCATCAATATCAATTACGTCACCAAACAGACGCTGCACATGAAGGACAGTGATCACTTCGACATGCAGACGGCCAAGTCAAGACTTGAGCGCCCCTGTGGTTACTTCACGGTGGACGAAACAGAGACGGTCAACAAGGTGCGCACCGAAAGCGTACCCGACCCCACCAAGAAGGAAGAGAATTTTCCTTCGCTGAGTTCGGCCATGATGTCCGGCGGCAAGAAGAAGGGGGCCGCGACAACAGCGAGCGCGATGATCACGCGCGAAGTTCAGTACACCGTGCAGGTGCCGATCACTGACCTCAAAAAAACGGGCTTGAACAAGCTCGACTACAAGACGCACTTGAACCAGCTTCTGAAGAAGTTCTTCTGGTCTGTCGAGACCTTGCACTGGACCATTGAAGTGCAGCAAAGCGGCGCGCACATGGGCAGTCAGGTCGCGATCGTTCGAGGCCCGATTCCAGACCCTTACGGCGGTATGACGGATTCGCTGGGCAAGCCCTACCGGTCAACAGGCCAGATGGCCGTGGTCCTGGGTGGCACCAGTGGGGCGAACTACCAAGTCATCACCGCGTACCCTGTCTGAGGCCGAAATGCATTGAATGCCACTGCCTGCAACCGCGTCGTGCGCGCTGCCCGCCAGCACACTTTGGGCTGACCGCAGATCAGCAGACCTCGGCTCGATCTGGCCCCTGGAACATCTGGAACAACAGCTTTGCGCTCAGCCGCCTTGTAGCGCCTTGACCGCAGCCCACACCTTGGGCGCCGTGTACGGCATGTCCATGCCCGTGATGCCCAGCGGCCGCAGCGCCCCGATGACGGCGTTCGCCAACGCAGGCAAGGACCCACTGCAACCGGCTTCACCCACCCCCTTGGCACCCAGCAGGTTCAAGGTGGTGTCCACCTGCACGGTTTCACGGACCATGTGGGGCACGCAGCCCAGGCGCGGCATGGCGTAGTCCATCAGCGAGCCGGACAACAACTGCCCGCCGCTGTCGTAGACGGCCTGTTCGCAGAAGGCCTGGCCCCAGCCCTGCACCACGCCGCCGTGCACCTGGCCTTCCACCAGTTGCGGCGAAATCACGGTGCCCAGGTCGTCCACGGCGGTGTAGTTCAACAGTTGCGAGACACCACTGCGCGGGTCGATCTCCACTTCGGCAATGTGGCAGCCGTTGGGGAAGGTCATGCCCGAGGCCGCTTCGCCGGTGGCCTTCACCGACTGCAATTGCGCCGGCGTCAGGCTGTTGATGAGTTCGGGCGTGCTCAGGGTCTGTGCGGCCGCCGCTGCGCCGGCACGCTGCCACTGACCTTTTTCAAACTGCACCTCTTCAAGCGCACAGCCCCAGCGCGCGGCCAGCAGCGGCTTGGCGGCATCGGCCAGGCGGTGGCACAGGTCCAGCACCGCACTGCCGGTGCCGTACAAGGACCGTGAGCCGCCAGTGCCGTTGCCGATCAGGCTGCGGCTGGGGTCGCCCGCGCGGTAACGCACCTGGCTGGCCGGCAGGCCCAGGCTTGTTTCAATGATCTGCGCAAATGACGCTTCGTGGCCCTGGCCGGAACTGCCCGATACGCCATAGACCATCAACAGGCCGTCAGCGGAAAACTCGCCCTGCACCTGGTCCTTGGCGGCACCGCCGGCCCCAGAAGCCTCCAGGTAACTGGCCAGGCCGATGCCCCGCAGGCGGCCTTGCGCTTTTGACGCCGCCAGGCGCTGCGCAAAACCGGCCCAGTCGGACAAGGCCAGCGCACGGTCCATGACACGCGCAAAGTCGCAATGGTCGTAGGTAGTGCCATTGGCGGTCTTGTACGGAAATTCCTGCGGCGGTATGAAATTCAAGCGCCGCAGGGCCACCGGGTCAAAACCGTGTTCGTGCGCGGCATGGTCGATCAAGCGTTCGATGGCGTAGGCAATGTCGGGCCGGCCCGCACCGCGGTAGGCCGACACCGGCACGGTGTTGGTGAACACCAGTTTCGATTCCATGTACAGCGCCGGCACCTTGTACACACCGCCCATGGTGATGCTGAGGTTGCGCGCGCCGATGAAGGTGCTGAAGTAGCAGTTGTAGGCGCCCAGGTCGGCCTGGTCGTGGAAGCGGATGGCCAGGATACGGCCTGCCTTGTCCAGCGCCACTTCGCCGTCCAGTGTCAGCGCACGGCCATGCCAGTCGCTCAGGAACACCTCACCGCGCCCGCCCACCCAACGCACCGGGCGCTTGAGCTGGCGGGCTGCGATGACCAGCAGCGCATGCTCGGTATACGGTGCGCCGCGCAGGCCAAACGAGCCCCCCACGTCACGCGTGACCACTTCCAGTTGTTCGGGGGGCAGACCGGTCACGGCCGCCAGGTTGGCCTTCATGCCCAGCATGCCCTGCGTGGGGGTGTGCACCAGCGTCAGATTGCGGGCTTCGTCATGCACCACCACCACGGCGCGCGGTTCCATGGGCATGCCGATCAGGCGCTGGCTGACCACCTTCATGCGGCTGACGTGCGCGGCCTGGCTGAAGGCCGCATCCACCGCCGCGGCGTCGCCGTGGGCGTAATGCGCCGACAGGTTGCCCGGGGCGTCGGCGTGCAGGGTGGGCGCGCCGGAGGCCAGCGCAGCGTCCAGCGTGGTCACGGCGTCCAACGCTTCATAGTCGACGTCGGCCAGTTCGGCGGCGTCCTGCGCCGCATAGGCGGTATCGGCAATCACCACCGCCAGCGGCTGGCCGGCAAAGTGCACGGCGTCGGACGCCAGCAAAGGCATGCGCACCACCTTCTGCGGCGTGCCGTCCCTGCTTTTCACGGCCAGCGCATGCGGGATGGCGGTGGCGCCAAACGCAGCCACGTCTTCAGCCGTCAGCACGGCCTGCACGCCGGGCGCCGAACGCACGGCCGACAGGTCCAGACGCGTGATGCGGGCGTGAGCATGAATGGAGCGGATGACGTAGGCGTGCAGCGCACCGGGTATCAGGTTGTCGGCGGTGTAGCGGCCCTGTCCGGTGATCAGCGCGTGGTCTTCGCGGCGTGCATAGTGGGTGTTGTTGTCGGGTGCCGTCACGGCGGGCGTAGCCGCGGTTGTGTTCATCGTGTGGCTCCTGCGGGGGCGGCAGCATCGGGTGTCATCACCGCCGCCGCCTGTTTCACGGCCTTGGCGATGTTGATGTAGCCGGTGCAGCGGCACAGGTTGCCAGCCAGACCCTTGGCAATCTGCTCGTCGGTGGGGCGCGGATGTTCTTTCAGCAGGCTGACCGTGGACATGATCATGCCGGGCGTGCAAAAGCCGCATTGCAATGCGTGGCAAGCGGTGAACGCCGACTGCACCGGGTGCAAGCCGCTGGCACCCGCCAGGCCTTCGATGGTGGTGATGGCACTGCCTTGCGCTTGTACCGCCAGCATGCTGCACGACTTCACCGCCGTGCCGTCCAGCAGCACCGTGCAGCAGCCGCACTGGCTGGTGTCGCAGCCCACGTGGGTGCCGGTCAGGCCGGCGTGTTCACGCACGAAGCTGGACAGCAAGGTGCGCGCTTCGACGTCGGCAGTGGTGTCCTGGCCGTTGATCTGCAGGGTGATCTTCATGGTGTGTCTTTGTGGAAGTTTGCGATGACGGTCAAACCAGCTGCAAAAGCGCTTGTTCGAACATCAGCGTGGCCAGTTGCGCGCGGTAGGCGCCGGGGGCGTGGATGTCGTCCAGCAGGTCGGGCGAATCGAGCGTGGCGGTTTTTTCACCCGCAGCCCAGGCGGCTTCAGCGGCAGGCCAGCGCCGCACACCACTGACGGCGCCGGTGACGGCCACGCGCTGGCCACCACCACCAAAGTCGGCTGCGAAGATGCCCGCCATGGCGTAACCCGTGGCCGGGTGCGCAAACTTGGCGTAGGCCGCCCGCACGGGCACCGCAAAACGCACGGCAGTGATGATTTCACCCGGCTCCAGCGCGGTGGTGAACATGGCGATGAAAAAATCAGCGGCGGCAATTTCGCGCTGCGACGTCACCACCACCGCGTTCAAGGCCAGCAGCGCCGCGGGATAGTCGGCGGCAGGGTCGTTGTTGGCCACCGAACCGCCCAGCGTGCCGCGGGCGCGCACCTGCGCGTCGCCAATGTCACCGGCCAGCGCCGCCAGACTGGGCAGCGTCTTTTGCACCAAGGCATCAGCGGCGACTTCGGCGTGGCGCATGGCGGCGCCGATGTGCAGGTGCTGGCCCTGCATCCGGATGCCGCGCAACTCGGGCAGGTGGGCAATGTCCACCAGCATCGACGGCGCCGCCAGCCGGTGTTTCAGCACCGGTATCAGCGTCATGCCGCCGGCCAGCAGTTGGGCTTGATCGTCGTCGGCCAGGGCTTGCCGGGCCTGCGCCAGCGAGGTGGCGCGTTGGTAGTCCAGTGAATTCACGGCGCTTGGTGTGGGCTGTACCGGCGGGGTGCCGGATCAGGGTCCACGATAACGCCTTCAGCGCCTGAAGTGATCAAGCCGAAGCGGATTGATATACCGCGTAAGCCGCATCCACCCCCGCGCCGCGCGCAAAGTGGTGGCCTTCGGCGGCCAGCACCACGTCCAGCGCACCCAGGGTCTGCATCACGGCGTCAGGCCGCGCGTTGTAGCCCATGGCGCCGATGCGCCACACCTTGCCGGCCAGCGGGCCGAAGCTGGTGCCGATCTCGATGTTGAAGTGGTTCAGCAGCGCGCCGCGCACCTTCTCGCCGTTGATGCCGTCAGGGATGACCACACCGGTGACGTTGGGCATCTTGTTCGCCACGTCGCCGTACACCTGCAAGTTCATGGCCTGCACACCGGCCACCACAGCGGTGGACGCCGCGGCGTGGCGGGCGTAAACCTGCGGCAGCCCTTCCTGCACAAAGATGCGCGCACATTCCCGCGCGCCGTACAGCATGGTGGTGGCTTCGGTGTGGTGGTTCAGGCCGGCGTCGCTCCAGTAGTCCATGATCATCGCCATGTCCATGTAGTTGGACGCGATGCGCTTTCCCGCGCCGGGTTTGTAGTCGGCCGGTTGCAGGCCTTCTTCGATGTGGCGGCGGGCATAGATGCAACGCGCCATGGCGTCAGACAGCGTGATGGGCCCGGCACCTGAAGGCCCCGCCAAACACTTCTGCAAACCGGCGGTGACGGCGTCAATTTGCCAAGCGTCCACCGGCAAGGGTGTGCCGCCACAGGATGCCGTGGCGTCCACCTGCAGCAAGGCGCCGTGGCGGTGGCAGATCTCGCCCAGCCCCGCCAGCGGCTGCAACATGGTGGTGCTGGTGTCGCCCTGGCACACGGCCACCAGGCGGGGCGAAAAGTCCTTGATGGCGGCTTCGATCTGCGCCAGGTCAAACACCGTGCCCCAGGGCGCCTGCAGCACCCGGACCTCGGCGCCGCAGCGCAGCGCAATTTCGTTCAGCAGCTGGCCAAAGCGGCCAAAGCTGCACACCAGCACCTTCTGCCCGGGTTCGATAGCCGACAGCATGACCATCTCGATGGCGGCACGCGCCGTGCCGTCCAGCACCAGCGTCCAGTCGTTCTGGGTTTCAAAAAAAGCGCGGTACAGCGCCATGGTCTCGCGCATCATGCGGCGGAACTGCGGGTCGAACTGGCCCAGCAACTGGGTCGACATGGCCTTCAGCACGCGCGGGTCAGCGTTGATGGGGCCAGGGCCCATCAGCAGGCGGGGGGCCGGGTTCAGTTCAGCGTGGGCGCTGGTGGGGTCGGGCAGCGGGGTCAGCTTGGGCAGCATGGTGGTGGGCTTGGTTAGGGTGATGCGGCAGCCCACAATCGTACGATGGCCGCACCGGCGGCGCCACGCCATCGCGCCGGGCTTCCTGGCATGAACCTGATCCCGAAGGAGACACCGTGATCGTCGAACGCATCTGGACTGGAAACGCATACCGCAACTACAACTACCTGATCGCCTGCCCCGAAACCGGCGAAGCCCTGGCCATCGACCCGCTGGACCATGCCAAGTGCCTGGCCGCAGCCAAGGACAAGGGCTGGCAGATCACGCAAATTCTGAACACGCATGAACACCACGACCACACGGGCGGCAACGCGGCCGTGGTGGCGGCCACGGGCGCCAAGGTGATTGCCCACCACCAGGCCGGCGCCCGCATCAGCGGCGTGGACCGCGGGGTGAAGGCGGGTGACCTGATCAAGGTGGGCAAGACGGTGGAGCTGGAGTGCCTGGACACACCCGGGCACACGATGTGCCACATCTGCCTGCGCTCCCACACCGACCGGCCCGCGCTGTTTTCCGGCGACACCTTGTTCAACGCCGGCGCCGGCAACTGCCACAACGGCGGCAGTGCCGAGTTGCTGTACCAGACCTTCATGAACCAGCTGGCCCGCCTGCCCGACAACACCCAGATCTACCCGGGCCACGACTACATCGAAAACAACCTGCGTTTCACGCTGGCGCGCGAGCCCGACAACCAGGCCGCGATGGACTTGCTGCCGACCGCGGAAGAACAAGACCCGGCCACGGCCATGGTCACCACGCTGGGCCAGGAAAAGCAGATCAACACTTTTTTGCGCCTGCGCAGTGAAAGCGTCATCGCCGCGCTGAAGGTGGCCTACCCTGACCTGCCCGACGACCCCGATCCGCAGACGGTGTTTGTCAAGCTGCGGGAACTGCGCAACCGGTGGTGAGGGCTGTTCCCAGGGTGTTTGGACGGCCGCGCCGGTTCGGATAGCCTTCATCGACCTGATCCGCTAGGGCGCACGATGAACGAAAAAAACCTGCAGTCCACCGACAGCTACCTCATCGACTCCGATGCCGAAATGCTGCGGCTCGAACGCCAAGCCGCCATCTACGGCACCGCGGACGATCTGACGCATCTGGCGCTGGGCGCTGCAGACCGGGTGCTGGATGCAGGCTGCGGCTCCGGGCAAATCACCCGCACCATCGCCGCCGCGGTGCCACAGGGGCGGGCCACCGGCATCGACCGGGAGCCGCGCTACATCAACTACGCGCAACGCAGGGCCCAAGCCGAAGGCAGCCACAACATCGAATTTGTCGAAGGCAACCTGCTGGAATTGCCTTTCGAGAACAGCAGCTTCGATGTGGTCTGGTCCAAACACGTGCTGCAGTGGATCAAGAACCCCGCAGCGGTATTGACCGAATTTGTCCGGGTGGCGCGGCCGGGCGGGCGGGTTGTTGCGGCCAACTTCGACGGCTTTTTGCTGCAGCACTTCCCTGAAGACCCGGTCGTGCAATCCAATATCCAGCGCTGGTTTGACGCGGCCAAGGCGGAAATGGGTTTCGACAACTGGATCGGGCGAAAACTGCCCAGCCTGTTCCTGGGCGCCGGCCTGACCGACATCAGCATCCACACCCTGCCCGACAAGGCCTACTCAGGCCTGGGCGGTGACGCCGAGCGGCAATGGAACATGGAGGTGCAGTGGAACGCCACCCGCGCTTTTTCGGCCCGCCTGTTTGGGTCGGAAGCGGCAGCGCTTGATGTGCAGCGGCAATTTCTGCTGCGCTTTGCAGACCCCACGGTGTATTTTCACTGCACCTTGTTTTACGTGGAAGGGCGCGTCGCGGGCTGAAGCGGGTCGCCAGCAAGTGCTTCAACCCCATGCGCACGGCCCGACATCGGCCGAATCAAGCGCTGGTGGACGGCCCGCCGGTACCCAGTGCGTAGCAAGTCGACGCGCTGACGCAGCACTGCACCCAGGTCCCACTGGGGCACGGCGCTTTTTGCACGCTTGCCGACCAAGGCCAGGTAAGGGGTTTCACCCTTTCGCCAACCCGATCTGCAGCATCAGGGGGCCGTCAACTGCGGCCGTCAGCGGTCGTGGCGGTGATCACAGGCAGGGCACCGGGCGGCGGCTTCGTTCGTCCAGAAGACATGGGTGATGTTCCGCGATCCATCAGCGTTTTCGCGCTCGTAGGTCGAGCTGCGGCCGTTGGCCGACTGGCGGACCAGCTGGCCCCAACTGTTCGGGTCGTCGCTGATGTCCCGGCCAACGGCTGAAGGCCCGTGCCCCATGGCGGCGACCTCCTCTGCGATCTGGGCCACCGTGCTGGTGCTGTCCAGATGTCCATAGATGACATTCAGCTGATAGAAGTCATGTGTGTTGGGTTTGGTGCTCAGGGTGCTGCCTGCATTGCTCCCCGTGTTCGAGAAGTAGTCCATGCAGGTGTTCTGCGAACTGCCATCTTCTGAGGTATGGCCCAGGCCAAAGGTATGCGCCACCTCCTGACACACGACGTGCAGTTTTTCATTGGGATTGTTGTAGGTGGCCGTGCCGAAATACGTGTCGTTCATCTTGGCCGACCCCTGGGTGATGTGGGTGCCGCCCGTGATGTTGATCGACGCCAGCCCGAGCCAGCCGTTGTTGCCATATTTGCCGTTGCAGACCTGCGTGGTGCCGGCGACCATCTTGCAGCGCTTGCCGGCAGTCCCATCCACCACGCTGGTCATCAGCGGTGTGCCGCCGGAGTTCCAGTCTTGAACCGTCGTGTTCAAGTGCTCGACCCAGCTGGTTGTGGTCATGTTGTTGCCCAGCTTCAAGGTGAACGGGTTCGACGTTCTGGCCCAGTGGTAGGTCGCCCAGGCGTGGTCGGCCAGCACGGCGGTCGAAACTGCCGAAAAAAGAAAGCCAACACAAGCGGATGCCGCAACGCGTTGAATGATCGTCCTGGCCATAAAGCCTCCTGAATGCGAAACGATTGAAGTTTGTCGAACCCAGATTGTCGACAGCGTTTGCGGCCAGTGCGTGCGACCGCGGAAAGTGGCGACGCATTATGGGCACGTATCAGACTTGAATGTGGCCAAAATCAGGTCGCGACACGAACAAAGCAGGCGGTGTCACTTCAGCTTGGAGTCCAAGGCCCCACTGACGACCTCGCCGTGCCATGGCCTTGTATCCCCCGACTGGAATTCAGCTCTCGTTGTGCGCCACCTGAATGCGGCGGCGCGTACGGCCCGGCACGTCGTACAGGTTGAAGTCGCTCATGGTCCGGCCATACAGGTGCAGGCTGACGGCGCGTGGTCGGTCGTCGGGCACGCCGGTGACGTGGATATGGTCCGGGTTGGGCACAAAGCTGGTCACTGATCCGCGGGCCAGCAGCACCGCACCACCCCGGGTCAGGTCGATGCCTTCATCAGCACCACGGTCGGCCGACAAACGCACATAACTGCGTTCTTCCAGCACCCCTTCCAGCACACCCACCACACCCCAGCTGCCATGGTCGTGAACGGGTGTCCATTGGCCAGGCAGCCAGACGATGGCGTACAGCGACAGGCTCTGGTCAGGTGCGCAGTAAATCAGGTTGCGGGTGTAACCGGCCGCATCGCAGCGGTAGTGTTCGGGCGTCAGGAAATCATCCGCCTGGTTGATCAGGTCCAGTACCAGCGGTGCCAGCGCCAGCACACAGTCGGCCGGTTCACACTGCCCGCTGCTGCGCACTTTGGCCTGATGGATGAAGTCCTGAAGCGTGGATGACATCATGCGGCTATTGTGCCGCCGCGGGGGCTTCGGCAGTCCACGGCAAGGCCGTTGGACCCTATCCAAAGCCCCCACCCGCATGAGCAAAAACCTGCGCACCGCCGTCTACATCGACGCCAGTCTGTACACGCATTGCGTCACCGCGGTTCGTCGGCCTCAGCGCCGGGCTGGCGCTGGCGCGCATAGGCGGGCAGCGGGCTGCCGGCGTGGTCCTCACCTGGATCGGGAGGCTTGGCTCTTCCCTGCAGCCGCGTCGATTTAGGTGGCGGGCCGGGCGCTGAATCAAGCGCTGACTCAAGCGACGCAGGGTGTGGCGGCCTGGGTGCGCCGTGTGCGCGCAGCCAGTGCCACCAGACCCAGCGCCATCATCAGCCAGGTGCCGGGCTCGGGCACGGCCGTCACGTTCAGGCTGGGGTCGACGCCGGCGCCGGCGCTGTAGCTGAAGTTGTTGATGGTGAACGCATCGGCCGAGGCCTGGAACAGCACAGTGTCAAAGGCCGAATCGGCCAGCGCCATCGTGCCGCCGCTGCCATCTTGCAAACGCAAGAAGGTATCGACATCGAACTGGCCGCTGCCGTTGAAGTCCAGCGGGTTGGTGTTGCCCAGGAACTTGAACTCGATCGTCAGCCCCGTCAGGTTGACCGTGCTGCCGCTGCCAAAGATGACCTGGTCGGTCAGGAAGCCGCCCAGGCCGTCGCTCTCCACTTCCAGAATCAGGCGCCCGCCCACACCGGCTGTGTAGCCGCCTTGAATGAGCATGGTGCCCGGCGAATTGCCGGGGTTGAAGGTGCCGTAGTTGATGACGCTGCCGTTGATGGTGCCGCTGCCGCCCACGTAGCCCGCGCTGCCGATCACCAGGGTCGTGGTGTTGATGGTGCTGTTGTTGACGATGAGGGTGCCGACGCCTCCATTCACGTCGCTCAGGTCGGCCTCGCGGCGGCGGCCCACGCCCACGAAGCCGGCGGTGAGGGTTGAGCCGCTGGCCATGGTCAAGCTGCCGACTCCACCGCTTTGTGCGCCCAGCTGCACCGCGCCAGTGGCGCCAGTGTCGACATGGCCGTTGTTCAGGGTGACCGTGCCGGTGCCCTCGCGGCCGACCTGAAACAGCGCCTTGTTGGTGTCGGCCACCAACTCGACGCGCGAGCCACCGCTGATGGCCATTACCCCTGATCCGTTCGGAAAGTTTGA